>JAJXYT010000136.1 GCA_021780375.1 bacterium | reverse complement strand
TCACGTCAAACGTTCCCCCGCTCTCGACGGCAATAGTGCTGCTTTCGGCAATCGAACCGCTGCCGGCCAGGGCCAACGTGCCATTACTCACAGTTGTGTCACCGGTGTAGGTATTGGTGCCGGTCAGAGTCTCCACACCGGCGCCAATTTTGGTGAGGCCGAGCGTGCCACCGGCGCTGCCGCCATCCTGCATCAGCCCGGCAAACGTCCCCGACTGGTCGTTGTCGCCCACGGTAAGAGTTGAGGCCGTTCCAGTGCCGGCGCCGTTGGTGATAATGCAGTCTTCCACCTGATTGCCGCTGGTGGAAAGCCCGTTGATCGTTTCATTGAAACCACTCAGATCCCAAATGATGTAGCTTGTCGAGTAGTTCCCGCCCGGTTCCATGATCACATTGCCTTTGCCAAAGCCATTCGGAATGACTTCGTTGGTTTCATTATAAACGTGTTCATAGTTGCTGCCGGAATGATTTTCGGCATGCATGACAGTGTCGCCCGTCCAATCGTCATTTTGATTGGCGAGATGAACGTCGCCGTGCGTCGTCATCGGCATACAGAGTCCCAAACTGAATGGCCCGGTAATTGGGCCATAATAGGTGCCGCCGCCCAGAATGGTGTCACCAATCAAGTGAATAGTGCTGGCGAAATTGCCACTCCGGATCGCACCCAAAGGCTCGGCGGCTGTGCCGCTGCCCGCCACGTAAATGTCGTTGGTGATCAGGTAGGTCCCCACCCCGCTGGGAAAGAGATAGCTGCCGGGCAGGATGTAAATCGGGCCGGTGCCACCGCTTTGGGCGTTGGTGTTGCCGATTTCAGCGCCGGCAAACTGAACGCGGCCCTGGAGCAGATACAGACCGCCGGAGAACGTATTCCGTCCGTCCAACTTGATGCTGCCCGGACCCATTTTCACAAAGGCCACCTTGCCTGTCCCATTGTCGGTGATGGTGCATTCAAAAATCGTCGTGCCATGACTTTCGTCGTGAGCATCGGACGTCATTACGATTTCACCGGGCGTATTATCCGCGCCACCGGCGGTGAGTGTGCCAATGTCGCCGGAGCCGGATGTTCCACTACCGCTTTGCACACTGCCGTCCACTCCACCAATCGTTATCACATCCTCACTCCGGTCGGTTTTCAAAATGCCGCCGTACTTGCCCAGGCGCAGGGTGTTGCCCTGGCCAATATAAATACCATAATAATCACTGCCCCCACCGGTTCCGGAAGCCTCGGCGGTGCTGATGTTAATGGTGTTGACCTCGGTTAAAGAGTTTGCATTGGCGTTGTCCACAGTGATGACCGCGGGCGCCGTGGGCGCAAATAGCAGATTGGAAGCAACGGTCACCTGACCAAAGAGATTTCCGGATGGCCAGGTAAAATAATTGTTGAAATTAACAATGTTGCCGCTGCCGTCCACCGCCGCAAAATTCGTGCTGTAATAAACGTGGTAGCCGTTGGCCGAAAAAATGGTTCCATCACTGATCATGGCATAGCCGCCCAGTAATCCATTAATGTTCCCGGAGGTAGTAGTGATGTTGCCGGTCCCGCCGGAGATCGAAGCCGGAAGAATCTGCAAGGCCCCGCCGGCATCATGACTGAGCGCTCCCAGGTGCAGGTTCATCGTGCCGCTGGCGCCGCTGGTGGCGTGAATAATCGAACCGGCGAAGGTGAGATGCGTGCTGTTGAAACTCTGTGAATTGATCGTATTCGTTTGGCCCAGCAAGTCCAATTCCGCTTCGTTCTCGGCGCCGACACCGGCATTTTCACCACCCAGGGTTAAATCGGAAGCGGCCGGTATAATATTATTAACCGGCGATCCCGTTTGCGTGAAATCCAAGCTGAGAGTACCCACCCGGTTGGAAGTCGCCCCGCCATAAGTGTTCTGGCCTGATAATCTCAAACCGCCATACCCGTTCTTAACAAACGTGCCACTGCCGCCGTTGTTGGCAATGACACCGCCGTAAGTCAACGTGTGACCCGGATCAACCGTGAGAATGCCAGACCCACCACCCGCCGAACCCACAGCAATGCCTCGGTTGGCATTTAGCGTCAGAGTTGTCGTGGCCTCCAGCGCGCCGCCGTTCAACACGACGTTGCCGGGGGTGGCCGAACCCGGCACCGCGCCGAGATTGCCATCCGAACCGATCGCCACCGTGCCACCGTCAACAGTCAAGGGACCAGTGAACGCGTTGGTGGCATTCAAATTCAACAGCCCGCCGCTGGTCTTGATCAATCCGCCGCTCCCGGCCAACACGCCATTGATCGTCAGAATGCCGTTGTCCACCACGTCCACTGTCGGCGTCGTTGGCAGCCCCATCTCCAGGTTGATCGTTTCCTCGGTCACGACTTGATTGTTGGTGATGTTGCCGTTCAAGCTGATTGACTTGCCGTTGAGCACGAAGGCCCCGGCAGGTGTCGCGAAATTCAAACCACCAAGAACCGTTCCGGTCAGAAAGTTGTTGGTGTTGTTCAGTCCAGCGGCACCGGTGAACGTCAACGAATCGCCCGGCGAGGGGGCGACGCCGCTCAACCAGTTGCCGGCCGTCTGCCAGTTGCCGTCGGAACCGCCGCCCGTCCAGATGTCCTGGCCGAACGCCTGACCGGCCATCCCTGGAGAGAGACAAATCAAACCAATGCAGAAAAGGAATTGACGAATAACCTGTCCCGATAATGAATTGCGTAAAGTATTCATGGTTCTTGACTTTCGGTTGAATTGGATTTTTTTGAGTTTAACATAAGGGTCCTTTAAAACCATTGAACGTTTGTTCTAGGCTGGACGAGCTGATGATCGTTTGGGAAAGGATGAATTTGGGCAGAACTGAGAACCAGCCTGGTGTGGAAGCCGGTTACTCCGAACATCCCTTTCAATCGTGCCCGACGGTGCCCAGTACCCTCCGGGTCAGCCTTATGGTTATCAGGGCTGAAAAAACGCTCAACCTTGGCTGTCCAATCCAATGCGCGCGGTGTCACCGCGCACTGCACAGACCGGTCTTGTGATCGAATTTGCTGCAATGAACTCCCCTGAAGGCGACGCCGGAACCAATCATTACGCTCAGGTCACCGGACAAGTCATTAAAGTTGCTCCACTACTTCGGACTGGCCATGTTCACTTTAACGGTCGTATTCCAGTTTTTGTGCCAATACCAGTTCCACCAGTTGACGCTCAGTTTCTCCAATGTAATGTGGCCGTCACCGAATCCCATGTTGATTGCCCCCGGAGGCGCCTGAAATTGCCACGGGGTGATCTCGCCACGCGGCGCGGTAGCAGGGTTGACTTCGCCATGCCGGGCGATGGTGATACGCCCCATTTCATTATTATGACCACCATAATAACCGGTGTACAAATTCTTCGCCGGGCCGTCTTTTTCCGCGGGCCAGGCGTCAACCCAGGGTCCATCCATAAAGATCGGCGTCTCGGAAGGCTTGTTCATAGAAGCGGAATTGACATAATACCACGCTGGATCTTTGATCCCGTATAATGGCTCGATGTCAGCCTTGCCATCTCCTCCCCCGTTGCCATCAGCTCCCACATAAAGCCAGCCATTACAGGCATAGCTGCCGCCGATGGCGGTCAGACCGGAAGTCCCGCCGCTGAGGCCGCCGCGAATGTAGCTATAATCGGCTGTCCCATTGGCGTTTCCGGCGCCAAGTGATATGGTGGTGCCGGCCGGTGCCGGTTTGCTGGCCACCGGACAGAACAGCACATTAGTGGCCTTTGATGAATAATCTATCATCGGGCCGATCCACTCGCTGTTCGCACCCAGAAACGTGCTGACACTGGGCTGGATAAATCTGTGGTTATCCTCCTCGTACATAAAATCGGCCACGTCCAACTCCCGGATGTTGTTCGAGCAGCTTATGGTTTGAGCCCGGCGTTTGGCGCTGGCCAGCGCCGGGAGCAGCATGGCGGCCAGAATGGCAATAATGGCAATCACCACCAACAGTTCGATCAGGGTAAACCCTGTCGTTCGACGGGTGGAATGATACTCCGGCTTTGGAAGTCCACGGGATGGCAGGTTGGCCGCATTCATGGTTTGGATTATGCAAATTAAAGTACTCCAGCCCGGGTCGCCTCCACCATTGAACGTTTGTTCTAGCCTCGATCGAGATATTTTACGACGGCCTCGGTGCGGGACTGGACGTGCAGTTTCTCGTAAACGGCGTGCAGATGCGCCCGCACGGTGCTCAAGGAAATGTCCAGTTGATCGGCAATTTCCTTGTAGAAATAGCCCTTCGCCAGCAGCGACAGGATTTCCTGCTCGCGCCCGGTAAGCTTTTCCACGTCGGACCGGGGCTTTTTGATTTGCTGGAAATGGTTAACCAACTTGCGGGCGATCTGCATGGACATGGGCGCACCGCCCGCGTGGACCTGTTCGATGGCCTGAATCAATTCTGTCGGCGGCATGTTCTTGAGCAGATACCCGCTGGCGCCATTGCGGAGGGAATCAAAGATCAGGTCACTCTCCTCGTAGGTCGTCAACATGAGCACCTGGGTCTTGGGCATTTGCTGCTTGAGACGCGCCACGCATTCAATGCCATTCATGCGCGGCAAATTGATGTCCATCAGCACTACGTCCGGCGCTTCGGCGGGTATCTGGCGGAGCGCCTCTTCGCCACTCGGATGAGCGCCGACAAAACACAACGAGGGCGCGCGCTCCAGCAATTCGCCCAGGCTTTCACGCGTGCCCCGATTGTCTTCGACAATGGAAACCCGGATCTGCATCTGCTTTTTTTTCATAAAACTTTACGCCGGCCGCCACGCTTCGGCCATTGAACGAACGTACAGGGCGGGTTTCAGTCGACGGGTGACGCGAAAAGCAACTCTCGTCACCCGTTACCCGTCCACCTCAGCCTCGATTGGCCATGGCAGGTGGAGCACCACCCGGGTGCCGCGGCCGGGCTGGCTTTCAAAACGGCACTCGCCGCCGATGTCGCTCATCCGCTGGCGCATGTTGCGCAACCCGTCCGCAAAGGCGTCATCCGGCGCCTGGTCAAACCCGCAGCCATTATCCTCGATCGTCACGTCGAGCACCTGATCGTTGAACGCGGCGCGCAGCCACACCTCCCGGGCCTGAGCGTGCTTGACGACATTATGCAGGGCTTCCTTGATGACGAGGAAAAGATTGTGGCGCAGGTCGGTGGAGAGTTCGCGGGCCGGACTCTGTTCGGGCAAATCCAGCCGGCAGCGGATGCCCGCCGTGTGCAGGTAATCCAGGGCGAACTGACCGGCGTAATCAATCAGGTGCGCCAGCGTGTCGTTGCGCGGATTGACGGCCCAGACGATTTCGTCGAGCGACTTGACGGCCTGCCGGGCGGTTGCCGAAATCTTCCCGACCCGTTCGGCAGCCTTGGCCGGTTCCGCCTGGTCCTGCTGGGCCAGTTCGCCAAGGTAGGCGATTTGCGTGAGATTGGCGCCCAGATCGTCGTGGATGTCCTTGGCAATACGGGCACGTTCCCGTTGCAGAACGGCCTGTTGCTCCAGCAAACGCAACCGGCGGTGCAGCCGTCGGAACGAAACATACCTCACGATGGCCACGACGCTCAAGGTGAACGCGGCGGCAACGCCCAGGCGAAACCACCAGGTCTGCCAGTAAAACGGCAGCACCACAAAGCGCAGCGACGCGCCCTCGTGAGTCCACAACCCGGCCAGATTGCAGGCCCTGACCTGAAAGCGGTAATCGCCCGGCAGCAACTGGGAATAAGTGACGCTGCGCACCGTGCCGCCTTCGACCCAGTTGTTATCCAGTCCCCGCAAGCGATACTGAAACTCCACGTTTTCCGGCGCCGCGAAACTGAGCGCGGTGAATTCAAAAACGAGCTTGCGCAGGCTGGGCGGCAGCCGCAGGACCACGCCGGTGGCTTGCAGGCCGGCCGCCGACGGGGTGGGTTCCGGATTGGGCGGCAGATACCGGCCATACTGCCCCACGATCCGGCCGTCCATGATCACCCGTTCGAGCAACACCGGCGGGGGCGGTGTGCTGGTGGGGACGCGATCAGGATAAACGATCGCCAGGCCCGTGCGCATCGGGAACCAAATGCGCCCGTCACGACTACGCAGTGCACCGGAAGTGTTCTCATAGTTGGCCTGCAGGTTGGGGAATCCTTCGCCCCGGCTGTAGGCAATGCAGCGCATCTGACCGCGCCGGCCTTCGGCCACCTGTTTCAACTGCTCCAACGGCACTTCAAAAACACCGCGATTCCCCGCGCACCAGAGCCAGCCTCGGTCATCCGCCACGATTTGCGAAACATAATCGTCATACAATCCCTGGTCCGACGTGACGCGGGCATAATGTCCGTCCTTGAGCCAGCCGATGCCCCAGCCGGCGTAGCCAATCCACAGGCTCCCGTCCGGCGTGGCCGACAGACAGCGGATGGACAATAACCGGTTGGTCGCAGCGGGTGTTTCATCCAGAACCTGGTCACCCTGGACGCGCAGCAGGTAGCCGTCGGCACTACCGGCCCAGACCCGGCCGCCGGCGTCTTCTGCCAGGGCGCGCAGGGAATGCGTCTCGACGGGTGTGGGCAGCTTCTGCCAGCGACCAGCATGCAACCGCTGGAGCTGGTTGGGTTCGGACGTGGTCACATAGAGATCGCCACTGGAACTTTCCAGGATGGCGCGGACATCATCGCTGGCCAGGCCGTTCGACCGGCGCCAATTCCGGCAATGGCCGTGCTGCCAGTGGTACAAACCGCGGTCACGGGTGCCGATCCACAATCCACCTTGCGGGTCGGCGGCCACGCAGAAAAAATTGCCCGTGGGTTCATTCGTCCCATTGAGCGGGGTGTTCCAGGAACCCTCCTGCCAGCGGGCCAGCCGGCCGATTTCCCCGTTTTGCGCCACCACCCAGATGGCACCCGTGGTGTCCTCGCACGCCGAACGAACCGACTCGTAGGGAAGGCCGCTGGCCGGACCGAGCAGTTCGATGATGCGCGGCCGCAACCGGTCCAGGCCGCCGCCCGCCGTCCCCGCCCAGATATCGCCTTCGCGATCCTGAGCCAGGCAGGTAATCTCACGATAAGACGTTGGCACCGGCACCGCCTTCTTCCCATCACAGCGGAACAGTCCGTTGGCGGCCGTGCCAATCCACAATGCTCCGCTGCGATCTTCCAGCAACGCGGTTTTTCCATTCTTATTGCCTTCGACGGGCAGTTCTCCAAACAACCTGGGCGTCTTGCCTTCGTCGAAACTCAGCAACCGGTGGCCGGCGCAAATCCAGATGCCGCCTTCCCGCCTTCGGCCGATGCACCGCACGGTTTCGGGCAAGGTCAGCAACGTGTGGAATGTTCCGTCCTGAAAAACGCCGATCCGGTGGTCCTTGACAAACCATAACCGGCCGTTCACGTCGCTGGCCACGGACGCAACGCCGGTGCCCGGCCAGGCTTCCGCCGCGCCGAACACAGTGACCTGGCCGTCCTGAATCCGGACCAGACCGCCGTTGGCATAGGTAATCCAGACCGCCCCCCTGGCATCCTCCGCCATGTAAGTCGCGCGCACGTCGGGCAGATTGTTCGTGAACACCCGGGTGCTGCCCGGCGCAATGCACACGACGGGTCCCCGGTCCATGTCCAGCCACAGCCGCCCGCTCCGGTCCAGCAACATGGCCCGCACCACCCGGTTGGGAACCTTGTTCAGGCTGGTCATCGGAAATTCCTGAAACCGCACACCGTCAAACCGCATCAGCCCGCCCGCCGTGGCCACCCACAGATATCCGTCCGGCGTTTGCGCCACGCCGCTGACATCGTTGTCCGGCAGGCCGTCGGCGGATTCCCAGGCACGTTCGTACCAGGCAGAATTGGGTTCGCCCCCGAGAGCCGTGATTGCCGCCAGCAGGAACAGCCCCGTCGCAAGGCTGCCCAAAGAGCGGCGGACGAATGTGGTGGACACAGGCTTTATTTTAATGCCGCAACCGGCTGCAATCAAGCGGGGCCGGAAGCACTTTCTGATTTCAGCGTCTCGAACCTTGGCAACATTTTCAGAGCGTCACGGTTGGGGGTGACAATCCGCCGCTACCGCCGGGTGCGGACACTGCCGGGTCACACATACCGGTCCGGTCCTTGCCACACTTGGGCGAATCAGCGGCGTGCGTCGTACGATAAATCACCACGCTTCAGAAACACGACGTACATATTGCAGTCCTTGGCCGACGGACCGTCAGTGTTGGAGCCGAGCGTGAGACCTTCCTCATCGTTGAGACGCCGTTCAAAAATCTTCATGGTTTCGCTGTGGATGACCACGGACCATTTCGTGGGATGGAACTGCAGCCGCAGCCAGTCCGGCAGCGGCAGATGGTCGTCGTGGGCCACATAGACCATGGTGCCGGCCTTCGCGGCGATCTGCATCAGGTCCGCCGCGTCGTAAAGCCGGTCCGCGTCGGCAGCCTGGATCCAGTCGGCGCCCGCCAGCGCCCTGGGCAGGTCCTTGAAGGCAAAATCCCGGTCGCAGTAAATGTTACGCCCGTCTGCCGCGCCCTCTTCCACGTGGACCAATTCCGTCGGGCCGGTGTAACTGAAACTTTCGGTGAACCGGCCCGCCATGGTGGCGTTGGCCGGGCTTGCGGTCACGGTCATCGGCGGAGTCGCGGACACCAGATCGCTCCAACTCGGATGCATGTCGGGCAGTGCCGCCACGGGCATCGACGGCATCCTCCGGGCGTAGCCGTCCGTGACCGCGAACGGATGCGATACGATATGAATGCTGCTGGATTTCAAGTCCGGGCAGGTGGCGGTCACCGTGACGACGCCCGGTTCGAGCGTCGAGCGCACTGCCACGCGGTTGATGCCGCATTCCAATTCGAGATGGTATTTGTTGATGGTGCCGGGCTGGCCGCTGTCGTAACCACCCCGCCAGATCGCCGGCCCGTCACAGGTGAACCTCACGCCCTTCTGGAAGGTCGGACAGCGCTCACCTCTCGCGTCCACCGCCTCCACGTCAATCAACGCCACGTCCGAGCCGTCCGCCTGCAGGCCGCCCGGCCCCGTAATCGCCGTCAGCCGCAGTTCCACGGGCGGGCCGGCGGTGCGAATGAGGTTGGTCGCCACCGTCACTCCGTCGTTGCTGGCCACCGCTTCAATTTCACCCGGTTGCCAAACCACATTGGGAAACGCAAACAAGTACCGGTCGGACCTTTCTCCCTGGCCCGGCGATTTGCCGTTCACAAACAGTTCCACCTTCTGGCAGTTGGACGTGACATACACCGTCTTCCGGGTTCCCGCCGGATAATTCCAGTGGCCGATGATGTGCACCTGCGGATCACTGCGGAACATCGTTTGGCAGACGTAGTACGCCTGCTTCGGCAGCCGCACGCCGTCCACCTCGCCGCTGGCTCGGTCCACTTCCGCGGTGTCGCGCCCGCCGCTGGTCGAGTCGGAGAAGATCCAGTTGCCCCCGCCACAATGATTGGGCGCCCCGACCTTGTCCAGGTATTGGCTGACCTCGTTCACCGCATATTGCTCGGAGGTCAGGTCGTAGGTCTGGCCCTTGGCCTGCGGATAGCCGAAGTCCGGCGGCGAATCGTCGTCCCACACCCGCCGCGGCGATTCCTCGCGGTCGTATTCCCCTTCCACCACCGGCAGGCGCGACACTTCGTGGCTGCCCTCGGTGCCCAGCGCGATGTCCATGTATTCTCCGGTGGTCGGGTCGGCCCGCCGGAACGTCAGGGCGCGCCCGCCCTGCGAATCGTACTCCTTGAACAAATGACGGATTTCCTCGGCATGGGCGCGCGTGACTTTCTGGTTGCCGCCTTCCCAGATCAAAATCGAAGGGTCGTTGCGAAAGTAAACCAGCACGTCACGGAATGCCGCCGCCCGAATCTGCCAGGCCGCGCCCACCGTGTCGGATTCGCCGTCCACACCCGGCTGGTCGGTGGCCAGGCCCAGTTCGTCGCCCGCCCGGATCATCCCCGGCCCGCCGGCGCAATGGCCCCAGCGGATGAAATTGCCACCCGCCTGCTTCATCAAATCCAGCGTGTAATAATGCAGCCAGTCAGGCTGCGCCGTGCCTAGGCCGGGCCAATTATCGGTCGGCCGCTGGCCCCAGCCGTGGAGCTTCAAATGGTGGCCATTGATCGAAAAACCGGTTTTGACATCCCAGTGAACGGCTCGGATGCCCAGCGGCTCGACGCAGGAATCAAGGGTCTTGCTCCCCGACTGCACCGAGCAGACGACATGGTACAAATATGGATAATCCGGCTCCCAAAGCTCCGGCTGCGCGATGGTGCCAGAGAGTTTGACGGAGACGCTGCCGCCGGCCGGAATCTCTTCCAGTTGGCTCCAGTTCGCCACCCGATTGCCCTCGCGGTCCAGAATTTGCGCCTGCACCGTGACGCTCTCGTCCGTGTCGTGTCCGTTCTGGACCGGGATTTCGACCGTCACGGCGGCGGATTGGTCAGAGATTTCCGTGGCATAGACATAAGGTCCGACGGTCTTGAGGCAATCGTAAAGCGGGAGCGAGATATGTAGCGGGTCGGTCACGTACAGATAGACATTACGGTAAATGCCGCCCAGCGGCGGATGCCATTGCGGATTGTTCCAGGGAATTTGATTGGCCTGAATTTGATTTACGTTGTCAGGCACGGTGTCGTTGACCTTTTTTTCGTAGTCCGACAAGGTGTCGGCGCCATCCTTTCCAATCTCACTGATCATGAAACGGTTGTCGCACATGACCGCCAGTATGTTGGGCTGGCCGAAGCGCAGGTACGGCGTCAGGTCAAAACCGAAGGGCACGAACCCGTTCTTGCACGCACCCAGGTAATGGCCGTTGAGATAAACCTCCGCCACCTGCCGGACCGCTTCGAATTCGACATAGACCTCCCGGCCCTGGAAAGATTCGGGCAGTGTAAACGATTTCCGGTACCAGGTGCGGCCCGACCAAAGATTGGTTTCGCCCAGCATGTGGCCAGGCGAAATCTGGTCGAATGAATCCACGTCGTTGTAGGTGTGCGGGGTGGATATTGTTGTCCAGTCGCTGTCGTTGAACCCCGGCTGCTGCGCACCAGTCGGATCAGCCTTGATGAATTTCCAGTCCGGATTGAAATTGAGCGTAACCCGTCCGCCAACGGCCTTTCCCTGCCCCAGGCACAGCAGCGAACTGAAGAGCAAAACGGTCCACAGGCTCTTTGGGGGAAACCACCAGCGGCGATAATTCTGAGCACGAAGCATTTAAGTCCATTATCGCCTGTCGCCGTGCCAAACCGCTACTGAACGTTTGTTCTACCCGCCCCCTGACCAGCCACACGCCAATTGGCAGGGGAACCGCCGGAACCGCGGTGCTCAAAGTCAAACCGATGTTATCAGACGCAATTACTCAATGTCCGGGACACCTTTGATTTTCAACACGACGGTGGAGGAGATTTTATCGGGCGCGCTTTTCGGCACGGTCACCGTCACGCCGTCCGGGCCATTGGCCACCGCCAGACGCTTAGGCCAGCCCAGGAAATTCCGTTTCAAAAGGCACGCCCTCGCAACTTTGTTTTTTAGACCGGGCACGAGCAGTTTGCCGTCGGCCGGCCAGTCCCAGACATGGAGATAGAGAATCGTGCCGTGCGTCGTGGCTTTTTGCGTGCAACGGCCCCAGGGCAATTGAGTCGTGAACGGACTGGCCGTCGTCCCGTAAATGGCCTCGCCGTTGACCTGCATCCACCGGCCGATTTCCCGGAGCCGTTCGACTTCCGGCTGCGGGATGATGCCGGTGCTGGTCGGTCCGACGTTCAACAGGTAATTGCCGCCCTTGCTGGCGATGTCAATCAGGTTGTGCAGGAGCGTCGCGGTGCTCTTGAAATCATGGTCAAAGCTCTCGTAACCCCAGGTGTGATTGATAGTCATGCAGGTCTCCCAATCGTGGCCGGGGATGCCGTTGGGCGGGATTTTCTGCTCCGGCGTCTCGTAATCGCCGGTGAGATGATGCTCGTCCAGGCGATTATTGATGATGAGATTCGGTTTCAATTTCAACAGCGGCAAGATTTGTTCGACGCGTTCGTCGGTCATGCTCACGGGCGTGTCGAACCACAAGACCGCCGGCACGCCGGGACCGTAGTCGGTGAGCAATTCCTGGATTTGCGGCACCGCCACGTTCCGGATGTATTCGTCCATGCTGCCTTCCTGCGCCTTGTCCCAGTGATGTTGCGCGTCCACGTCGGCGTCGGGATGCTTGTTGGCTGCCGCGCCGCCGGGATGATGCCAGTCCTGCGCCTCGGAATAATAAAAGCCGAGCCGGAGGCCCTGTTTCCGGCAGGCGGCGGCGAGCTCCCGGAGCGGGTCGTGATGCCACGGCGTCGCGTCATAGACGTTGTAGTGGTCCACCTTCGTGTGGAACATGGCGAAGCCGTCGTGGTGCTTGGCGGTGATGACGATGTATTTCATGCCCGCGCATTTGGCGATCTTCACCCATTCCTCCGCGTTGAAATTGGTCGGGTCGAATTGCTTCGCGTAGGCCGCATATTCGGCCACGGGAATGTTGAAGTCGCGCATCAACCACTCGCCGATGTGATGGGATTCCTGCCCGTGATAAACGCCGGCGGGCACGGAATAAATGCCCCAGTGAATGAACATGCCGAACCGCGCCGCGCGCCACCATTCCATGCGCTCGTTGTGCGTCGGGCCGTAATCCTGCGCCCACATCTGATAGGCCGGGCCGTTGGTGTCGGCGGCTGGTGATGTTGCGGTTGAAAACAAAACGGCGAAGGCTGAAAAGCCTGCCGCCGCAAAGGGCAACCAGGACACAATGGATTTTCTCATAAGGGACGCGTTGAACGAACCCAGTGAAGCGAATCGCCGCCAAATGGTCAAGGCTTCCCGCCCTGAACATTTGTTCGATGGCTTCCGCGAGCGGCGGCGGCTAGGCTATGCATCAAGTCAGCCGCGATGATAACACTCATTCCCCAGGAATTCCGCCGTCACCGGACCAAGTTGTGGAGCGCGCCGCTTGTGGCGGCCGCGATGGCGATCACGGCGGCGTCCGTTGTGGCCACGCCGGTCAACGTCGCGCAAATGGAACGCGCGCAGATTCTCGAAGCGGCGACAGCAGCGCTCAACCAGACCCCGATCACCATCACGAAATACCACGCCCAACTCAGCGAAGGCGGGCCGCACGATTATTACTCCAACGGCGATTACTGGTGGCCCAACCCGGACACGACCAACGGCCTGCCTTACCTGCGGCGGGACGGCGAATCGAATCCGGCCAATTTCAACCGGCACCGCGAGTGCCTCCGGCAGTTGCGCGACGCCGTCGCCGCGCTGGGCGCGGCTTACAAAATCACCGGCGACGACCGTTATGTGAAGAAGGCCGTCGAATTGCTCCGGGTGTTTTTCCTCGATCCCGGAACGCGGATGAATCCGAATCTGAATTACGCGCAGGCGGTTCCGGGTGTCTCCGCGGGGCGCGGCATTGGCATCATTGATACGCTGCACCTGATCGAGGTGCCCAAGGCGATTGAAGCGATGGAGAAATCGCCGGCGTTTCCGCCCGACGCGCTGGCCGGATTGAAAACGTGGTTCGCCGACTATGTCCACTGGATGCGAACCAGCAGGAACGGCCACGACGAAGCCAACGCCAAGAACAATCATTCCGTCGCTTATTGGCTGCAAGTGGCGGTGTTCGCCCGGTTCATTGGCGACGACCGGCTGTTGGCCGAATGCCGCCAGCAATTCAAAGACGTATTCATTCCCAACCAGATGGCCCGCAATGGCAGCTTTCCGCGTGAACTGGCGCGCACCAAACCTTATGGCTATTCCATCTTCCAGCTCGATAACCTGGCCACGCTTTGTCAGGTGCTTTCGACGACGAACGACGATTTGTGGACATTCACGCTGCCCGACGGGCGCGGGATGCGCAAGGCGATGGAATTTCTTTATCCGTATCTGGCCGACAAATCGAAGTGGCCTTACGCGCACGATGTGCAGGCATGGGATAGTTGGCCGGCACAGGAACCGAGCCTGCTCTTCGCCGGCCTGGCTTACCACGACCAGCCATACCTCGATCTTTGGGAACGGCTCGCAAACCCGAAAGATCAGGAAGTCCGGCGCAACATGGCCATTCGCCAGCCTGTTTTATGGCTGAATGATCCCGGTCCGGCAAAATAATCATGAAACCAAACGCATGCTCCATCGTGGGAGCGGTCCGCAGAACGCCGCACTTCTTCACGGGCTGGAATTGTCCGGCCTTCTGCCGAAAGCCGTTCCAGACACTATCTTGCATCGCATTGGCCTTGAGCATCGTTTTGCCGCTGGCTGCGTTACGCGCCGCGGAGGTTCCCGAAATCCGCACGCCGCCCGCGCCGCCCACGCCGCGCATCAACGGGCCGGACATTTTCGGCGTGCGGCCCGGCCATCCGTTTCTCTACCACATCCCGGCGACCGGCAACCGGCCCATCACCTTTTCCGTGGACAACCTGCCGGCCGGTTTGCAGGTGGACCCTGCGACGGGTGAAATCACCGGCCGATTGGAAAAGCCCGGCGACTATCTCGTGACCCTGCGCGCCAAAAACCAACCGGGCGCAGCCGGGAAAAAATTCAAAATCGTCGTGGGCGAGACGATCGCGCTGACACCGCCGCTGGGCTGGAACAGTTGGAATTGCTGGGGCAGTCGTGTGGATGAACCAGAAGTGCTGGCCGCGGCGCAGGCCATGGCCGATTCGGGCCTGATCAATCACGGCTGGACTTACATCAACATTGACGATTCCTGGCAGGGCCGGCGCGGCGGGCCGTTCCAGGCCCTGCAAGGCAATAAAAAATTTCCCGACCTGAAAAAGCTCGGCGACGACATTCACGCGCTGGGCTTGAAAATCGGCATCTATTCCACGCCCTGGACGACATCCTATGCCGGCTATCCCGGCGGCAGTTCGGAAAATCCCGAAGGCGCCTGGACCAAACCGGTTGGTCCGAAGCGCGTCAACCACAACCTCCTGCCATGGGCCATCGGCAAATACCATTTTGCCACCCGTGACGCCGGCCAATGGGCGGCCTGGGGCTTTGATTATCTGAAATACGACTGGAACCCGATTGAAGTTCCCGAAACCGGGGAGATGTATGACGCGCTGCGGCACAGCGGCCGCGATATCGTGTTCAGCCTGTCGAATAACTTGAACATCAAGAACGCGCCGGACATCTCCAGGATTGCCAACTCGTGGCGGACGACCGGCGACATCCGGGACAACTGGTGGAGCGTCACCGGCAACGGGTTCGCCTCGCAAAACCGCTGGGCGCAATACAGCAGCCCCGGACATTGGAACGATCCGGACATGTTGGTCGTCGGCTATGTCGGCTGGGGCCAGCCTCATCCCTCCGGTCTGACGCCGGATGAACAATATTCGCACATCACCCTTTGGTGCCTGCTGGCGTCGCCATTGCTGCTGGGCTGCGATATGAGCCGCCTGGATCCGTTCACGCTCAACCTGCTGGAAAACGACGAAGTCCTGGCCGTGGACCAGGATTCGCTGGGCAAACAGGCAACGCTGGTCTCGGAATCCGGCGGGCCGGTGACCATCACCGAAATCCGGCGGGACCGGCCCACCCTCCACCGCACGCTCGCATCCTTCCAGGTTTGGGCCAGACCTTTGGCCGATGGCTCCCATGCGGTCGGCCTTTTCAACCTCAGTGATCAGCCGGCCACCGTCTCCGTGCAATGGCCTGATTTAATGATTACCGGCAAACATTCCGTGCGTGATTTGTGGCGGCAAAAGAACCTGGGGGAATTCGAAGGGGAATTCTCCATGCCGGTCGCACCGCACGGGGCGGAACTGGTAAAAATCGAGCCCTGACCGGTTCGAGTCAATGGCGGTCAAATGAAACAGAAAATTTCAAGTCTCTGATCTTTGCCGGCTGGATTGCTCATCCTGTGTTCGCCCGCCCGAGCTGCCGACCCACCCGCGCCGGGGTTGGACTCCGGACAGACGTTGTATGCATCGCCTGCAGGTGACGACCACAATCCGGGAACGCAAGCCAGGCCCATCCGCACTCTCTCGATGGGCTGGGGCGGCTGGCCGGACAAAATTCACCGGGCCGGCGTGGTGAACAATTCGCTGAACAACGTCGTCGCCGACAATCTGATTTTTGACCACATGCAGTTGCTGGCCGACGGCGGCGCCATCTACACCCAGGGACTGACTGGACCGTCCCTGGCCGAAGGCGAAAAAATCATTGGCAATGTCATTTACAACCAACTGGGTTCCGGTCACGGCATCTACACCGACAACGGCTGCAACAACGCAAACGGCGCGAGCGCACCTTCACTGCCTTCAGCCACAATCATTCCAAAAGCTAAAGCCATTCGCCGGCCGTCGGCCCCGGCCCGCGCCTTTGCGGAACCGGGCGACGGCATGGCCAGCATTCATTTTCAGGCACCCGAAGACGACGGTGGCAGCCCGATCATCGCCTGTGTGTTTACGGCCAGGCCGGGCGGGCACAAGGTTACGGTAACCGGCCGTTCAGTGCTGACGTTGGGAGGCCGGCATACAACCTTGGCAGTGGTGGATGGCCTGGAGAATGGACAGCCCTGCCATTTTGGAGTGGCAGCGGTTAATGCGGCTGGAACAGGCACACCGGTTTCCACCCGTCCCGTAAAACCCACGGCAGAGAAACCAGCCGGACAATAAACGGAGCGTCGCTCCCAAATGACCGATGAAACCATTATCCGGATTGAACCGGCGCCGGCTGGCCTCCGCTCTGCTCGTCTTCGGACTGGCGACCCGAACTGTCGCCAATGAACCGCTGGTGACCGTCACTCTGGACACGGAGAACCCCGGCCCGGTCATCCCCGCAGATTTTGAGGGATTGAGCTTCGAAGCATCCCTGCTGTTGCCTGGCCCGGACGGAGTTCATTACTTCCGCCGCGACAACCACGCGCTCATCCACTTGTTTCATACCCTCGGCATCAAAAGTCTCCGCCTCGGCGGCAACACGGCCGACCGTGACGCCCGGAAACTGCCGGACGAAGCCGATCTTGACAGTCTCTTTGCCTTTGCCAAAGCCGCGGAGGTAAAGATCATTTACTGCCTGCGCCTCCACGGCGGCGATCCGCAGGCGGATGCCCGTACGGCCAAATACACAGCATTTTATTCCACCAGGAATGGCTACGTCGCCCGCCCGCTTGCTAACGGAATCAAAGCCTTTGATCTGAGCGGTCATGGTCGTGTGGTTCCGGTGGAATTATCATCGGAAAGTTCCAGGCTGGCGGCTTACGCTGTGCTTTCTGAAGTTGCCGTTGTCCGCCAACGACTTGCGAAGTTGGCTCCAGAGGCAGGGCTCGAACCTGCAACCCATCGGTTAACAGCCGATTGCTCTACCATTGAGCTACTCTGGAATCCAAACGGACGCTGAATTTACAAACCGGAGAACCTTGCGTCAAACGGATTCCACGTTGTTCCGTGTCAACACGGTCAGTCACACTGGCAATGCGGGCAGTAAAACGTGCTCCGCGCCGCCTGGGTGATGCGCCGGACCGGACGACGACAATTCAGACAGGGCTTTCCTTCCCGGTCATAAACCCGCAACCGTTCCTCGTAAAAATCCGGCGCTCCCGGTGCACGGCCGAAATAAAAAAACCCATCGGCTTGAGTGCCACCGAAATTCAGCGGCACGGTGCTGCCCCATCGAATGGCTTCGGCCAGGACCTCGCGAATGGCGCGCCACAACCGTCCGATTTGCCCGGGAGTCAAGTTGTTCGCCGCCCGTTTTGGCGAAAGTCGCGCGCGAAAGAGCGCTTCACTGGCATAGATATTTCCCACCCCGGCCACCAGCGTTTGATCCAGTAATTTGACCTTGATTGCCTGTTGGGAGCGTCTTAAGGCCCGCGCTAACGTCGCCGGTTGAAAATCCCCGTTCAAAGGTTCCGGTCCCAATTTCTCCGTCGCCGAGCCATCCAGCGTCAGGCGTCCGAAATAACGCGTGTCTTCGTAAACAAAACGTTCCGCGCCCAAATCAAAAATCACCGCCGCGTGTACCGGCAGACGCCCATGTTTTGGGGCAACAAACATCCGCCCCGTCATGCCCAAATGACCAAACAATGTCATCCGTTTGCCGGTAGTTTTGCCCTCAAGCTGAAACAGCAGGTACTTTCCCCGCCGCGACAGGCCGGTGAATTTGGCGCCGAGCAAAGTCCGGCGGAACTTTCCCGGCGCGGTCGGCCGCAGAACCCTGGCGCGCTTCACGATGACGCCGCGGATGGTTTTGCCGTGCAGCAACGGACGCAGATGACGCGTGAGCACTTCAACTTCGGGAAGTTCAGGCATGTGGATTTTGAGGAAAAACGGCGGCCGATTCAGGCCCCGCGCGGCGCCGCAGCGTGCAGCAACGCGAGGACCTCTTCGTCGTTGGTCTGGAAAAATTCGTCATAATACTGGCCAACCGCTTCAAAACCGGAGTCCGTAATCAATGTTACCACTTCATCCGCCACCCGCCGCAACCGTTCGAAGGCGCCGGTGGAGGCGACCGGCGCGGCCATCGTCGTCCGGCGCGCGCCCTGCCGTTTGGCCGAAAGCACGGCAGCTTCGGCCGTCGCGCCCGTCGCCAGGCCGTCGTCCACCAGCAACACGCTTTTGTCCTGGAGCACAGGTGAATGGGGACCGTGAAATTGAAAGCAATACTCGCGCAATCGCGCAATCTCCTCGGCCACCACTTTGTCCAATTGACCGCGCGGCGCCGGAACCTCGGCCAGGGTCGCCCGGTCAAAAATAACCACGTCCGGTTCCGCCAAAGCTCCCACGGCAAACTCGCGGTGCCACGGGTGCCCGATTTTGCGGACCACCAGCACATCCAGTGGCCTCTGCAACCGGCGCGCCACCTCGGCCGCGACCACCACACCGCCCCGCGGCAACCCCAGCACCAGGTCAACCTCCACACCCTGTTTGCACAGGTATTGTCCAAGTTGCCGGCCCGCATCCTGGCGAGAGGAGAATCTCATAAGACATCAATCCTCCCATTTCAGGGAAATTGCAATCCGGGAAACACCTATGGCCTTCAGGCGCCGATCACCATCGCCTCATCACCCCGTCACCAGGGTGCCTACTTTTTCACCCAGGACCACCCGGCGCAGGTTGTGCGGCTGGGAAAAGTCAAAAACGATGATGGGCATTTTGTTGTCCATGCAGAGCGAGAAGGCCGTGGAATCCATCACCTTGAGCCGCCTTTGCAGCGCCTCCAGATAGGTGATTTGCTCAAAACGCTTTGCCTTGGAGTTTTTCTTGGGGTCACTGTCAAAAACGCCGTCCACCTTCGTCGCCTTCAGGACCACTTCCGCCCCGATTTCATTGGCGCGCAACGCGGCGGCGGTATCGGTCGAAAAATAGGGATTGCCGGTGCCGCCGCCGAAGATGACCACCCGGCCCTTTTCCAGATGCCGCACGGCCCGGCGGCGGATGAACGGTTCGGCGACCTGCGACATGGCGATGGCGCTTTGCATGCGCGTGGGGGCGCCGAGTTCTTCCAGCGCGTCCTGCAACGCCAGGGCGTTGATGACCGTCGCCAGCATGCCCATGTAATCGCCCGTGGCCCGCTCGATGCCGCGTTCGCTGCCCGGCAACCCGCGGAAAATGTTTCCGCCGCCCACGACCACCACCACCTGCACGCCCAGCTCGCGCACCTCGCGGATTTGTTGCGCCATGTGATGCACGCCTTCGGGACAGATGCCGACGCCGCTTTTGCCGCCCAGCGCCTCGCCGCTGAGCTTGAGGAGAATGCGGGAAAATTGTGGGCGTTTGGCGGCGGTCATCTCGGTTGAAACACGTGCGGCATCACGCGGAACTTGTAACAGCCCGCCCACGAATCGTCAAACCAAAGCGGAAGCAGGCTGTGGCCCAGTTTGGTGGGACGAGGCTACGGACGAGCCGGCTTGAGCACCCCAAAGCTTAGCGACGACGGCTCGCGAGGACGCTCGCCCCACCGGAAGAGCCAAACCGACCTGCTACCTGGAACGAGGTGCCTCTGGTCCGGCAATAGTCAGTTCGTCAGACTTTCGCCCACTTGGAACCGGACGAACCGGCGGATGGTGATTTCGTCGCCGAGCTGTTTGGCGACCTGGGCCACGTGTTCCTTCACACTCACCTCGGAATTCCGCTTCACAAATCCCTGGTCCACCAGGCAGTAGGTCTGATAGAATTTTTCCAGAACGCCCTGCAGAATTTTCTCCAGCGCGTGCGCCGGTTTGCCTTTCAACCGGTCGGATTGTGCGGCAATCTCGCGTTCCTTGGCGATGACGTCCGCCGGAACCTGTTCGCGGGAAACCGCGTGCGGATGTCCAGCCGCAATCTGCAGCGTGATGTCCTTGACCAGTTGTTTGAACTCTTCACTGGCGGCGGTTTCGGCCTTGCCGGCGCCCACTTCCACCAGCACGCCCACTTTCGCGCCGGTGTGAATATAGGCCGCAATCAGCCCGTTGCCGTTCACTTCCATCTTCGCGTGCCGGGCAATTTTGATGTTCTCCCGGATTTTAGCGACCATCGCCTCGCGTTCGGCCTCGAAATTCGGGCTGGCCTCGGTCGCGTAACGTTTGGCCACCTCGTCGCAAAACGCGCGGAAGGTGTCGTTGCGCGCCACGAAGTCCGTCTCGCTGTTCACCTCCACCAGCACGCCCAGCTTTCCGGCCGGCGCAATGTATTGGGCAATGGCGCCTTCTTTCGCGTCGCGCGCCGATTTTACGGCAGCCGTCGCCTGGCCCTTTTTTCGCAGAATTTCCACGGCGCCCTCGAGGCCGCCTTTGGCTTCGACGAGCGCTTTTTTGCAATCCATCATGCCGGCCCCGGTCATTTCGCGGAGCCTGGCAACGTCAGCAGCAGTAATTTCAGCCATATAAATGGGTCGAGAGTTGATTGTTGAAAGTTGAGAGCAACCGGGACTACGCCGGCGGCGGCGCGGCCTCAACGGCAGGCGGAGCGGCTCCCGCCAGCGCGGATTCAGCGGCCGGCGTTCCTGCCGGGGCAACCTCTTCCGGCGCGGGCCGGCGCGCGTGTTTGGCCTCGAACTCGGCGCTGGCCTGCGTGATGATCTGGCCAATGGTGGCCAGAACCATGCGCACGGAACGGATGGCGTCATCGTTCGCCGCAATGGGATAATCCACCAGGTCGGGATCACAATTGGTGTCCACCAGCGCGACAATCGGCACCTTGAGCTTGCGCGCCTCGGCGACGGCGTTGTGTTCGCGCTTGATGTCCACCACGAACATGGCCGCGGGAATCCGGTCCATCGCGCGGATGCCGTCAAAATACTTTTGCAGCCGGCCGGCCTCGCGGCGGATGACCGCCTGTTCCTGCTTGCCGTAATGGGACAGCGTGCCGTCGGCGTCCATCTTCTCGATTTCCTTGAGGCGCGCGATGGAACGTTTGATGGTGTTGAAATTCGTCAACGTGCCGCCGAGCCAGCGTTCGGTCACGTAGAACTGGCCGCAGTCCCGGGCCATTTCCTTGACGCATTGCTGCGCCTGCTTTTTGGTGCCGACAAAAACCACTTTGCCGCCCTTGCGGACCGTCTCGGACAGGAAGTCGCACGCCGCCTCGAGCTGGGTGAGCGTTTTGCTGAGGTCAATGATGTGAATGCCATTCCGCGCGTCGAAGATGAACGGCTTCATCTTGGGGTTCCAACGCCGCGTCTGGTGTCCAAAATGGACGCCCGATTCCAATAATTCTTTGATGCCAATGCTAAGCACAGTTTTCCTTTGGTTATAGATTCTTCGCTCCTGGATCAAGAGTCAGATTACGATCACGATCAAGAAGTTCCGTGAACTGTCCCGGAATTCTTAATCCTGCTCTTTTTCTTAATCTTAATCCGCCTGCAAAAAACCATCCCGCGGAACACGGGATTAAGTTTGATGTTGTTCGGCCTCCGCCTTCACGCGAAGGCGGAAATTCAGGGCCGTTTTCCTTCCACCGCCGGCGGCGGAAGAGCGGGTGAGGATAGCAAAATCGCGGCAATCGGCAATGGTTATTTTGGATGAAATTTGGCTGCCGTTTGCTTGTCAAAACTCCGCAGGTGCATTACTCTTCACGAATGTCGTTTAATAAGTATTTGGTTTTGTCGGCCCTGATTTTCTGCGGCCTGAGCGGCGCGTTCGCCGATACCATCCAACTCAAGGGCAACGACGCCGTCACCGGCAAAATCCTCATTGAAAAGCCGGACGCCGTGGTGGTGGACGTGGGTTACACGGTGCTGGTGGTGCCGCGCAGCGCCATTGTCAAAATTTCCCAGGCCAACACCGCCTTGACGCGGCTGACCGCAACCGCCAGCCCGCTCCTGGGCGCCAACGGGCCGGCGCAATTCTATAAAACCGACGCCGGCCACACGGCCACCGTCAGCGATGTCCGTGACCTCGTCAATCAAATCGGCGAGGCCGTCGTGCAGGTCCGCACCCCCAGCGGCCTGGGTTCGGGATTTTTCATCAACGCGGACGGTTATCTGATCACCAACTTTCACGTCATCGAGGGCGAGACGGAAATCACCGTCGAGGTTTATCGGCGGGTGGACGGCCAACTGGACCGCGATTCGTACAAAAAGGTGCGCATCGTGGCCATCAATAAATTTCAGGACCTGGCGCTGTTGCGAATTGAAGACAAGAACGCGCCCAGGTTCAAGTACGTCACGCTCGGTAATTCAGACGCGCTGAGCGTGGGCGAACCGGTCTTCGCCATCGGCAGCCCGATGGGTCTGGAACGCACGGTGACGGAGGGCATCCTGAGCACCAAGACGCGCGAACTGGAAGGCGATCTCTATCTGCAAACCACCGCGCAAATCAATCCCGGCAACAGCGGCGGCCCGCTGTTTGACATGGCCGGCAATGTCATCGGCGTGACCAACATGAAAATCATGTTCGGCGAGGGACTGGGTTTTGCCATTCCGGTGGAACTGGTGAAGAATTTTCTGGATCATCGCGATGCGTTTGCCTATTCCACCGATAATCCCAACACGCCCTATCGTTACCTTGAACCGCCCGGTCCCACCAGCCAAAAGCCGGCAGAATAATGAATCCATTTTACCCCTCCCCCGTCCTGCGGACGCCCTCTCCCCGCATGGCGGGGCGTGTCCGGTTTTAATTTGTTAAGTTTTAATATCCAGAATCTCCTATGAAAACAAAGCCGATATCTGATAGTGGTGCAGTTTGGTGGGGCGAGGCTGCTGACGAGCCGTCTTCAGAAAGCTTCGGTGCGTTAACGCCGGCTCGCGAGGACGCTCGCCCCACCGAAATTTTCAAATTGTGTCACCGCTCGATGTCCTTAACCCACGCATGGACGGCAATCCTTTTCCCGGCGCTGTTCGCCCTTCTGTTGACGCTGGCCACCCCCGGTCACGCCGCGATTCCGCCCGTGGAAAATCTGCTGCCGGCGGACACCCTGTTTCTGCTGGAGACACCCGATTGCGCGGCGTTGCGGACCGCCAGCCATCAATCACCCCAATGGCTTTTTTGGAACGACCCGGCGATGAAACCGTTTCACGACAAGTTTGTCGCCAAATGGGAGGCGGAATTCATCGCCCCGCTGGAACGTGATTTGGGGGTGAAGCTGGACGATTTTGCCGATCTGCCGCAGGGCCAGTTCGCGTTCGCCCTCACGCAGAACGGCTGGACCGGCACCAACGACGCCAACCCCGGCCTGGTGCTGCTGCTCGACGCCAAAAACAAAAGCAATCTGCTCAAAACCAATCTGGCCAATCTCCGCCAGAAATGGGTGCGGGCGGGCAAATCGCTCCAGACGGAAACCTTGCACGGCATTCAATTCTCGGTCGTGACTCTTTCCAGCAATGACATGCCCGGCGTCCTCGCCAAAATCTTTCCCGCACCCCAGCCCGTTCAGGAACTCGGCAAGGCAACCAAGCCGCCGCCGCCGCCGGGCAAACTGTATGTCGGCCAATTTGAATCATTGCTGATCGCCGGTAATTCGCCATCGGTGATCGAAACCGTATCCGCCCGGCTGACCGGCGGGTCCAACCCTTCCTTGAGCGACAACCCGGTTTTTGCCGCGGACCGGATTTCGCAATTTCACGGCGCGCCGCTGTACTACGGCTGGTTCAACGCCAAAGATTTTTTCAACGTGCTGGCCCACATTCCGCAGGCGGAGCCGAACCCCGACGCCCCCAGCCCCTTCCCGGCCATACCCTGGACAAAAATTCTCAATGCGTCGGGACTGACCGGTTTGAAGAGCATCAGTTTCGCCTGCCGCCAGACGCGCGAGGGGGCCAGTGCTGACTTTTCCATCTCCGCGCCGGAGTCCACCCGGCAAGGGTTGATTAAAATCATCAGCGCGAACCAGAAGGAGGCGAACCCGCCCTCCTTTGTGCCCGCCGACGCCGTGAAATTCTTCCGCTGGCGCGTGGACGGCCAGCAAGCCTGGGCCACGCTTCAAAAAATGCTCGGCGAAATCTCGCCCATGGCGCTCGCCAGCCTGAACTCATTCATCGACATCGCCAATTCCAGCGCGCAACAGAAGGACCCGAACTTCGACATCCGCAAAAACCTCATCGCCAACCTTGGCGACGACTGGATCAGTTACCAGAAGAAACCCACGGGCACGACCCTGGCCGACCTGAACCAGCCGCCGTCCATTTTCATCTTCGCCTCGCCGCATCCGGAACAGACCGCGCTGGCGCTCAAGAGCGTCCTGGGAATGGGCGCGCCTGGGGACACTCCGGCGCCGACACGGGATTTTCTGGGCCGGAAAATTTACACCATTCCCCAGCGCCCCCGTCCTTCCGCGGGCACGACCCAGGCCGCGCCACGCTCGCTTTACTGCACCGCCAGCGGCGGTTACGTCGCCGTTTCGGGGACCGAGTCCATGGTGGAAGACTATTTGCGCAGCTCCCAGAGCCACGTCAAACCCCTGCGCGAGACGGACGGCCTGAGCGAGGCCATCCAACACGTCGGCGGCACCGGCAACGGCTTGTTCGGTTATGAAAACCAGCGCGAGGCGATGCGGTCGTTCTTTGCCGCTTTAAAAAACGACCCCAACTCCGCGGCCGGCATGAACAACGTGCTGGTGCGATTGTGGGGCGGCAATCTGGGCGACTGGCTGGATTTCTCGCTCCTGCCCGACTACGACCGGGTGGCCAAATACTTCTACTTTACCGTGTACAGCGGCCGGACCAGTGCGAACGGCCTGACCTTCGAATTCTTCACCCCCCGCCCGCCGCAGTTGCGGCAGTAGATATAACTGAAACAATTCAATTAATCCCGTAGCCGCGAAGTCAGTTCGCGCAACAAAAACAAAAACTGAAACTTATGAAAAAGAACCTATCGCTCCTGCTCGCAAGCCTGGTCATCGCTGGCGCCGTGACTCTCACCGTTCCCTTCCTTCATGCCCAGCCCGCCAACAACCCGACACCCAAACCCCCGGTTATGGAGGCGACGCCGGCCATGCACGCCGCACTCAAGGATTTACAACATGCCCGAGAGGCATTGATCCACGCCCGAAAAGCCTTCGGCGGTCACCGGGTGGCTGCGCTTAAAGCCGTGGACCAGGCAATCGTCGAAGTCAAAGAGGGTATCGCGTACCCCGAGGAAAAACACTGATCGACCGGACGCGCTGTGGTCGCGCGAGGCCGTTCCTTGCCTGTTTTCCGTTGCCGTGGACGCGTGGTTCATCCCGAAAGCGCTTGCTCGCGAAATCTTTCGGAGTTTGGGGGCAAGACACGTCCCTGCCACGAAGGCGAACGGCCGCATATTTACTTAAAACCCTGCTGGAACGAGACCGGTGTGGTCAACATCTCCACCGGAGCCGCTCGGAACCAGTTCGGCAGACACGGCACAGAATTCCGAGGGTCACGGCAGACACAAACAGCCCGATCGAAGCAGGCTCAGGAATGTAGGCCACCCAGGCCCCCAAATCGTCGCCAGCGATCAAAGAACCTTGAGAATATTCACGGATGTTAGCCGGACAATAAGGATCGAATCCGTAGATATTATTCTGGTCGGCTATAAGGAACCAGGACGGGTTCGGCTGGCCCCTGCTTAACCCAAGCACCATTTCGGAGATGCCAGTCGGCCCCCATGTCATGATGGAACCCCAGCCGTAGATGTCAGCAGGTAAACTAACATCATAGGTGCCGCTAACGGTGCTCGACAGGGTGACGGACACAATGCGCGATGGATCGAAGTCGCCTGAATAAGAGGGCGAACTCAAGACGATGGTGCCGGAAATACCACCCGGGTACCCATCAAGGGAAGACCATACATAAATGGTGTTCTGTCCCCGGCCCGTTGCCACTGTAAACAGGAAAACAACGGCAAGGGCGAATGAAGAGGTATAACGCGCAATATTCGTGTTCATATAATCAAATATTCTTGTCCAGTCGCTCCCATGAGAACGGTGTTGTTGCTGGTTTAAATACCCGTGCGTCCAGGTTTTCAATGGCGCCTACAAAATCTCATAACCGCTTTCCTTTCCCTTAAAGCAAAGGTTCGTTCTCGTGTGAGCCTTGAATGAACTGCGGGCGGGGGCGTTGGCTGAACCGAGTCAGCGTCACGCGTCCACAGCAGACTTTTTATGTACCAAACTTCATTAACGTTGTCAATCATTAAAACACACAATGATAAGCTGTCATTATGGCATTCTATTCGACAGGCAGTTGGGATGAAGGTTTTTCTTCCGGGCTTCCGAGCGTTGCGAAAGCGCCGCGATTTCTTCAGTCCTCCGAGGAAAAACACTCGGCAGGACTGGCTGTGGTCGCGTCAGTTGGTCCATTGCCTGTTTTCCTTTGCCGCGTATAGCGGGCGAGCAGCGCCGAAGGCCTGACGTTTGAATTTTTCACACCCAGCCCACCGCAGTTGAGACAGTAGATATAACTGAAACAATTCAATTAATCCCGTAGCCGCGAAGTCAGTTCGCGCAACAAAAACAAAAACTGAAACTTATGAAAAAGAACCTATCGCTCCTGTTCGCAAGCCTGGTCATCGCTGGCGCCGTGACTCTCACCGTTCCCTTCCTTCATGCCCAGCCCGCCAACAACCCGACACCCAAACCCCCGGTTATGGAG
>JAJXYT010000072.1 GCA_021780375.1 bacterium | reverse complement strand
CCGCCGAAAACGCCGGCGATTACACGACCCGCCTGGCGTTGCAGGAGGAGGTCAAGTCGCTGCCATTCGGGGCGGTTTGGGATTTCTACTGCGAATCCCGGGGCGTTCCCGTCGGTGACGCCTGGCTGGCGGAAGTGAAACGTTACGAAAAAAATGTTTTGAGCAAACGGACGTAGTGCGCTTCAAAGCATGCCACCCAATCCCGTTCCCGGCATCATTATTGACCAGGTTCGCCTCCCGCACCGACCGGCGGGGCGAGTCCGGCCACAGCGCGATAAACCGTCACTGCCATCCGCCGGGCCCCGGCAGCATTGGGAGGCACCGTGTCGGGAAACAATTCTTTCCGGCCGCTCAACGCCGGGTACAGGTCAACAACTCTGACATCAGATGCCCTGGCCGCCGGGCGAATCATTGGAATCATCTCAACGCGCCGCGTTGTCGCCATAAAGGGTCGGATGACTCGAACAAAAAAGGCCGGAGATTGGAAATCCCCGGCCTTTTGTCGTCCGTGTACTTATTGCGTTCTCACCCGGAAGAACTGCTGCGTCCCGGACACGGCATCGGTGTAGGGCGAGGTTGAGCCGACGATGTCGCTGTAAGGGCCGCTGACACTGGCAGCCGACTGCAGGACACCCGTCGCTGGACTCCAGGAGATGATGACATTGGCTCCTTGTTTTTGGATTGCCAGAGTTGGACGAACCGCGCCGATGACTTGCACCCCGTCGATCGGAGCTTCACCGGTCAAAACGCCGGCCGGATTGGGAACATAAGTGACCGTGATGTTCCCAAACGAATCCGCCACGACGTTGGTGAAAAAGACGTAGTTGTCACCCTCGGCAAAACGGCACACGCCGGCGGAAATGGCGCCTGTTCCAATGACTGAACCGTTGATCGTGCCATTGGTGCCGCCATCTGCCGCGCCGCCATTGGCGGGTGCGAGGGTGAAGACCGAACCCCGGTTGCCGTCATAATTGGCGCCGTAGAGATAGACCTTGTAGGTGCCCTGCGGCAGATCATTGATGGTGAGTTGCCCCTCCGGCCCAATGTCTGTTCCGTTGCCGATGCCCGGGGAATTTGTGTTCACGCCGTCTTCATAGGAAAGGAGCCAGGAAGGCGTTCCGTTGGTCGTACTGGTGGTTGAGCCGTTATTGAATCCAAATATCAAGGTCGCCGAAACCAGAGTCTGGTTGCTCGACGAACTTAGCGCAGGCCCGGTGGGAACGCCCGAGGTGGCGGAGAACGCATTCCACAGGTTGTTGCCGGGATCAGGATAGGCGCCCTGACCGATGTATCCGGCACGGACCACGAAATTAACCACGAGGCCCGAGGCGGGCGGGACAAATGTTTGGGCGGTCACCGACGCCACCGTGCTGGTCACGGAGCCGTAGCTGTTGGTGACGACACACGAGTAGGTGTTGGCGCCTAATGCCGGTGTCACCACCACATTGGACGCGGTCGCGCCGCCAATCGGCGACGTTCCATGATACCATTGATACGAAAGCGGATTGGCGCCAATGGCACTCACACTGAAACCAATCTGGTTGCCGGAATACAGAGTCGTGCTGGTCGGCGAGGGCTGCGTGACGATCTCCGGCGACGGGACAATGGTCACCACGGCGACCGTGCTGGTGGCCGAGCCGTAGGTATTGGTCACCACCACAGTGTAATTGCCGGCGTCGGAGAGCTGCGCATTCGTGATGGTCAAGGTGGGCGTGCCGGAGCCGATGATATGGCCGGCAGCATCACTCAATTTGGTTGGTCCCTGATACCACTGATAGGCCAGAGTCGGATTCCCCACGGCCGCCGCTGTGAGCGAGCCGCTCCCGCCGAGGGCGATGCTCAAGTTTTGGGGATTTTGGCTGATGCTGGCTCCCACCTCCGCCGCATAATACAGCGTCTGAACCTGTGCCGAGGTCAGGGGGGCGCCAAAGAAAGCCACCTGAGCGACCTGACCGGCAAAGTTGCGCTGTTGGGTACCGCTTTTGTCGCTGGTGGTATAATCGGGTGCGCTGCCAATCAGGAGGTCTGGCGAAGTTCCACCCAAACTGCCGACACCTCCGGCTGACGTGCTAAGTTGTCCATCCACGTAAAGGTAGGCATTGGTGCCATCGGACACGCCCACGACGAAATGCCACTCGCCATCGTTATAATTTCCCGAGCTGGCAATCTCAGGACCATTGCCAGGATTCCAGCGAATATGTCCGCTGTTGTCCAGACTGGAACGCCAGCCGCTGTCACCCCGACCCAGGATGCCTTGGAATCGGCCGTAGCAGTCTGCCGGATTGCCCTTAAACCAATAGGCCACACTGAACGGCTGAGTGCCCAAAGGATCAAGGGCCGTGAGATTGAGGCCGCCATTCCCGACATCCACTGAAGCATCCAAGCCGTTCATTTGAACCGCGCTGCTTTGCAAACCGAATCCCTGAACGGGAGCGCCCAAAACGGCAGGAATCACGCCCGGTTGATAGAGACCGTTCGCGGTGCTGCCCAAGGAGCCGTAACTGTTAGCCACGGGATAGGATGTACTGGAGGGTTCCGTGTAAGCCGGTTCGTCAAAGCGCAGGTAAATGGGGGGATTGGCGCTGAGAACGTCGTTGGTGTAAAGCGTGGTATTGACCGCAGTGGCGTCCTGATAATGTTTCAACACCGTGGCCGCCGACAGGGCATTGGTATAGACCGCCACTTCATCCATGGCGCCATTGAAGGTCTGGCAGTTAAAGCCGGTGAAGTTGTTGGTCTTCGGCATGCCCTGATTAATTAGCGAGAAACTTTCATTATTGTTGCCGATGCACAGGGGGTTGACGGTATCGGGAGCATAGCCGACCCCGTTGTGAGTGGTAAACTGGTAGGCGCCGGTGGCGGAAACAAACAACTGACCCGGGGCAATCACAGTGTTGGTGGAAGCGGAAGTACCCAGCACCGTCGTCGCCGCCAGCACGCCATTGGTGTAGAAAAAGGCATTTGTGCCGTCATAAGTCAGCACCAGATGAAACCATTGCGGTGTGGGTTCGCTGAAAGGCACGTCAAATTCCAAGGATGGACTGTTGCCGTTGCCGCCATTGTAAAAATCCACCACCCAGCAGGCGTTGGTCTTTAGAAACTCGCCCGGGTTAAACCCGCCATACCAGCCTCCGGGCGGCCCCATGGAGTAGATGCCTGCCATGGATATGGTCCAACCGTACGTTTGACCGTTGGCATCGCCATTTTCGGTGTAGAACGCGATGCCGCCGCCCTTTTTGACGATGCCGGCCCATTCGGTGCTGGCAAAGCTCGTGCCCGTCGGATCATTCGGGTCTCCGCCTCCCGGCTTGACCCAGGCTTCTGCCGTGAAGGGGACCGGGCCTTTGTCTAAAACGTGGTTTGGGTCCGGGATAATGACGTAACCACTGTTGTCATTGTTATTGGCCCCGCCATTGAACTGGGCGGCCGCGTCACCGTCGCTGGTGACTCCCGTCGTTGGCCCCGTAAACAGCGTCATAAGGGTAAATGCGGTGCCATTGGGGTAATAGTCATTTCCATAGTAACCAGCGGCTTGCGCCCCCAGGGTGCCGGAATTGACGGCCACGTAAGCCGGCGGCGGGGCCGCTGTCTCATTCAATGGCCAGTAGGCCACGGGGCTGAGCGACATGACAGCATTGGAATAAGAATTGTCTCCACGGGCGATGATGGTGGACACCAAGACCACCAGCGCCGACCCTATGAGGTTGAATGAACGTTTATTCATAATATCTGCTCTGACTATGGGTTTTTGGTTGTGGATTTTCTTGGGTCAAACGACTTCCATTTCCTGACTACCCGGTTTGACCAGCAAAAATTCATGTTCCCAGATGAGATGAAATCGATCATGGGCTTCCGGCTCACTTATGAATACATCCGTACTGCTTTAACCAAAGATAATCTGGATCGGTAGCCTCGCCGCCGGCTGGCCAGCCCGGAGCGGTTCCGATAACCGGCTTCGGCTTGGCGCCATACTGGGCCACCGCGCCCTGCCAGACATGGATTTGTGCGTGGCCATCTGCAAAAGAAACCCCTGTCGCTTTGGTGTGATAAGCGCCCGGGCAGTCACCGCTGCTCCATTGGTAGCTATCCGGGCTGCCATAAAAGAAAACGAGAAATCCATCATTTATGGTGTTAGGGGATTCCTCGATAAAGACGTAGAGATCCGAGGGATGCATGACATCGCTTGTCTTATGAAACATTTTGTATTGGGATGCGGACCCTTCCAATCCATCTCCCGGAACAGCACCCACAAAGCAGTTCATTGAATAACTTCTCGAAGCTGGATGTAAGGTGCCAGTATAGTTGATGGTTCTAAAATCTGCCGGACATTTGAAGACTTTTGCGTCTTTTGAAAGATAAGGGCCTAGCAGCGGCGGAGCTTGGACGTTGGGAAGGCCAGGATTAAGCGCAGCGAAGTCGCTTGATGAACCGACCAAAAACATCGGATCCCACTCTTTACGCGCATTGGCACCGGACTGATCGTCCTCGACCCAGCCTCCGGTCAAGGGCCCGTTGGGCGCCGGGACGGGCTGCGGGACCGAGGTGACCGGACGCTCGTTGTAGGGATAGAGATCCTTGTGGTCCCCGGCGTACATCGTCGTGGCCAAATTGAGTTGTCTCAGATTGCTCACGCAATTGATCGCCTGAGCCTTCGCCTTTGCCGCCGCCAGAGCAGGCAACAGCATCGCCGCCAGTATGGCAATGATGGCGATGACAACCAACAGTTCAATCAACGTGAACCCTGGGTCCTGGCGCTCCCCCGGGCGGATTGGCACTTTCAGGGACAAGCCACCCCTGCCCACATTTTGGCCGGATACATCCATAGGGACCTCCTCCGACACATCCGAGCAGGCTGCCGACCCAAACGTTGCGTCATGAACAATCATTTCCAGAAACGAATTTAATCTAATATTCATATTCCGAGTTTTAATGGATTATTCAACGGGAATCCACCTGTCTGAAAACAAAACAGGATTTATCAGCAGCAGTAATCGGCACGTCCGGCCTGCCATGATGAAAGCTCGGCCGTTGGTATGACACTCGCCCTCACCCCGGCCCTCTCCCCCAGGAGAGGGGGAATCGTTCACCGCTCCTTCGAAAATTAATATGAGTGGATTGGCTGAAGGCACATCTGCAAAACCAGGAACCAGCGAAAACTGTTTCCTCTCCTGTCCGCCTTTGCCTCTGGGGCGTGTGGCCCAAACCATCGAGACGCGCCCGGAGCACGGACCGCTGAGTCCGCGCGTTTCGGACTGGATGGAAATTCGTGCCTTGGGACCGCCCCAAGTTCGCGCGGACATGGCTGTCCGCGCTCCGGGCAGTTCGGGCAACACGCCCCTCTGGCTTCGGCGCGATCGCGTCGGTCAGTTGCTCTTCCAGGTTCTCTGCATGGGGTGGGCTTCCGTGTTGAAGACCGCCTTGCTCAAGTCAACCGTGTTGGACGGTGCGTAGAGCAGATAAAGATACTTCAATGTCTCGGCCAGGAAGAAACTTTCCATGTCGTCCGTTTGTTTCCTGGTTTCCACATTGCTCAACGCGGCATACGCCACGTCGGTCCGGCAGTATTTCACCAGGTTGTCGAAAAAGGTCTTTCCCATGTCGAGGTAGCGCGGATTCCCGGTGAAGTGATACAGGTAGTAATCCGATTCAATGATTTCCGGGCGCAACGGGTAGGCCGGATTAACGATCTTCAGGTTGGAATAATCTATGACTTCCGGCTCAATGCCGGCGACATTCCACATCTGGTAGCAGGAATCTTCCAGACGGGCAGCGCGCTTGAGGTCGCCGGACAGGGCCAGTTCTCCGGGGAAAAAGGCATCCAACGCGCCGAAGTACGTCGCCGTCCGGGCGCCGGTGTTCATGTTCACATGCCCGTACCAGAAGCCCGTCGGCGCGTTGTCGGCGCTGTACTGGTTCAAGGCGTGGATGCTCGCATCCCACATCCGTTTGCAATCCGGGTCGCCGAACAACAGCCAGCTTTTGAGCAGGTATTCGTAGTAGGAATCAATACCGCCGGAGACGCTGCTGTCCGGGTCGAGCCACTTGCCGGTTTCGATGTTAATTCCCGAACCGACCAGCCCGATGCTCGAACGGCGATCAAAAACTGCCACCGCCGCCTTTTTGGCTTTCTGATAATAAACCGGGTTTCCGGTCAGCTTGCTGAGGGTGCCGAACTCAATGAGCATGGTGCCCGCTTCCGCCGGATTGCTTTCCACGCCGCGGACCGCGCCGGTTTTGAGGTTCACGTTCACATACGGCATCCCGGTGGGCGAATTGAACACCGGCAGCAACCGGTTTCCCAAATCCTCGGCCAGCGTCAGCAGACGCTTGTCACCGGTAAGCTGATAGCTGCTGAGCAGACCGCCCAGCATGCGAATGGTGATTTCAAAGTTTTTGACGTAAATGTCCTGATCGAATGACAGCTTCGTGTCTATGAGCGCCCGGTCTTCCCCGGCCTGGTCCTTTAAACCCATCAAAACCATCGTATCCAGGGCGTCCACCGGCGTCATGAGCAGCGATTGGCCGTACCAATCGTAATAGCCTTTGCTCAACGGTCTGAGTTCATCGTGTCCCCAGGCGTATTGCCGGTAGGCGTTCCAGGCGTGGAGGAATTCCTGCCGGACGCGATTGGCCATTTGGGCCTTGTCCGCGTCGCTCCACCGACCGGTGGACTGGCTCATCCTGTTTGATTGCGCCGAAGAGATTTGCGCGGCACAAACCGTCATTAATGCCACAACAAGTGATTTTCCGTTCATATATTTCCTTGATGGTATGCGGGCCGACCCGAATCTGTTATTCCGGCAGGACGGGTTTGGTTCCCCACTGGCTCGGCTGCGGTCCCATGGTGAATTCAATCGTGCCGCCTTTTTTTACCGCGCGATACGGCAGGAACGGACTGTTCCAATCCTTTCCATTCAGCCGGACTGACTGGACGTAGATGTTTTGGTCGGAGATGTTCCCGGCGGTCATGGTGAAGGTTTTCCCGTTGGAAAGATGCATGACCGCTTTGGGGATTTGCGGCGCGCCGATGACGTAGTAATCACTTCCCGGGCATACCGGATAAAAGCCCATGCACGTGAACAGATACCACGCCGACATCTGGCCGCAGTCGTCGTTGCCGCAGAGCGACCCGGGCTGGTTGCCGTATTGGGTCGTGACCACCTGATGCAACAGTTTCGCCGCCTTCCACGGCACACCGGCGTAGCAGTAAAGGTAAATCACGTGATGGCTGGGTTCGTTGCCGTGCCAGTATTCCCCGATGCAGCCGCGGAGATCATTTGTGGATAAGGCGTCGTCAAAAGCCGGGGACGGTTTGGCGTCGAACAACGAATCCAGTTTCTCAATGAATTTCTCCTTTCCGCCCATCAACGCGATCAAGCCCGGCACGTCCTGCGGAGCAAACCAGGAATACTGCGAACTGGTCGCTTCGGTCACGTCACCCAGATTGGCGCCGCCGCCGAAGAGGTGCGGGTCGAACGGGGTGCGCCAGTTTCCATGCGAATCCTTTGGCCGCATCCAGCCCATCGCCGGATCGTAAATGTTCTTGTAGCTGGCCGAGCGTCTCATGAAGTAGTCGTAGTCTTCCGTCTTGCCGAGGGCTTTGGCCATTTGCGCGATGCACCAGTCGTCATAGGCGTATTCCAGCGTCTTGGAGAGCGATTCATCTTCCTGGTCGCAGGGCACCCAGCCCAGTTTGGCGTAACGAGCCACGCTGTCGTAATCCGGATTCATCGCCGTGGTTTTGCAGGCTTCGTAGGCGTGCTGCACGTCGAAGCCTTTCACGCCTTTGAAATAGCCATCCACAATCACCGGCACGGCGTGGTAGCCGATCATGCACCAGGTTTCGTTGCCGTCCAGCTCCCACATCGGCAGCAAATGATCCACGCTCTGGTCGTAATGCACGAGCAGGGAATTGATGAAATCCGACTCGCGCGGCTCGTCCACGAGCGCCAGCAGCGGATTTTCGGCGCGGAACGTGTCCCACAGCGAGAAAACGGCGTAATCGGTAAAATGTTTCGCGTGATGAATGTTCTGGTCGAAGCCGTGGTATTTGCCGTTCACGTCTGTGAACAGATTCGGCGCGAGCATCGCGTGATAAACCGAGGTGTAAAACGTTTCCTTCTGCTCCGGTGTTCCTTCAATCTGAATTTTGCCCAGGGCGTGGTCCCATTTGGCGCGCGTTGCCTCCCGCACTTTGTCAAAATCCCAACCCGGAATTTCGGCGTCGAGATTCTGCAGCGCGTCGGCGGCGCTCACGGCGGAGATGGCGACCTTCACCTGAATAACTTCCTCCGGGCTGGTTTTAGCGTATTGGGCGAAGACCTGGAGGTTCGTGCCGGCGGCTTCCTTGTGGCTGCGGAACCGATAGGTGTTGTAAATCACCGGCTTGCCCGAGCTGATGATTTCGGTGCCGTCAAACGGGCGCGAAAATCGCGCGGCAAAATAAAGATACCGCTCTTTGGCCCAGCCGTTGATCAAATGAAATCCGGTGATGGTGGAATCGTCCTCGATGCGCACGCGTGATTCGGCCACCTTCCAGGGACCGATGATGTGGCTCAGATCAATCATGATGGATGCCGGGTCGCCGGCCGGGAAGGTGAAGCGCAACATGCCGGCCCGTTCGCCGGCCGTCAGTTCGGCCGTGACGCCCGATTTCAGGAGTTTGACTTTGTAGTACCCGGCGCACGCCAATTCATCGGCGTGGGAATAGGCGGATTGATAGCCGGTTTCGGGATCAGCCGCGTCGCCCGGAACAAAGGCCGGCTGGCCCACCTGCGGCAGGAACAGGAAATCGCCCAGGTCCGGACAGCCCGTGCCCGTCAGATGCGTCAGGCTGAAGCCGAGAATCGTCGGGTCGTCGTAAAAATAACCGGAGCAAGTGCCCCAGTTCGTAAGACAGGAGTCGGTGTCGGGACTGATCTGAATCATTCCAAACGGCGCGGACGGGCCGGGATACGTGTTGCCCTCCTCGCCCGCCGTGCCGACCAGCGGCCGGATGTCATCGGACAAGCGGCTTTCCGCGCTGGCGATTCCGATAAGGCCCGCCCATAACAGCGGGCCCAAACACAGAATACGTGTGTACTGGTTGAAAATTTGTTTTTGGTTCATTTTCATGGTTGATGGTTTGGGTCAGAGGTTCAGTTCCCTTTTGACCTCGGCGAACGCGCCGGGGGCCGGTTCCAAATCCGCGCGCGAATGCGCGGCTGAAATCTGCGTGCGGATGCGTGCCCTGCCTTTCGGCACGACCGGATGCGAAAAGCCGATGACATAAATGCCTTTCGCCAGCATCGCGTCAGCAAACTTCGCGGCCAGCGCCGCGTCGCCCAGCATCACCGGGCAAATCGGATGCGTGCCGGGTAGAAGGTTAAAGCCGGGCTTCGTCATTTCCACGCGAAAAAATTTCGTGTTCGCCGCCAGCGTGTCCCGCAAGGCAGTTGATTCGGTCAGCAATTCCAAAACTTTCAAAGACGCCCCGGCTACCGCCGGCGCCAGTGTGTTGGAGAAAAGATAGGGCCGCGACCGCTGCCGAAGCAATTCTATGATTTTCTTGCGGCCGCTGGTGTAACCGCCGCTGGCGCCGCCCAGCGCCTTGCCGAGCGTGCCCGTGGTGATGTCCACCCGGATTAACACGGCACTTGCGCCCCGACTTCCGGCTCGGGCACGTCTTCCAGCCAAAGACCGCGCCTGGATTGACTCTTGACCTGTGCTTTCATGTTTCCGGCAACCATCCTGGTCTTATCATTCAGCGCCTTTCTTCGGGACATTGGCCGAAGCCGGTTTGGCGGCCAGTTGGGTCTCAATCTGGTTCTGCCATTCCTTGCCCAGCTCCTGCACCGTCTGGCCGGTGTACCGGTTCCACAATTCGTCAGTGTATTTGCCGTCGCGCATCGCCGCGTTCAATTGGGCGACGATTTCGGGGTCGTCCTTTTCGCTCACCCAATCCAGGAAATTAGCCGTGACACGATAGCTGTCATCATAGCCGGGCGTAAAATTCCTCTGCTTGCGCATCCAGACAATGTCCGCGCCGTGGCTTTGCGGTTCGTATTTGAACCACCGGACGTAATCGGCCATGCCTTCCACCAGCCAATCCGGCGAAGGCGTGGCATCGGGATTGTTGCGCCGCCCCCATCCGTATTGCTGGACAATGTGGACCGTCTCGTGGATCAGCGAGCCAATGGCCTGGCCGTGCATCTGATCCTGAATCCATTGTTCGCTGACAAAAATGTGCGTGCCGGTGGTGTAGGCGACGCCATCCATGCGCTTGACGGTGATCGTGTAATGGGTCGGCGCGGTGAAGCCCGGGCTGGGCAGCAGCGCCACGATTCTGGGATACCATTTGGCGAGCACGGGCGCGAGCTGGTGATCGGCCCAGTCTGCCAATGGGGGTGCCGTCCGGGTGTCAATCGTGATTTTGCACTTCCCGTCGATCGTTGGGATGACAAACAAAACGGGCGATGCGGCCTGGTCGGCGGATTCCGCCTCAACGGCCGGCAGATCGGCGCCAATCACATCAATCTCGCTGTAAAAGGTGTTGCCGAAATCATCCTCTTCTTCCGTATCCGACATATCGAACAACAGGTAGCGGTACTGGCCAATCGCGCCGGCGGTGTCAGAAATGCTCACGCCGTATTGCCCGCCGCCGCTGCTGTCTTTGGGCCGCGTGTCAACGTTGGCCACCAGTTGCCAGCCGCATTTGTCCGGGTCCGTGCCCCGCCTGGGCCGGGGATTGAAATTGCCGGCCCCGCCATCGCTGGCATAAAGCTCGTACACCTGCGGCCCGCGGGCGCCGGGATGCCAGGAATAGGTGTTGACCTCCCTGATTTTTACCGCCTGGCCCAGGTCAACCAGGAGCCGTCCGCCGTCGGTGCCGGCGTTGAAAAAGAAATTTGCCGGCGGTTGGTCGGCCTCCGTCGGCGCCTGACCATCGTGAAGGGTGTCCAACCCGCCGGAGTTGGGGTCGGTCTCGCCGTCCACCAGGGTGAACTGCGCCGCGGTGGCGGCATCAACCCGGGAAGGCGGTGGAACGGCCGGGAAGGCAAATGCCGCGGTCGCCGCATCATTGTCGTTGTGATTCACGGTGACCGTGACGTGTCCGGTCGCCGGCGGTCCCGTCTGCCAGTCAGTTTTTCGATGCGAGGCTGACTGGCATCCCGCCAGCAGCGCCATCGCCGCCATTCCCAGCCCGATTCTCCGGTAAGTCATGAATCCTCCAAGGCGAGGCCAGGGCAGATCGTTGGACCATAATTTGCACCCGCCTCTGGAAGGATGGGTTTTTCTGAAGCTCCGCCCGGACGCTTATATTCAAGCTGTTTTACCATCGCTGCCATAGCGCTGCCACTGCGACCAAGATTCGCGCTTTAAACAATTGGCTCCGTTTGCGGAATCGCAACGGAGCCGATCGTCCCCGGCGTATTAATTCGTCCAATCCGAATATGAAAAGATGGAATTGTTATTAACTCCGACGGCGGCGGGCCACAAAACCCGCCAAACCCAATCCGATTAATGCCAGGGGAGCCGGTTCAGGGACCGCCACGAGCGACATGCCATTAAAATCGCCTTCCCCACCCCCGGAGTTGTCGTTGACATTTTGCGACCAGGTGATGTTGATACTGCCGCCGCCGTCCGGCGTTACACCGGTGAATTCGACATAGTCAACCCCCAGGACAAACGTGGTCAGCGGACCGCTGCCGGCGCTGGTGTAGGGGTTCTTTGTGGCACTGAAGCCACCCACCGCCGAGCCACTGCTGACGGTAAACTGGGCGCCACGTGTCCCATCAAAATTCGCGCCGTAAAGATATAAGCTGTAACTGCCCGTCGGAACATTGTTGAGCGAGAGCGCGCCCACCCCCGTACCACTGACGGCCGCTGTCTCGGCAAAGAGAAAGGCAGGCGTTCCCTGGTAACTGCTGCTGTCAGCCCCATTGTTGAAACCATAGCTGATGGAATAACTCATCCCAGTAGGGGTGCCGGTCGAGTCCGAAAGCAGGCCGGTGGCCGGGTAAGGATTGTTGCCATTGCTTTCCAGACCAAATCCATTCCAGAAATCGCTGGCGGTGGCGCCGGGATAGGCGCCCGGGCCGACATAGGGGGTAAATTGGGTGACCGCAAAATTGTCACAGTTATTCAGGTTGACGATCTGTGCCTGAGCCGTTATTCCCGCCCACAACAGCAGGAAACCTCCAACTTTAATCGCGTGTTTCATTTTGCTTCCAATTTGAGTGTTTTACTGCGCCGGCCGCGCCACCGTATTTGTCCCCGGCCCGGCCCGGAACAAATATGTTTATAAGGAAAAGCTATCAGCAAAACAAGTCTCTTGCATTGCTCATTTGCGAATAAACATAGTCGTTTTCCGAATCATCGACGGAGGTTTCACGCTTCAGCGGGTGGTTTTGGCCTGGGCCCGCCAGGCGTTCGGACTGATTCCCTGGGTTTCGGTAAAAAGGCGGCAGAGCCGCGTCGCCGATATCATTCCGCTTTCCATGGCGATCGCTTCAAGTTTCAAATCGGTGTCACGCAACAACTGCATCGCCCGGGCCATCCGCGCCCGGCGCAATTCCTCGCGGGCGCTGTGCCCGACCCGCAGTTTGAATTCCAGTTGAAAGACCCGTTCCGACATGCCGGCCCGCCGTGCCAGTTCCGCGATATGGAGCGGTTCGTGAAAGTGCTCGCGCAGAAACACGATGGCCGCCGTAATTTCCGCCGAATCAGTCACAAATGTGGCTGTGGAGCGCCGGGCGACAATGCCGGCAGGGGCCGTTCTGGTCACCGGCGAAACCGGCTGACCGCGCATCAAATCATCGAGCAGCGCTGCGGCTTTTTTCCCCACGCCCTTGAAATTCATGTCCACCGACGAAAGCGGGATGGGGGACATGCCTTGCTCGACCCAGTGATTGTCACAGCCGAGGATGGCCACCTCTTCAGGCACGCGCAGCCCGGCCACGTCGCAAGCCTCCAACAATTCAACGGCGCGACGGTCATCGTCCCCCATGACTGCCAGAGGTGAAGGCAGACGTTTCAATTCAGCCGCCAGGCAGTGACAACGTTCCTGATGAGTCATATCAGCGGGATGCCTCCCCGGACGCGCAGCGAAAAAATCCAGCCGCCGCGCGGATTGGCCAGCCGCCCTCAGTTCGGCTTCGAAGCCTTCCCGGAGTTCGCGCACTTCGGGAATGTCATACAGCGAATAAAAGGCAAAGTGAACATGCCCCAATTCCAACAGGTGCCGTGCGCCGCTGCGGCCTGCCGCTCGGTAATCCCCCTCCACCCCCGGATAAGGAAGATCGAATTCGGTGCCGATCATCCGCACGATCGGACACTCGGGCCGGGCGGCGAGCCAGTCCCGTACCCGTGCCTTGGTCACCGTAGCCAGGATGCCGTCGCAGGGCTCGGTCACCGGCGGAAGCAGACCGTGGAACCGCATGTTCGCGTTGAGTTCCCATCCGGCCAGGCGCGCGTAATCCACAATGCCCGCCAGCAGGTCCTCCAGGTAAAAGTCCGTCACGAACAGAACGCGGCGGTGCCGATTTCTGCCGTTTCGGCGCGGCGCGAGCGCGCTGAATGTGCCGCCGTTCCCATGCCGGGGTCCTGCGGTTTCGATTTTCCGTCGAAGGGGCTGCGTCAGGATTGAGATCATGGCAATTCCACTGCCCGATAGAACCGAACGGGATAATTGGTCGCGCCGGGATCGATCAGATTGAACAGGTTCAGCGTCGGCGTGTTGGTGCCTAACGGAACCCAGTCCAGCAGATTCGTCGAACCCTGAAGGACGTAAGTTTTTCCCGCCTCGCCCGAAAAGGAGAGCAGGGCCGCGCCGTTCGTGGAGATGGCCACCGCTTCAAAACCCGGACGCGACCGCAAAACAAAGGCTGCGCTGGCGGCGGCGCTGTCTATGAAACCGGTTTCAAAAGCTTTGGCGATGACCATGGCGCTGTTGGTCAAGGTAAAGGGACCGGAGTAAAGCAACGAACTGCTGGTCGGCAATGTGTTGTCCAGCGTGTAACGGATCGTCGTTCCCGGCGTGCCGTCCGCCAGCATCACGCTGACGGAATTGGTGAAGAACTCGCCGCCCTTGGGAGAAATCGTCGGCGTATTGAGGTACGGTGCCAGGCCGAACACGGATACTTCATATTCCGCGCCGACATAAACTTTGCCATTGGCAATGGTGGGCGCGGTGAATTTGACCGCCGGGCCGGGATTGTCCCGCGCGAGGAGCTGATTGCTGTCGTAAAGTTCCTGCGTGACGTTGGTGGCGTTGTACGCGCGCAACACCGCCGGGCCGCTGCTGCCGTAGGCGTCCGACTCAATCGCCCACAGGATCGCGTCATTTGCTCCATCGGCCGAGATGCATGGCGTCGCGCCCGGGTGACCGAAGGTTGTCGAGCCGACCGTGGCGTTGGGTGAAATCACGGCATTCGAAATTGAGAACGCCTTCAGCGGGTCGCCCTTGCCGATGTAATAGATGGTGTTGTTGAAAAACGCCGGGGTATCGTAGCTTCCGCCGGTGGGAGTGAACGCATTTGTCAGCACCTGGACAACCTGGGTGTCACCGGAGGCGTTGAAATGCCCCAGGTTGTCCCGGTCCAAGAGATACATTTTGCCCTGATCGGGGATGTTGTTCTCTCCCGCCTTGCCCGCCGTCACCAGCAGGTGCGGATGGGCCGCGCTGCCGGCCGAGTCGGGCAGAACGATGGGCGCGCCGGATCCCAAATCCTGGTCGTAGCTGCTCAACACGGCCTGGTTGTAGGGCGCAAAGAAATCCACCAGGTTCAAACCGTTGGTCGTTGAGAACTTGAGAATGCTGGTCCCGAAATCGTTGACCGCAGGGTTGAACGTGTTGCCGGTGGCGTCAAACGTGCCGTTGCCGGTGGACAGGTAAAGGTTCCCCGCCGTGTCGCTGGCGGGCGCGCCGCCGCCCTCCCAGATGCCTCCCTCACTTCCGTTGGGGGTCGTGTTATAAACGCCGACCGGCGCGAGCGTGCCGGCGTTGTAGGCCAGCAGCCAGCCGTGATAGGGTCCGTTGTCTCCGTGCGAAGCGGACCCAATGTAAAGGACCCCATTCAAGAGGACGAGTCCCGACCGGTTCAACTGCCGTAGCGCGTTGAAAGTCACGGTGCCGCCGACGCTGCCGTCGCCCGTGCCGGACACGGACGGGCCGGAAACATAGGTGTAGCTTGAGCCATCGTAGCTTGTCCGGGCGATGACCACCGGCCCGCCGAATTTTTCTGCGCCGGTCGCCACGTTCAACGCATGAAGCCGATGCACATAATTGGTGACGCCGCCGCTGACTTCCCGGGTCTTGGCTTCCACATAGAGGGTTCCCGTCGTCGGATCGATCACCGGGGTGCTGGTGATGCCGATTTCCGGAACGATATCGCTCGAATTGACGTCACCGCTCGGAACAGTCGTCACGCCGGCGCCCGGGTTGATGAAGCTGTTGGTCCAATACGGCGTGCTCACGAACGTGTCGGCGTCAAAGGCATAAACCGTGTCATGTTCGGTGACGACGTACAGGAGGTTGTGGACGCCTTTTCCCGAAATCGAAACGTTCGTCAGAATGAGCGGCTGGCCATAGACGTAACCATCCACGGCATAGGAGAATACTTTGCTGAATGAATTGGTGTTCACGTCCGCCAGAGTCAGCGCCGTTTCATTGGTATTGACGCCCAGGCGGGCAGCGTTGTTGTGGTAAGTCAGCATCGACACCGACGCGGGCGCTTGATTGGACGCGAGCGTGGCAAAGGATTCGGACGGAGCGGCCCACGCGGTTCCGGCGGCGTTCACGGCCCGCGCGTTGAAATAATAGATCGTCCCCGCGGAAAGTCCGGCCAGGGCCTGGGAGAAAAAGCCCCCCTGGATTCCCAGCGCGACACTTTGCGCCCAGGCGGCCGCGTTGGTGCCGCCATCGGTCGGCCCGTAGAAAATGGTAATGAACGGCGCGTCGCCGCCGGTGGCAAGCACCTGGCCGTCAAGCGTAGCCGCCGTCGCCTTGATATTCACGGCCGGCGCATTGGTTACCGCGGGCAGCGCGGCAGCGCCGGTGGCAAAAGTCTGGACCGGAGCGGCCCAGGCCGTTCCGGCGCTGTTCACGGCCCTGGCCACAAAATAATAGGTCGTATTGGGAACCAGCCCGGAGACGGTCTGCGCAAATGATCCGCTTTCATAGCCCAACACAATATTGTTCGACCAGGCAGCCGCGTTGGTGCCTCCGTTGCCTGGCCCGTAATAGAAAGTGACCACGGGAAGTTCGTTTCCCGGGGAAAGAATCTTTCCGTTCAACGTCGCCGCGGCCGCTTGCACGCTGGTCGCGGGCAGATTTGCCACCGTCGGCAACGTCACCGCTGAAACCGGCAGGCCGCTCAGCGCATAAATGCCGGTCGCCCCGGCCAGCCCCGATAGGGTTCCGTCGGCGACGTAGAAATCGATGCCGGTCAGCGTTTTGTCCGCCGCGGCCGGTATCGCATACAGATTGAGCGTGGTTTGGTAAAATCGGGGATTTGCCGGCGCGCCGTCGGTGGTGCCAGCGCTGACGTTGATGCGCTCGACGCCCTGCAACGCGACGGTGTAGGTGGCGGTATTACCGTTGTTAAACCAATCCGGCGCGTAATAATTTGTGACGAACGTACTGCCATCACTGAAATGCAACGTCATTATGGCGGCGCCGTCGCTGGTGCCGTTGGCCGAGTTGGCCAGAACAGCAATGCTGCTGTAAATGCCTGGGGAACTCAGCGTCAGCGTTCCGTTGGTTCCCGAACCGGAGTTCAAATCCAGCACGTTGTTCGCCTGGTAAGATTGAAACTGAAACGTTGTGCCGTCGTTGGCGTTGGTGAACAGACCCGACACCGGCAGACCGTAATTATAGCCGGGCAGACCGCTTTGATAATACGCATTGCCCTCGCCCGGGTTGAACTCGACGGCGTAACTGGTGAACGGCGGACCGGACGCAATGTTTTCGACAACCACGTCGCGATTGAATCCGGTAACCGTAATGGGCGCCATGTTCGCGGCGAAACCCGCCCCTGTCCCATAGAGAAAGGCAAGCAGCCACAAGCCAAGACCTTTGTGCCGGACGCTCCCTGGGGCGCGGATTTGGGTAAGTAGGGTCGGGTTCATGCTGATTTCATTTGGATTTCGCGTGTTTGTCGCGCGAAGTTTATTGGCCATAAATTCGATAAAATGTCGCAGCGTTGGTCGGCGCGAGCGGCAGGCTGTTGCTATTGACAGGCCCGCCCACGTTTTCCCAGGTGGGAGTGGCAAGGTTGGTGGTCATCTGCACCTGGTAGGGGGCGATGCCGCCGGTCCAACTCAACCACAAATTGCCGCCCTGGAACGAAATGGCTGAAACGATCGGAGGCGCGGCAGCCACGTTAATCGTCATGGTTGCGCTGGAGGTTAAACCGCCCGGGTCCGTAACGCTCACCACGAAACTGTTGGCACCCTCGTCGCCGGAGAGCGGCGTGCCGGAGAGCGCGCCGCTGGTCGCCACAGCAAGCCAGGCTGGACCGCTGACTTTGGCAAACGTGAGCGGGTCGCCGTTCAAATCCACCGCAGTGCCAGCGAGTGTGCCGGCGTAGGCCTGGCCGGCCATGACGCCCGGCTCGGCGAAAGGATTGTAGGCAAATACAGGAGTCCAATTGGGAACCAGGCTGACGGCCAGGACAATGACGTTTCCGTTGTTCGGCAACCGGAGGCTTTGAACCGTTTTGGCGCTGTTGAGGTTGAACGAATACCCGTAGAGATAGAACGTGCGATTATCCTGGGTGCCGTCGCTGCTGTCGCGGTGCCCCATCGTCACCGCTTTGGCCTCGCCCGCATAGTTCTGTGGCGTGTACCAATCACTGAGATTCTGCACGAACGTAGTGGAAGTGGCATCCGCGTACGTCACAGTGAACGATTGCGACGTTTGGTTGCCTTGCACGCCGGTCGCCAGCATCCGCAAAACGGAATAATGGCCCGCGGGCAGGACCAGGGTCTGGCCGGCGGAACTGATGACGTTCGTGACGTTCGGCGGGCCGAAATTGAACATGGTGTTGCTCCAGGTCAGCGAACCGCCCAGCAACGTCGCCGAATAGGCTGCGCCACCAAGATCCAGGCCACCCGTGGGGGGATTGGTGAATGTCGTGCCGTCTGTGTACATTCCGGCCCGATTGAAATATGACGCGAGCGCAGCCGAGCCGGTGTCGTTGGCCAGGGTCATGGCCAGCACGATCACATTCCCGTCACTGGGCAACTTGATGCTTTTGACGGTCTTCGTCTGATCGAGGGTGAAACTGCATCCATAGACATCGACGGGCGTGCCCGTGTCTTTGGTGCCACCGCCGTAGTTGCGGTAAGCCATGTTTACCACGGCGGCTTCGCCGGGATAATCTTGCGCAATGGCCCAGTCGCTGAGATTTTGCGCGAAGGTGACAGTGGAATTATCCGTGTAGGTCACGGTAAACGCCTGTGACGTCTGGGTGCCTTCCACTGCGGTCGCCAGCAGCAGCAAGGCGGAATAATTGCCCGCCGGCAAGGTGATGGTCTGACCGGCACAACTGACGGCGTCCAACGTGTTCGCGGGTCCCAAACTGAACGCAATCCCGTTCCAGGCGGGCGATGAGCCAAGCAGGTTCGCTGAATACGCAAAACCCACGCCGTCCAGGCCGCCGCTGAAGGTCCGCCCGTCCGTGTAAATTCCCGCGCGGTTATAGAACGAGGAAAGGCCAACCGCGGTTGCGCCCGGAATCGGCAGCGCCACAATGAGGTTAAGATTTAGATAATCGGTCAAACCGCCGGAGCTCGCCGTAATCACCGGCGTAGCCGCGCCGAGCGCCGCGTTGTTGCTGGCCGTGAGTGTCACCAAACTCCCGCTGGTCGTGTTGGGAGAACTGAAGACCGCCCCCACACCGCTGGGCAGCCCGGAAATGGATAAATTGACCGTGCCGCTGAATCCGTTCATGGGCGTCACTGTAATGGTGGTGGTTGAGACGCCACCGCGCACCAGGTTCAGAAGATCCGACGACGCACTCACCGTGAAGTCATTGGTCCCCACGCCCGCGAGCGCGTAAATCGTGTTGCTCCCCGTGGGTGTGCCCCAGCCGGTGCACAAATCATAGCCGGCGGTGGCGGGGTACCGGCCGGGATTTTGGCTGTTGAAAGTGTTGCCCACCGTGATGTCGTGAAAGCAACTGTTGTAGGCAGCGCCGGGACCTTTGCCGATCCGGTAGATCGCCGGATTGATGAAACCCACTGCCCGTTTGCCCGCAGATGCAGCTTGCTGATTGACCAGCGCCATGAAACCGGCCCACAAAGGCGAAGCGCAACTGGTGCCGCCGGTGCCGCCGATAATGGTGCCGTTCTCGTAAACGGTAAAGATATTGACCGCCGGCATGGAAACATCAGGATAGTTTCGAAATACGGTGGAACCTTGATTCGGGGCGGTGGCAACACCTTGCTGCCAGTCGGGAATGCCATAGCCGCTGATGCCACCGCCACTGCCGGACCACGTGGTATCCGATTGCCATGCGCCGCCGGTCCCACTCATCGTCAAGACCGTCCCCCCCACAATCGTGGCGTAGGGGTTGCCGGTCAGGCCGGTGCCTCCGTCCAAATCGGCTCCGCCGTCGCCCGACGCCTGGCTCATGGCCTGGCCCTGCGCCAAAAATTCCTGGAAAGTCTGGATGATGCTGGCGTCAATCCCGAAGCCGTAGGACAAGGTCATCTGCCTGGCGAGATTGTCCGAAGCAATGCGATTGAAAACATCGTGCGCCTCGCCTTCGTAATTCAAAATCGTCGCCCCCGGGGCCATGGACATGGCCATGTCAATGTCCAGCACCTCTTCACCCTCGTTCACCGTGCCGCTGGTCAGGGCATTCGTCCAATAAGAGGTGAACGTCGTGATAATGTTCGTAACCACGATATTGGTGGATAAGCCGGCATTGGTTTCGTACATGTAAACGTCACGCCAATAATACGGACCGCCGACATCCACGATGGCGATGTATTGTCCGGCGCCGGTATTGGTCACGCCGGGCGCGTAGGCGGCGCGGAAGTCATTTCCCATATATAAACCGCTTGGACCAGAACCGTTGTACGCCGTCACCCCCTGCGGCAAGTTCGTCGCTTGCCCCGTAAAATGGAGCCCCAGCGGATGCGGCAGGATGTAATCATCGAGGCCGCTGACGTTTAAGATGGGAACATCGGATTCGACCGATGGCTCCGTGTCTGGTGCGTAGAATGTCCGCTTTTCCGTCGGATGCTGATAAACGCGCAGTTTCACCTGAAAAGCATTTTCGATGTCCGCCACCGGGGCGGTCACATCCAGCAAGACCCGATTGGAATGCGTGCCGACCACGGTCAAGCCGTGCGATTCGGCGAAATGAATGACCTTCGCGTAATCAGCCGCTGTCGGCCCAAACTCCGCGTTGAACTGCTCGGGCGTCAGCCACTGGCCAAAGCGGGGGCTGGCCGGATCATAAAGTTGTTCGAGCAGGTTGGTCAGGGCCTCCGGGTGGTGGAAAGGCAGCCCGATGACCAGGCGCAAACGATTCGTCGCGGGGAGCGATTCAATGGGCTGCAGTCGGGCCGTAACCGAGGCCACGTTGCCGGGCAACAGGCGCCGCCCTTGAGTTTGTGCGGAACCAATCGTGGGACAAAAAGCCGTCAGCGCAACGGCCAGTGCAACCAGGGCGCAGGAATTCTTCATTGGTACGTCGGCCGTTCGCGGCGATTTTTCTATAACTTCACTTCAAAGCCCACCCGTCAACCCAAAAAAACCAGACCGGTTCGACTGCTGTATCAATTTGAACCACATTCAGAGCACTGAACAGGAAAATAAACTTGTCTGAAGTGCAGACAAGTGCCGCCGCCTTGGAACTCAGCCCGCGTCAAACATCATTTCAGGCGTGCGGACGGTCGTTCCTTCGGCTATTGACGATAATTTTTAAGCGATGAACCCATACCTGTGCTTCCAAAACGCCGGATGTGGCCGTCTTTTTGCCGTCTCGTCCGCCGTGATTCTCGCAGCGTTCCAATGCCTTGCTGATTCCCCACAAGACGTGCGCGCGGGTCCGTGTCTGGCGATTGGTAAAATCGGATATTCCGGCCGCTCCCCGGTCCACACCGATGCCATCGAAGCCGAACTCATCTCGGGCAATTGGCGGCCGCCGGCTGCCGGCGACCACCTCCAGCTTCCCGACGGTTCATCCCGTGAGTGGCGCACGATCAGCACGAACACGAACGGGTGGTTTGAAGACGACGCGTTGGAGGGCGGCTACGCTTACCTGCCGGTGATGGCCCAAAGCAATTGCGTCATGCTCCTGGAGGCGGAAGGCGACAACCTGGTCTATGTAAACGGCGCACCGCGCGCCGGCGATCCTTACGAATATGGCTACGTTCATCTGCCCGTGCCGCTCCACGCGGGAACCAATGATTTCTTGTTTGTCTGTGGCCGTGGTCGGCTCAAGTTTACGCTCACCGCGCCGCCGCAGCCGGTTTCGATCAATCTCGCTGACACCACGCTGCCGGACCTGATTGCCGGCTCGCCCTGTGGAGTGACTGGCGCGCATGCCTCACCGGATGGACCAACTCGCTCTACTCCACAGGGCGAGCGGATGAACACCAGGGGCGCCGTTGTCATCGTGAATGCCACCGGTGAAACTCAAGCGGGACTGTCCATTCGCGCCTCCATTGCCGGGAAACGCGCGGTGGAGACGGCGGTTCCGCCCATCCTTCCCGATAGCGTGCGCAAGGTGGGGTTTCGTCTGCGTAGCAAGGCGCCGGGAGTAACCAGGGTCAATCCGCAACAAATCCGGGCGGTGCTGCCGGACACGCCACCGGATGAATCGCGGGAAACCCGGGTCAGCCTCCAACTCACGCTCATCGGCAGCAAGGCCGAAAAACACAAAACCCTGGACACGGCGACGACCCGGTTGCGCGTGCGTCGGACGGATCAAATCCAAAAGCGGACATTCATCAGCGACATTGACGGCAGCGTGCAGTATTGGGCGTTGAACCCGGCGCACCCCGTTCACCGCAAGCACCCGCCCCTGGCCCTGTTCTTTTCACTGCATGGCGCCGGCGTTGAAGCCCTCGGCCAGGCGGAGGCGTATGAACCGAAGAGTTGGGGCAACCTCGTGGTGCCGACCAACCGCCGGCCCTTTGGCTTTGATTGGGAAGACTGGGGCCGGCTGGACGCGCTCGAAGTGTTGAACCTCGCCGAGTCCGAATTGCATCCCGACCCGCAGCGCATTTATCTGACCGGCCATTCGATGGGCGGCCACGGCGCGTGGCAACTGGGCGCACTCTTTCCCGACCGCTTCGCCGCCGACGGCGTCAGCGCCGGCTGGGTCAGTTTCTTTTCCTATGCCGGCGGCGCGCGCTTCACCAACGCCACGCCAATCGAAGCGATTCTGCAGCGTGCCGCCGCCGCCAGTGATACGCTCCTGATGAAAAGCAATTTTCTGCAGGAAGGCGTCTATATCCTCCACGGCAGCAAGGATGACAACGTGCCGGTGACCGAGGGGCAACACATGAGCAATGTGCTCTCGAAGTTCGACCATGACTTCATCTTTCACGAACAGCCCGGCGTGGGCCATTGGTGGGACCTCTCGGATGAGCCGGGCGCCGACTGCGTGGATTGGCCGCCGATGTTCGATGACTTCGCCCGTCACGCAATTCCCACCGACGAGAGCCTGCGCGACATCAACTTCACCACGGTCAATCCCGGCGTGTCGGCTTCCTGTCACTGGCTGGAAATCGGGCAACAGATTCATCCGCTCGAACCCAGTTCGGCCAACGTACGTTGGGATCCGGGCAAGCGGCGCTTCGTCGGCGCCACGGCCAACATCGCGCGGCTCGCCTTTGCCCTGAATCAGGTGGAACCGGACCGGCTGTTCAAGGTTGAACTTGACGGTCAAACGAACATTATTCCGTGGCCGACAAATGCTGACAAACTGTGGCTGCAGAATGAAGGAGGCCGATGGCGCGTGACGTCCAAACCCTCTGCCGCACTCAAAGGCCCGCTGCGAAACGGTCCTTTCAAAGATGCCTTCCGTCACCGCATGATCTTTGTCTATGGCACCAAGGGCACGCCCGAGGAAAACACCTGGGCGTTTGACAAGGCCCGGTTCGACGCCGAGACCTTCTGGTATCGCGGCAACGGTTCCGTGGACGTGGTCCCGGACACGAAGTTCGATCCCCGCTCCCAGCCGGATCGCAGCGTGATTCTTTACGGCAACGCCGACTCGAACGGCGCCTGGCCGGCGCTGCTGGGCGACAGCCCGGTGCAGGTGAGTCGTAACAAAGTCAAAATCGGCGGGCGTGTCTTAACCGGAGACGACCTTGCCTGCCTTTTTTTGCGGCCGCGACCCGGCAGCGACGTCGCCTGTGTGGGCGCGGTTTCGGGCACCGGCCTGATGGGAATGAAACTGACCGACCGACTGAATTATTTCCTCTCCGGCGTGGCCTATCCGGATTGCACCGTCATCGGCCCGGAGATGCTCCGCGACGGCGTCAAAGGCGTTCGTGCCGCCGGATTCTTTGGAAACGACTGGAGCGTGGACCAAGGCGACTTCGCCTGGCCTAACCGTTGAGATGGCGAAGGAGCTGCTGTATAAAACAGAAACGGTAATTGACTTTTAATCAAAACTGATGCACAAGGAGATATAGATGAAGTTCAGACCGGTGCGCCGCTGGTTTGAGGTTATGGGAAAACGCGGTATTAAAAGCATTGAAAGGCTTTCGGCGGTCATTCCGCTGCCGCAGGGCTTCACCCTGATGGAACTGCTGGTGGTGATCGCCATCATTGCCATTCTTGCCGCGCTGTTACTTTCCGCCCTGTCCGCAGCCAAGGAGAGAGCTCAGGCTATTTACTGCATGAACAACGAGAAGCAACTGATGATTGCCTTGCACCTGTACGCCGATGATCACAGCGACTGGCTGCCGCCCAATCCCGATTGGCCCACCAACAACATGTGGGTAAGGGGCGAAATGGAAATTTCCACCGACGCTACCAATACGCTTTACCTTAAAGACTCAAAACTGGCGCCCTATCTCGGCGGTGCCATCGCCATCTTTAAATGTCCCGGTGACACCAGCGACCACGTGCGGACCTACTCCATGAGCCAGGCGGTGGGCACCAAGCCTGATCCACCGTTGGCAGCCGTGGATGGCCCGTGGCTGGACGGCTCCCACCAGCACGTGGCCGACCATCCCTGGCGCACGTACGGCCGGTTTTCGGATATGACTCAGCCTGAGCCATCAAGCCTATGGGTGTTCATTGACGAAAACCAATACAACATCAACGACGCGGCGTTCGCCGTGTCCATGACAACGCCCACGGAAATCATTGACTGGCCGGGAACCTACCACAACTTTTCTGGTTGCCTTGCTTTCGCCGACGGTCACGAGGAAATCCACCACTGGATTGATGGACGCACAAAAGTCACCACGCGGGTGTATGCCGGCCCGCACGTGCAGACGCCGAACAATCCCGACATTTTGTGGCTACAAAAGCGGACATCTGCTCTCGCTCAATGACTCTGTGCAATTGAGTGGGATGACCATAAGCGAATCATTTGGGATCAAGAGAAAACACCGGCTAACTTGGCAAATAAATGTTTATTATTTTTAATGGACATACCTCTACATTCTGTTAGAAGGTAGTTCGAAGCCTTTCGGGAAGTGTTGGGTTTAAAATTGGTTGGGTTTATGAGATGTGCTATAAAACCAAGTGAGCCGTTTCTCGCCCTGTTTTGCTGCCAGACGGCAGTGAATGATGCAAAACATCTATCTCCACACACACACACACACAATCGCTCGATTCGTCTTCTCTGCAAGGGAGTTTTTGTTCTCCCTCCAAGACATTGCCCCTCCTCCCCCCGGGCTCTGAACAAACAAGGGATGTTGACACACGAATTCTGCGGTTTGTCAAAAAAACGGAAGCAGATCTTTGCGTTTTCATTACTGTCGTTGAGAAAGTTCGGCATCGGTGATGCCAAGTACAACGAAATTCAGAGCATGACGAAATTGTGTGGCTTTAGCGTTGTCGCTTTCAGGGTTGCCTCTGGACTCCTGCGGCATCTGCTCAAGCGACTGCTGACCGATCCCCGGCGTGGAAGAGTTAACGCCGGCCAATCGAGTCATTGCCTCCGCATTGCCGAAACTCGGCAGTAGTGTTCCAGGTCGTGAAGGATGTTTTTTTTGGTGCAAGGAAAAATGAACATGGATAATAGCGAACCAAAAGTAAGTATGACAGCCGCTTATCTTCACAGGCTAGCAGGGGCTATTTTGCTGCTTTTTGCTATTTCCCACTTCGGCTTCTTAAATGTGAAGGACAGTTCGAATTCGCTACCCAACGTGGCTTTTCCATTTCTCACAAACTGGACGGTTTATCTATTTGCCGCTATTTTTGAAATAAGTGTCGCGTTAATGTGTCTGGTGTTCAGTGGCAAAGACGTCACAAATATCATCATATTGTCATTTGTTGGGATTGTATCATTGTATAGATGGGGGTTCTATTCGGAAGGAGGTGTTCTCTGCAACTGTCTTGGGCTACTGGGCAGACTCTATCACGTATCCAAGACCGAGGAGAATATTCTTCCAATTGTTTGCTTGGGATCTCTCGTTTTAACCACAACCCCATGGTTGTGTCGGAACGCCGGAAATATCCTGAAAAATGGCTTCCTAGTCACGTTTGTATTCTTGTTGACAACAGTACAGGTGACACAATGTCAAACGCTAGAAATATATGGCGTATATCAGGTGGTACGATATAACGCTAGGAAAGCGACAGTTTATTCCAACGAAACTTTAAACGCCTCTTTTAGGGCGATTATTTCCAGAAATGGCTGGAAAATAGATGCCACAAATCTCGATGACAGAGCCTCGTGGAACGAAATCATCTATGATGGGACGAACACTTATACCTTCACTCCATACGCCGGACATTTCGTGAATCCGGCAAGCCAAACCAATTTAGTTTTCTGTACTATATCTCCTGGCCCCATTTATGTATCTCCGGTCAGCGACCTTGTCGACAGCTACATCCCGTGGATAACGTATTGCGTATCTCCTCGAAATATTAAAGAAGCCGAAGACAGTCCAATTGAGATTCCGAATCCTTGGGCTCTCAGCCGATTATCGCTGGGTGCCTATGGTTACAACTGGATTATGAAACCATCAGTGGATGGATGGTTCATTAAAAGCTGCAGGGTGGTGCGTGACACGTCCTTGGACTTCAGCCTGAAGAAGGAACTTTTGCAACCTCAAATAGACTACCCTGACACACTTGCGGATTTTAACCGGGTTAGGTCAGATTATCAAGCAGACCTAAAAGGGGTTCCTAATGGCTTTGTTGCCATGTATTACGAAGTCAATGTGTGGCTTAAGACCAACAACTTGGCGGTTCCAGAGGCGTCGGCCTTTGAATTCTATGTCCCGCCTTATCCTATTTCCCCATTGGCGGTGGTCAATTTGAGCGCAAATTCAATCATTGTCCGCCCTGGGCGAGAAAAATTATTACCACTCCCAAGTGACCCCACCTTAGTTCACGACTATCGTTACAAAGCAAGAAATGGGCCCCGCATGTTTCCGTATGCCACCTATACATTACAAGCTGGCAGTTCGTGGAAAACCACGAATGATCCCACAATTTTGGCGCAGGAGACATATCAGTTAGAGTATGGTCGAAAATTCGCGGATTTTGGATACAAAAACGTTCTGATATGGCTGCTCATGATGGTCCTTATCACCACTTCCATTATTGTGTGGCGGTATAAAAAGAGGACTGCGAACTAATTGCTGCGGATTCCAATTTTACCTAAATCGCAACGGATTTCGTTTAGTGCAGAGCGTCAAGATTGCGCTTCTCGTGAGGCAGCGATGGGCATAGTGCCGGCTTCATCCCCTGGGCGGAGAAACAACAAATGGATAGCCAAAGCTCGACAAATGAATCAACGGGCATCCTGGCAACTGCAGAAACCCGCCTGGTTCCGTCCCGTTCTGGAATCGTTAGCCTTTTTAAAGGCACAACCAGAAATATCATTTTTCTTTTGCTGGGTTACAAAATGTCAGTTCGCGGGCAAAACCACCCATCATTTCGCGGGTCAAAACCACCCACCCTTTGAGACGAAACACCGTCCTGTGTAGCCGCCGTTTGGCGGCACACTGTGGCGGTGAACGAAC
>JAJXYT010000062.1 GCA_021780375.1 bacterium | reverse complement strand
CCGTAATATCGCTGCTCGGTAATGCTGTCGCCATAAAAGCAAACGTAATCTCCCTTTTTCAGGTAAAAGGAATTGTCAGAGCGGCCAGCCGCGCCGGCGTTTCCTGCCAGGAATAGCCCGGCAGGCAAGATCGGCAGCATGGCAAGCCCCGGCAGGAGCCGACAGGCTTTTTTCATTAATTGAGCGAGGTTTGGCATGGGAATCATGTTCATTGGTTTATTGATTGGCTATCTATGGTCCACCCGTTAAATGGCGGGACAGATGTCAAAAAGACTGCGGACTTTGATTGCTTTTGCGAAATCCGCCTGGGACATCGGCTGGGACGGACGCACATGGATTTCGACCGGCGCATTCGGGGTTAAATGGAAAAAGTTATTGGAGTACGTCGCATCCATCTCATCACTGTGCAACCATGCCCAGAGAGCGGGCTTTCCGGCCGTGAGCGTCGCTATAAAACCGTCCCCGGCTGCGCGGACAGCCAGTTTGATCCCAGGATCAGAAAGATTGAGTTCCTTGGGGCGAACCAAAGTCACGAGATTTTCGGAAACGACTTGTCCGTCTACTTGAAGATTAAGCCAGACCAGAATGTTGTTTTTGCCGCGGCTTTGCCATTGCTGGCTTAAATCAACGGTTTTGATTTTCTGAGAATTTCGCGCAGGGATTTCGACTGTTTCCGAATCTCTCTGCAACGACCGGCCTTGCAAGTCGGTGACGTTCCACGAAAGGGTTCCCTTTGTGCTCTCCATCCGGTCACTGGTGATAAAAACTTCCACCGCTCCGGTGTCTGAATTCTCCAAGCCCGAGACAAGGAGCGGGGCGTAGAAATGACGCGCCATATAATGAAGCGCCTTCCAGCGCCCATAGTAATCCACGGAAGCCCAACTGATCGCCGGCCAGCAGTCGTTGTATTGCCAGAACAAGCAGCCCGTTGAATTCGCCGTGTCGCGGCGCCAGGCCTCGGCTCCGGTTTTAATGCCATAACCTTGAACAATCTGGCTAAGCCATAGCGTGCTATCAAAATCCGTCGCTGGCCGGAAATAGTTGCCGATCATATTCTCAATGCGTTTGAGGCCGGTGTCAGCCCGTTCATGGCATTCCATTACGGGCGACTTTACCGAAGTCCGGTCCGATTCCGCAGTAAAGGCACGCACGCTTTTTGGCTCCGGATAGGACTGAAAGCCAAACTCGCTCATGAAGCCGTTCAGCTTGCGATACGCTTCGAAAGTCTTGTCGCCCCACCAGACATCCCAGTAATGAACGTCACCGCAATCCGGACTGCCTGTTACAAAATTGGCATCGGGCGAGAGTTCCTTGACATAATCACCCAATAAATCCTTGAACAACCTGTCGTAGCCTTCGCGCGACATATTATTGTCCCCCCATTTGTCCCTGACCAACCAGGTGATTTCATTATTGCCGCACCAAACGGCGATGCACGGATGCTGGGCCAGCCGGCGCAAATTGTCGCGCGCTTCATGCCGGACATTGTTCATGAAACTGTCATCGAACGCCGGATAACTGGCGCAGGCAAATTTGAAATCGAGCCACACGCAGATGCCCATCTCGTCGCAAGCATCATACAGCGCGTCTTCTTCATAATAACCGCCGCCCCAAAAGCGCAGCATGTTCATGTTCACCGCGGCCGCGTCGGCCACGTATCGCCGAAGCTTCTCAGTCGTGACGCGCGCGGCGAAAGAATCTGAAGGAATCCAATTGGCGCCCTTCGCGAAAAATGGAACGCCGTTGACCTCAAAATGGAGCGGGCTTGAATCCGTTTTTTCGTAAAGTTTCAGAACCCGCAGGCCAATTCGTTTATCCGTGCTGTCCAGAGTCCGGCCATCTTCGTTGACCAGATCCACATGCACATTATAAAGCGGCTGCGCCCCCATGCCCGCCGGCCACCACAATTTTGGATTTGAAACGGAAAGGATGACACTGCCTTGGCCGTCCCGCAGAGCAATGTTCGATTTAGCCACCGGTTTGTCTTCGTAATTTACCGAGACAACGGCCTGAACCGGAGCGCGCCGGACCAACTGCGCCTCAACGTCTATTCTCAAATCCACTTTGCCCCGGGTTGAATGATCTTGAGAAACTCGCACCACATCCAAACGCGCCTGATCAAACGTTTGAATGCTGATGTTCCGCCAAATGCCGCTGGTGGCAAGAACCGGCGCCCAGTCCCACCCAAAGCTGCAAGGCTCCTTGCGAACCCAGGAACGGCCGGGAACACCGTTGTATAACTTTTTCTCGCCATCCCGCTCCTTGATTAAAGGCATCGGCGAAGTCAGCAACACCTCAATGGAATTTTTGCCGGCCTTCAATGCCGATTTCACGTCGAATTCCCACGTGCGGAACATATTGTCCGCGGTTCCAACATCCTGCCCGTTGATTTTGATGGACGCGAGTGTGTCCAGTCCTTCGCAACGCAGCAGCACGCGGTCATGCTTGAGCGCCGCCTTGGGAACGTGAAATGAGCGCCGATAAACCCAATTTGTTTCACCAACCCATTGGTCGCCATTGACGTTGTCGCGGTAAAATGGATCGGCAATTTTTCCCGCCGCCATCAGGTCAGTATGAATGCAGCCCGGCACCTTGGCTGGAAACCAATCCTTCGTCCCCGCTTTGGCGACCTGCCAATCACCGTCCAAGCTCAGGGCTTGGGACTTGGAAGCACCTTCGCCGGCCAAACACGACAGCGGTTCGCTTGCGCAAATCGCCGCAGCAGCCATGGCGGTAGTGGTTATGAAATGCCGGCGATTAATTGGCAAAGACGACGGAGGGTTGGTTTTCATTGGCCTGGGTGTCATGGGATATCGTGAATTGCCGATGGAGGCGCGCTTTCCGGACCCACTCCCCATTGGTAATTTGGAAAAGAGCCCATCTGGAAAGACAGTTCGCCGCCAGCCTCGATTTGTTTTTGACTGATGTAAGTTTTGTCAAACGGCTTACCGTTCAGCTCCGCACTTTGGATATAATACTCCTGCGGCCCGTTATCCCTGGCAACGATGGTAAAGGTTTTCCCATTCTCAAGACGGATTATGGCTTTGTTGAATACAGGGCTGCCGATAACGTAATTGGGATCGCCCGGACATACCGGATAAAAGCCCAGAGCGCTGAAGACATACCAGGCCGACATTTGGCCGGTGTCTTCGTCGCCGCATAAGCCGTCCGGCGTGGGCTGGTAAAGCAGGTCCATGACTTGCCGGATCCGCACTTGGGTCTTCCAAGGCTGGCCGGCGTAGTCATAGAGGTAAATCACATGATGAACCGGTTCATTCCCATGCGCATATTGCCCCAGGTTTTGCGCTACCATCTCATTCATTTCATGAATCATGAAACCGTAGGTGCCCACCTTGACTTCCGATCCCGCGTTGAACATGGCATCCAGCTTGTTACAAAACGCCTGGTCGCCACCCATCAATTTTATCAATCCCGGAACATCCTGCATCACGCTCCAGGTCCATTGCCAGGCATTGCCTTCGGTGAACGCCCCACCCCACTCAACCGGATCAAAAGGCTCCACCCAGGAACCGTCCTTGTTGCGCGGGCGCATGAAACCGGTCTTGGGATCGAAAACATTGGTGTAATTCATGGCACTTTTCAGGAAAGCGTCAGCGTCCGATGCGCGTCCGGCCGCATGCGCCAGGACCGCCGCGCAGAAATCGTCATAGGCGTATTCGAGCGTCTTGGAGGTGCCGGCTCCTCCCGGACCGGGATAAGGCACATAGCCCAACTGGCCATAGATAGCTTCGCGTCCCATTCCCCAGAATCCGCTGTTGTGCGCGTCATGCGCCACGGCATTGACCGCGGCCTGCAAATCGAAGCTCCGAACGCCCTTCACCCAGCCATCTGCCAGCAAGGAAAAGGCGTGGTTGCCTATCATCACCTCGCGGTTGCCCGGACTGGACCAGGACGGCAGCCAGCCGCTTTCGTTGTAGGAAGTGATCAGGCTCTGCAAAATTTCGGCGCTGATTTCCGGGTACAATAAATTGTAAAGCGGATGCGCAGCGCGGAAAGTGTCCCAGAAACCCGAATCCGTGTATAACACGCCCGGATGCACCTTGCCGTCGTAGGGGCTGTAATGAACCGGATGGTGGTTTTCGTCAAAGTCGTAGAAGCTGTGCGGAAACAAAATGCTGCGGTAAAGCGCGCTGTAAAAAGTGCGCCGTTGTTCCAAGGTCCCGCCTTCAACCTGTACACGGCCCAAAGCCTTGTTCCAAAAGTCCTCGGCGCGATGCCGGATGGTGTCAAAATCGGCGTTGCCGATTTCCTGTTGCAGGTTGCGTTGGGCCTGAGCGAAGCTGATGTAGGACGCGGCTGACTTGCCTTCAACAACCGGGTTTGCACTCGTGTCGAATTGCACAAAAGCGCCCACATGCTTGCCCTCAAGATTGGTCACGCCGGGCTGAATGTCGTCGTTGGACCAAACGCCATAAGCCTTGAAGGGACGGTCAAAAATGATCACAAAGTAATCTCCAAAATTATCCGGCACCACGCCGCTGTTGTTGCGCGCAATTCCGATGATTTCATTTTCCGACGGAATGATTTCAACCGAACAAGGCTTGTCAGCTTTGAACACGTCCAGCACCAGGTAAGACGCTTTGGCCGGCTGATGAAAGGTGAAGCGAAAGCGGGCAGCGCGTTCCGTGGGCGTCACTTCGGCTGTCGCCTTCCACGTGTCCAAATCCACCTTGTAATAACTTGGCTGAGCGATTTCGTTTTTGTGCTCAAAGACGGAGGCGCGTTCTTTCTCCGTAACGGCCAGTTTTCCGGAAACCGGCATCAATGAAAACGTGGCATGATCCTGGATCCAGATGCTCGGCTCATGACTCAGGCGGATTCCGTAGAACTTGTTGTCCCGGTATTCGTAAAAGGCCGATTGGGGTTGCGGTTTGGTGTAAGGCGACCAGGTGTTCTCCGGAAAAGGCAGGGCGATCTCCGGATAGGTGTTGCCGTGGGAGAATCCATCGCGCGAATCGGTCCCTTGCAGCGGATTGGCCAACGCGACCAGACCGGCATCATCTCCACGGACGGAGAAAACAGAGAGTAGAAGAACGAACCAACACGCCGTTGTCGTCAAGCAGCGGAAGCAAACGGCCTCCTCGCGGGTAACTGTTGAATTGATCATATTGTGGTTAAGTGTGCGAGTTGAGGCTTTTTAATTTGCTGTGATGCCACTCGGGTCCGTCAAAGGCACGTCGGTTCTGAAAGGAGACGCAGGCAATCCTTCCTGATTATAGAGATTGACGTCTGGAACGTTGCTCCATCCATAACGGACAGCCACCGGTTTGGCCACCTGGTCACTGGTCACCACCACGGTGTCCCCCTCAATTTCAGCATCAGCCGGAACAAACTGCTTGTCCGCTCCCGCAATGGTGAAACCCTTTAACGCGCCACCTTTTGCCGCCAACCCGCCGCCGACATGCGTGAAACTCAATACCGCCTTCGTTCCCTCCGTTTTCATGCTTTCATAAATGGGGCCGGAATATTCAATCGGTTCTCCGTAAGCCAAAGCACGCGCCGCCAGTGCCAAACGCGCACCTGCAATTTGCTTTTTAAGCGGATGAATATGGTTGGCATCTCCGGCATCCGTCAGCACTACCATGGCAGTATTCGGAACCTGTTTCAATGTGAGTAATTGCGATTCGCGAATTTCGGGCGTCATCAGGTTGTAAGGCGCAATCTGGGCGAACAGGAACGGAAAATTCCCCATTCCCCAATGCTGCCGCCAATCCTCAATCAACAACGGGAAGAGGGTGCGATATTGCATTGCCTGTTTTTGGGTGCCATCGTTCGACTCGCCTTGATACCAGATATTGATATTAGAGCGATTGTTTTCGTCGATGATTTCATCATGTGGAAGGACAGGTCGCGTTGCGAAACAGCACTGCTCGTTCCCGATGCGAAGTCCGTTTTCAAAATGTTTGCACTTCGGGTGATCATCAATGGGTTCAGGTCAATCCATGACCTTACCGGATTGCGAACCTGGCATTTGTCTTGTGTGACGAGCAATATGCCCAAGCCGGTGCAGGCTGTCGGTGGTTAATTGTGCCAAAATAGAGGGGCTCTTGAGCCATAATTGGTGTTGTTCGTTATCACGCGACTACCGTTTTCGCCGTGCGAAGAGCAAGTGGAACAAAATTGAGCACCGGATGTTTTGCCACATCACCCAAAACTGGCGCGGCAAGGCTTTGGTCAGCCACGAAGTCATGGTCGCACTCATTGCCTCCACCACGACCCAAAAGGGACTCAAGATCAAAGCGGAACGAAACCAGGGCCGCTACGAAAAGGGCAAAACACCCACCGAGGAAGAACTGGCTTCGATACGAATGTTTCCCCAGGATTTTCACGGCGAATGGAACTATGCCATCCGCCCTCAGCCGTCATGATTGTATCAACGTATTTATGGACGAGTCCTGATTATCGTAGCGCGCGGCGATTTTTAGCAATTGCAAAACATTTTACGACGTTGAGCTTCGGTAAGATTCATACGGGTGACGATTGATTGAAGCGTTTTTCGAAATCGCCGACGACACGAAGAATTTCGTCAAACTTCGGCACGTCCCCGAAAAACATTTCGCCCCGCATGGTCTGGTAATCCTGGCGCCAGGGAGCCAGTTGGTCGTCCGGCGGGACGAGCCGGAGCGAACCGGGACGAAGGGGGGTGTAATCAACCCACGACCAGCGGAGG
>JAJXYT010000186.1 GCA_021780375.1 bacterium | reverse complement strand
ATTATGGGGAAGAATTGCGGGAATCGGCGGAAGCAAAGGCGCAAGGGATCGTGGCGGAGGAATTAAAGCGAGTGAAGTGGGATGAAGCGGACTTGGAACGCCACCGAAAAGGGGATCGGCGGAAGGTGAAGATCGCCCGGCGGCTACGAGGGGAAACAACAATGACATTGAAATGGATAGCCGACCGGCTCAAAATGGGGACATGGACACACGTTGCCAACCGGCTTTACCACGTGAAAAAGTAGGTTTGTGTCAATACTCAGGACCCGTTTATAATCAACGACGATGCCGTGACTGAATCAATCGGAGACAACTTCGGTGCTTTGGATGTAACATTATCTCTCGAAGGCAATTAGCACATGAGAAAGCGGCAACCCTGGCCTCACCAATTGCGATAGCACCATAAACGACTCAGTTCAGCTTCAAGCCACGCCGACGGTTGGTTTTTCGCCGCTGACAGTGACATTTCAAATAACCAGTAACAGCGCGCCGGAGGCTTTCCAGTATAGGCGCAGCAAATCGGTTGCGCCCCTTGTGTTTGCTAAGTTTAATTTCCCCCCTGGTTTTCGTGATTTTTTTTCTCAAAAAAGCTGTTGACAGGGTGGGTGGAATTGTTAATTTGCAGGGCGTCGGAGCCGTATAAAGATAAAGAGCCGGTTGCCCCTGGGTTTTCGAAAGAAAACAGGCGAGGGGAAGCGGTTTTTTGTCGTTTGGCGTATTTTGGTTTGAACGAATGATTTCAACGTGCCCATGTAGCTCAGTTGGTAGAGCACATCCTTGGTAAGGATGAGGTCATCAGTTCAATCCTGATCATGGGCTCCAGCCTTCGCGCGGTGCGAAGTGGAGCGCGCAGGTTGCCGCGCCGAATCCCGCAAGGCGGGAGAAGGCGGGCGGGAAGAAAAAATGCCGCGCTACGGCCCGGCAAGCCAGATAAAGCAAAATTGAAGTAGCAAAGTTGTACTAACAAAAATAGAACGCAGGAGATTAAAATGGCTAAAGAGCAATTTCAACGAACGAAACCGCACGTCAACGTCGGAACCATCGGACACATTGACCACGGCAAATCCACCTTGACGGCGGCGATTGTCGAGGTGCAGGCGAAGAAAGGCCTGGCGACGCCCATTTCCTACGCCGACATCACCAAGGGCGGCACGGTGCGCGACGAAACCAAAACGGTCACGATTGCCGTTTCGCACGTGGAATACCAGAGCGACAAGCGGCATTACGCGCACGTGGATTGCCCCGGCCACGCTGATTATGTGAAGAACATGATTACCGGCGCGGCGCAGATGGATGGCGCCATCCTCGTGGTGGACGCGTCCGAAGGCCCCATGCCGCAGACGCGCGAGCACATCCTGCTGGCCCGCCAGGTGGGTGTGCCGGCCATTGTGGTTTACCTGAACAAGTGCGATCTCGTGGACGACAAGGAATTGCTCGACCTCGTCGAGATGGAAGTCCGCGACCTGCTGACCAAGTATCAATTTCCGGGCGACAAGACGCCGATCATCCGCGGCAGCGCGAAGAAGGCCTTGGCGAATGACCCGGAAGCGGCCAAGTCCATTCAGGAGTTGATGGACGCGATTGACGCGTTCATTCCGTTGCCGACGCGCGAAGTGGACAAGCCGTTCCTGATGTGCATCGAGGACGTGTTCAACATTGAAGGTCGTGGCACGGTGGTGACCGGCCGTGTGGAGCGCGGTGTGCTCAAGCGCATGGAAGACGTGGAAATCGTCGGCATCCGGGACACGCGCAAGACGGTGGCGACGGACATTGAAATGTTCCGCAAATTGCTGGATTCGGCGCAATGCGGCGACAACGTCGGCGTGCTGTTGCGCGGCACCAAGAAGGAAGAAGTCGAGCGCGGCATGGTGCTGGCCAAGCCGGGCAGCATCACTCCGCACACCAATTTCAAGGCGGAAGTCTATGTGCTGTCGAAGGAAGAAGGCGGGCGTCACACGCCGTTCTTCACGAACTATCGTCCGCAATTTTATTTCCGCACCAGCGACGTGACGGGCACGGTGACGTTGGCCCAGGGCGTCGAGATGGTGATGCCGGGTGACAATGTGTCGGTGGAAATCAAGCTGATCAACCCGGTCGCGATGGAGAAAGGCCAGCGCTTCGCCATCCGTGAAGGCGGCCGTACCATTGGCGCCGGGCGCGTGACGGACGTCGTCGCCTGAAGAAATTTCAAACCCGGGAGCGCGGGACAACGAACCCCGCGGCTTCTTTTTTGTCCGGAATGAACGGGATTGGGCGGATACGGCAGTAGCTCAATTGGCAGAGTAGCGGTCTCCAAAACCGTTGGTTGGGGGTTCAAGTCCCTCCTGCCGTGCCAACCGGTAATGGGTGACGAGTGACGGGTGACGTGAAAGTCTCGTCACGCGTCACGCGACCCTGGTCACTTCGCGGAGAGGTGGCAGAGTGGTCTATCGCGGCGGTCTTGAAAACCGCTTTGGGTGAAAGCCCAACGGGGGTTCGAATCCCTCCCTCTCCGCCAGTCCCGACGGCTTTCGGGGCGGCCGCGCCGGAGCGCAGAGCGCGCAGAGCGCGCCGGCGGGCTGATTTGCGAACGATGCACGGGCTACGGCTCGGCAGGCCAACTGAAATAAAGTAACTAAATGAATTTGTGAGCAGTTTGACTAACATTTTGATCTGGGCGGCGGTGATCGGTGCGCTCTTTGCCTATTTATGGTGGCAGGGACAAATCAAGCGTCTGGCGGCCTATGTGCTGGAAACGCGCGAGGAATTAAAGAAATGCTCGTGGCCCACCTGGGACGAGTTGAAAGGGTCCACGGTGGTCATCACCATTTCCATCGCCTTGCTCGGCGGGTTTGTCTATCTCGTGGACAAAGTCTTTTTTGCAATTTTGTTTCAACTCTAAGCACCATGCGCAGCCAGTGGTTTGTCATACATACGCTTTCCGGCCAGGAACAAAAGGTCAAGGAAAGCATCGAGAAACGCGTCAAGACCGACGAGATGCAGGACTTCATCAAGGAAGTCATGGTCCCGATGGAAAAGGTCGTCGAAGTGCGTAATCAGAAAAAGACCGTGTCGAGCCGCAAGCTGTGGCCGGGCTACGTGTTTGTGGACATGGTGCTGCTGGATGAGAACAACCGCATCATCGAAAAACCGTGGTATTTCATCAAGGAAACGCAGGGGGTGATCGGGTTTGTCGGCGGTGAACCGCCGACGCCGACGCCGACGGCGGAAGTGGATCAGATCAAGGCGCAGATTTCCGCGTCCGAGGAGACGGAGAAGCCCAAGGTCAATTTTGAAATCGGCGAGACGATCAAGATCAACAACGGGCCGTTCCTGAATTTCAGCGGGGTCATCGAGGAAATCGATCCCGAACGCGGCAAGTTGAAAGTGACCGTGAACATTTTCGGGCGCAACACGCCCGTGGAGCTGGAATATTGGCAGGTGGAAAAGGCGTGATGAGAGCAACTGGTTAAATGAGTGATTCGTTAAATGAGCAATTGGCGGCTCGTTTAACCAGTCACTGATTTAACAATTTTAACAATTTAACAAACAACATGGCAAAGAAAGTCACAGGCATCATCAAGTTGCAGATTCCGGCGGGGCAGGCGAATCCCGCGCCGCCGGTCGGCCCGGCGCTGGGCCAGCACGGCGTCAACATCATGGGTTTCTGCAAGGAATTTAATGCGGCGACCAAGGCGGACGCGGGTCTGGTGATTCCCGTCGTCATCACGGTTTACCAGGACAAGTCGTTCACATTCATTACCAAATCGCCGCCGGCGTCCGTGCTGCTGAAAAAAGCCGCCGGCATCACCGTCGGTTCCAAGGAACCGAACAAAGAAAAGGTCGGGAAGGTGACCCGCAAACAGGTTTTGGACATCGTCAAAATGAAGTCTAAAGATTTGAACGCGACTTCGCCCGAGGCGGCGTTCCGGGTCGTTGCCGGCACGGCACGCAGCATGGGCATTGAAGTCGTCGAATAAAATAACCGACTGCCAGAACACATAGCAATTGGACATGAAAATGACGTTCAGGTATTTATTAGTTCCCGTTCTGGCCTCATTTGTGTTTGTTGGCTGTTGCACCACCCACCACAAAACCGCGCAGTGGGAATATACGTCAGTAGATTACGGCAATGCGGATATCGGAAACGTCAATGCAGCGTTGAATCATTCAGCCGCCGATGGATGGACATTGGTGGCTGCCGTTCCCATCAAGTCGGCAAACGGCGAAGATGAAATTCGCTATATTTTCAAACGTCCGAAACATTGAAAAATCAAACGCGGGAGAATCTTTGATTCGTTTGCACCGCACCCAATAAAATGCCCAGTAAAAGATACAAAAAAGCGCTCGAAGTCGTGGATGGCAAAAAGGCCTATCCGCTCAAGGAAGCTGTTGGCGTCCTGGCCAAATTCCCCAAGGCCAAATTCAACGAGACGATTGACCTCGCGTTCCGGCTCGGGGTGGATCCCAAACAGTCGGACCAGATGGTCCGCGGGACCGTACCGCTGCCGCACGGCAGCGGCAAAACCGTCCGTGTGCTCGTGTTCGCCAAGAGCGGCGCGTCCGCCGATGCGGCCAAAGCCGCCGGCGCGGAATATGTCGGCTTTGAAGACATGATCAAGAAATGCCAGGAAGGCTGGGCGGATTTTGATGTGGCGGTGGCCACCCCCGAAGCCATGGTCGAGGTCCGCAAGCTCGGCAAGGTGCTGGGGCCGCGCGGCCTCATGCCGAACCCCAAGACCGGCACGGTGACGGAGGACACGGCCAAAGCCGTGAAGGAAGTCAAGGCCGGCCGCGTCGAGTTCAAAATTGACAAGGCGGGCAATGTGCACGTGCCGGTCGGCAAGCTGTCGTTTGCGGCCAGCCAGATTGAGGAAAACGCCCGCGCGGTCATTGAAGCCGTGGCCAAGGCGCGGCCGCACAGCATTAAAGGCATCTATATTCATTCGTGCACGATTTCGGCGACCATGAGCCCGCCGGTGCGGGTGGACGTGCGCGAATTTTCCAACAATTAACCAGGATTTGAACCATGCGTGCTGAAAAAAAGATTTTGACGAAGGAATACGTGAAGCGGCTGAACGGCTCGCCGTTCTTTATCGTCGTGGATTACCGCGGGCTGAAGGTCAGCCATCTGTCCGAGTTGCGAAAACGCCTGGCGCAGGCGGGGGCGGAATTTCACGTGGTCAAGAATTCCCTCTTCCAGATTGCGGCCAGGGAAGCCGGGGTCGGGGAATTGAACGGAGCGTTGGCCGGGCAGATTGCCGTGGTCACCGGCCAGAAGGACATTTCCGCCGCCGCGAAGACGCTGAAGAATTTTAACGCGGAGTTTGACAAGCCGAAGTTCAAATTCGGCTATTTGAACAATCAGCGGCTTGAAGAGGCGGCCATCAAGGCGCTGGCCGATTTGCCGAGTCTGGACGTTTTGCGTGCCACGTTGCTCGGCCTGCTGAACGCGCCGGCGACGAAGCTGGTGACCTTGATCAACACGCCTGCGACCCAGCTCGCGCGTGTCCTCAAGGCGAAGTCGGAAAAGGCCGAAGCGGCAAAGAGTTGAATTTAACGGCAGGGACGCGTTGCCGCGCGTCCGGGCCGACCGGCAGGCCGGCCCTGCCAACGTGATTTTCAATCGCCTTTGCGGGTGGTTGGAGAAACAAACAAGAACAACGTAAATCGTCGGTTCAAACCGAACTTAAAATCGCCGCAGCGTGTCGCGCCGAAACTGAAGGGAAGGCGGACCGCGGCAACGACGAGACGAAAGAAAGGTAGAAGTTAGAACCATGCCTGACATTGGAAACCTCGTAGAGGAATTGAGCAAGTTGACGGTGATCGAAGCCGCCGACCTGGTGAAGAAACTGGAAGAAAAGTGGGGCGTCACCGCCGCCGCGCCCGTTGCGGTCGCGGCTGCCGGCGCTCCCGCCGGTGGTGCCGCTGCGCCCGCCGCGGCCAAGGACACGTTTGACGTGATTCTCATCTCCGCCCCGGCGGACAAGAAGATTGCCACCATCAAGGCCGTCCGTGAAGTGAAGGCCGGGCTGGGTCTGGCGGAAGCCAAGGCGCTGGTGGAAGGCGCACCCAAGCCGGTGCTCGAAGGCGCCAACAAGGCGGATTCGGACGCGGCCAAGAAGAAGCTCGAAGAAGCGGGCGCCAAAGTGGAAGTCAAGTAAAGTTGAATTATATTGGGCGGCGGCCCCCGGTGGGCGCCGCCCAAGCCCGCAAATTTGCGGGCACAGGATTTAAAGAATTACGAACAGGAGCAAACAGCAGTTCGGTTGGGCAGGCAGGCCGTTGGCCCCGACGGCGGAATTGTCGGGGTTGAACGCGGCGCGCCTGCCTTGTGTCGTTGAATAAAGAGTGTCGGTCCGGCGCTGTTGCCGGCCAAAACAGAAAGTCCAAATGCCATCGCGAACCACAGAACGAATCAACTTCGGCAAGATCAAAGAAATTGTCGTGCCGCCGAACATGATTGAATTGCAGACCAATTCCTACAAGGAATTCCTGCAAGCGGACGCCCCGCCCAAACGCCGCCAGAAACATGCCGGCCTCGAATCGGTCTTCCGTGAGGTGTTCCCCATCGAGAGCTACGACGGCAAGTGCTCGCTCGATTATGATTCCTACGAAATCGGCGAACCCAAGGTGGACTGGCTGGAATGCTTGCGCGAGGGGTTGACCTATGGCGCGCCGCTTTACGTCACCTTCCTCCTCAAGGAAGAAGGCAAGAGCGCCAAGGAAGAAAAGGTGTTCATGGGC
>JAJXYT010000192.1 GCA_021780375.1 bacterium | reverse complement strand
CAATTCGAGGATTGTCTGGCCGCACAGGGTTTTAATTTTATCGTCCTGACGCGAGAGGCGGTGGCGCTTGCGCTGAAGCATGGCGACCAGCTCGTCGAACATGGCACGGCGCGCGACGGCGTTGGGAGCGGCGGCAAGCTGTTCGAGCGCCTTGGCAAAAGTAAGCTGGGTTTCCTTCACCACTGGTTTCATGGTGTTGAAATCGTCCAGCGCGGCGTAGAGGTCCACTGCATCAAAAATGCGGAACACTTCCTTGTCCTGGCCGGGGCCGAACAGATCGGGACAAAGGCGGGTAGCGCGGCCAAGCATTTGCTCATAAAGCAGGCGGCTGCGCACGCGACGGATGAAAACGAGATTGACGATGGCGGGGACATCAATGCCGGTGGTGAGCAAATCCACCGTGACGGCGATTTTGGGCAACTGCTCATTCTGGTAACGGAGAACGAGCTTGCGCGGGTGGTCGGTGTTGCCGGTGATCTTAATCACCGTATCGTCGAGGATCGGGCCGTAGCGCGCTTCAAGCGAATCTTTCAACAAACGGACGACCATGTCCGCATGGTTGTCATTGGCGCAAAAGATGAGGGTCTTGCCGGGCAGGCTGGGGTCAATCTCCTTGGCGAGTTCGTCGCAAATCACCTGGTTGAATGGCTCAGTGATGACCTGACGATTGAAACCGTCCACATCGAATTTAAGTTCGTCGGGCGTGATGGTGAGGTCAACCGTGCCGCTGGCGGAGCGGTAGATTTTCATCACTTCACCCTTCTTCCACTTGATGCCGCGCTGGGCCAGCCGGGTGACAAGGCGGACGGGCGGCTCATGGTCAATCAGATAGCCATCCACCACGGCCTGACGGTAGGAGTAAGTGAAAATGGGTTTGCCAAAAATCTCGGTGGTATGCAGCGCGGGCGTGGCGGTAAGGCCAACCTTGACGGCGTCGAAATGCTCCAGCACGCGGCGATATTTGGAGATGTAATCCTTTTCGTCCTTGAAAATGAGTTCCTCGTTGGACAGTTCCTTATCGAGGATGTAGCCGCGATGACACTCATCCACGATAATCAAATCATACTGGTCCACCGGGATTGGCGGCTGGCCGGGCGACGGATTCAACACGCGCTTGACCATGCCTTGAATGGTGGCCAGATGAAGGCGGGTGTCAGGATCGGGCTTGATGTCGTCCAGTTGCTTGATGTCGTAGATGTCGGCGAAGGTCTGGAGATTTTCAATCTGGACATCCTTGAACCGGTTGCCGGCCTGGTCGCCCAGCGTCTCGCGATCCACAAGGAAAAGGCAGCGCTGAAACCGGCCCAGCTTGATGAGGCGAAAGAGCAAGGCAATGGCGACGCGGGTTTTGCCGGTGCCGGTGGCCATGGCGACGAGCATGGCCCGGATGCCGTCGGCGATGGCGGCTTCAACTTTTTCGACGGCCTTAATCTGATACTCGTGAAGGTCGGCAATATCCACCGGCGTATCCAGCAAGGCAGCAGTCGCCGCGACGGAATCGGTCTTGAATAAATCCACCAGTCCTTCCGGCGTATACCAGCCGCCCAACGCACGGGAATGGTTTGTGGCATGGCGCAGGTCGTGAAACCAGATACCGCTTTTCTCCTGTAACTGCGCGAGATAAGGGCGACCGTTGGTGGCGAAGACAAATGGGATTTTGAAATTGCGCCACGGGCCGCCAAGAAATTTCTCCGAGCCGCAAGGATTGTAGCCGCGACTGTAACGGTAAGTTTGAGGCAGGCGTCCGGGAATGTCCTTGCTGTGGCGCTTGGCTTCCGAGATGCCGAGCGGGGTCAGACCGACGAAAAAGGCGTAATCCGCCGGGCCGCTGGCGGTGGGCCATTCGGCGATGGCCAAATTACGTCCGGCCTGGGGGCGCGCGCCGTTGGCATATCGAAGATTTTTGGTGTCCACCTCCCAGCCGGCGGCACGGAGGTCGGCATCAATCCGCTCGCGGGTTTCGGCCTCCGTTTCGTGCGAGTAATCAACGGCTGGGGCAACTGCCGACTTTTTCGCCTTTATTTTTTTCCCGGTGGCCACGATGTGGAGGATGATGCACCGGGGCTGGAAAACTGCACGGAAAAATTTGTAATCTGGCGAGAAATTAAACGGGGGAAATCCAGAGAATTAGAAATTGAGAAAGTATGGCTGCACGTGAGCTAGTCGCGTGTTCAGTGGCGGCAGGTTTGGCGAATATGTTCAAATGCCTGCGCGCAAAGCGAAAACCTGCCCGCATCAAATTCGGTTCGGAAAGAATCTTGCCGGTTTGCGGGAGCGGCAGGGTCTTACCCAGGAACGGCTGGCGGAAAAAGCCGGTATCAGTGTGCGTTTCGTCCAGAACATGGAGGCGGGCGAAAGTTTTCCGCGAATGGCAAAGTTGGTGAAGCTAAAAGAAGTCCTGCGATGTAGTTGGGCGGAGTTCTTTGCAGGTTTTGATCGGCTAACTAAATAATCATTTCGGAAGTGGCGCCCGCGCCAGAACTAACTGGCGGGTGGGCGGGGAAAATACCCATGGTTGACAGTGGCGGTGAAGGGGATGTTACTGCCGGGCATTCTTGTCCGGAAAGTTCACCATTTTCAGACACCGGCCACCCACCGGGCGAAATCACCATCAATGGACAGTGCCTGCATGTGGTCCAGGCATCGGGCGAGGAGCTGGCGGCAATCCAACGGCTGTTGGAAAGAGGTCAGATGCCGGAAGCCAGAGGTCAGACATCGAAAAATGATACAAGCCACGTCACCCCGGCCCTCTCCCCCGATGGCGGAGAGGGAGAAAAAAGTGGTGGGAGTCGGAGGTCAGAGGTCGGAGGCCAGTGGACGGAAGCCGGAAGTCAGGAGTCAGTTGTCAGTAGTCAGGAGCAAACCGGGAAATCAAAGGGGGTCTGGAGGACAGGCGGGACAAGGTTGATGGGTGTGTTGTTTCTGATGGCGGCAGTTGGGGCTGGGCTGCCGTGCGGATTGGTGCAGCACACGCCGGAGTGTGCGCAACATGGAACCGGGCATTGCGGGCATAAACCCGTTCCGGTCAAGGCATCGGCGCGGCGGTCTCATACCGGAAAACGTCGGTATGAAGACGAGGCGAACGTCGAGTTGGGAGCTGGGACTGATGACCAAGACGCACCTCATCCGGCCTGCGGCCATACCCTCACCCGGCCTGTGGCCACCCTCTCCACTCCCAAGACGCACCTCATCCGACCTGCGGCCGCCTTCTCCCCATCCGATGCGGAGAAGGGAAATCCGATGGGCGAGGGGCATCTCCCCAGCGGGGAGAAGGATCTGAGGCCGGAGTGCGAAATCCGGGCCGAGATATGCACCAACCGGCTGCCTGACGGCCGATGCCGGGTTTTGAATCGAACCTGCCGGTTGTTTGCCGGTTCACAGGATGTCCGGGAAATGTTTAGCGGGGTGGACCGAAAACTGGACGTGATTCACCGGGATTTCAGGGAAATGCGGGAAGTGCGGGCACCCATGCCCGACGATGTTGCCCGGCAGGTGTTTGCCCTGGCCAAAGAACTTGAGGGGGATGGCCGGTGGCGCAAGGCGCCAATCTTCCGGGTTTTCCGGCTTTACTGCATCGAATGCCTGCCGGCTGTAAAGGTGGCGGGAAAGTGCGGGTGTTCCCTGTCGCTGGTGTTCATGCGATTGAAGCAGCTTCGCAGGAAATTGGGACGTGACCCCGCTGAACTTCGTCAAATGTCTTCCCAATTTGAGCAGTTTGAGGATTCCATACGCGATTCGAGGGCCAGGGGGATTTACCGGAAAGGCGCGGTTGGGAATGATGATCCTGACGTTCCGGGTTAGCTGATTTTGGACTGATTTTGGATATATCCAAAATGCCATTAGCGCCTGTGTTGACGGGCGCTTTATCATTTCCGGTTGCGAACATTTTGGACGGTCTGCGGTCTTTAGCGGCCAATCGCATGGAGCGATGGGCTGACAAAGACAAAATGGCGAAGAAATTCGGAACACGAAATACAGAAAACGTCCAGGAACACCCCACCCAAGGGCCGTCTGCGGCCGTATCAACCGCGCCGCCCCACACGACCGGCGAGCCTGGTGCAACGCCGGAAGGTTTCATCGGGAAAATCGAAGTCGCCCAGCGGCTGAACAAGACGCTGCGGACCGTGGACAACTGGATGCAGCGCGGAATTCTGCCCTATTACAAAATCGGGCGGAGTGTCGTTTTCAAGTGGAGCGATGTGGAAGCGCATCTTGCCCAGACGTGCCGCGTATGCCGGGGGAGCCGGCCATGACCATTCCGATTCTGATTAAAATCCTGTTCGCTTTTTTTCTGGTGGACTTGTTCATCATAGCGGTTTGGGCTGCCATCGAGCTTGTCGATGAAATCCGGAAGCGGATCAGGGAGACGCCGGGCGACGAGGAGGACGGAGGAAGGATTATGGAGGTCGGGGGGCAGAGGACGGAAGGCACGGCTCGCGGGTACGCTCGCCCCACCTTGGTGCGCACGGCTCGCGGGTACGCTCGCCCCACCGATGGAAGGCCGGCGGCTCGCGGGTACTCTCGCCCCACCTTGGTCCGCACGGCTCGCGAGGACTCTCGCCCCACCTTGGTCCGCACGGCTCGCGGGGACTCTCGCCCCACCGATGGAAGGCCGGCGGCTCGCGGGGACTCTCGCCCCACCGAATTGGAATGCTGAAACGTGAAAGTTGAAATGAATTCCAGGGACAAAGGCAAACGCGGGGGGAAAGCAAAAGCTGAAACTCTGAAAGCTGAAAGCTGAAATATGAACCAACCCCAAAACACCTCACCCCGTCTCTCTCCCCAGTGCGGAGAGGGAGTGCGCCGGAAAAATTCACGGCGCAAGGGCAAGGTTGGGGAGCGGGAGTTCGCTTCCTTGTTGCGTGAGCATGGCTTTGACGCCCGGCGCGGTCAGCAGTTCGCCGGCGGCGCGGACAGTCCCGACGTGGTGAGCGACGCGCTGGCTTGGCTGCACGTCGAGGTCAAGCGCGTGCAAAACCTCAATCTTACCGACGCCTGCGTGCAAGCTGAGGGTGATTCTCGTGGCAAGCCGTGGGTTGTGGCGCATCGGCGCAATCATGCGCCGTGGCTGATCACGATGAGGGCGGAAATTTTCTTTGAACTTCTGCGGGGGGAGTTACCACCGGACGAATCCATGGGCCACCTCAGCCCGGGCCTCTCCCGCACCAGGCTTCGCTTGAAAGCTACGGCTCGGCAAGAAGGCGGAGAGGGAGAAAGCGTTTCGAGCGCGCACGACGCACGTTCGGAAAAAACAGAAAAACCAAACAACCAGAAATGAGCGGACTCACGTCCGCTGCTACCGAAAGAAGAAAATATGAGCAACTTGATTCTGCAATGCAAAGACGGCGGTGATTTTGTACCGCATCCTGAAGGAATTCATCCGGCAGTGTGCGTGGACGTGATGGATCTCGGCTTGATGGAAACGGAGTTTCAAGGACAGAAGCGTGTGGTCCCCAAGGTAAAGCTGGTCTTTGAGAGCGAACAGAAAACTGAGGAGGGCGAGAATTGCACGGTGTCGAAAATTTTCACAGCAAGCCTGCATCCCAAGGCGAAGCTGGCGGAGTTCCTGGGCAAGTGGCGCGGCCGTCCGATTGCGCCGGGTGAGACGATTGATCTGGCAAAATTGCTGGGGGCGTGCTGCACGCTTGTGATTTCGCACCAACAAAACATGGTCGGCAAAATGTATGGGTCCATTGACGCGGTGAGCAAGCCGACCAAGAAGGTGGTGGCGAGCGGGACTTACGATCCGGCGGCGGCGCGACAGCGTCTCGTTGACTGGAAGGCGAAGCAAACCGGAGGTCAGAAGTCGGAAGTCGGAGGTCAGAGGGCGACTGGCGCGACGCCGGCCATGACAGGCGGGACGCCTGTGCCACCCAGCTCCAAAAGCGGCGCGGCGACACCGCCGCCCGCCGATTTCGACCCTGAAGTCGGGTTCTGAGACGCGGATTGCACGGATCACCACGAACGAAGATTTCGACATCATCCCATGAAATTATTTTCGCCGGATTCAACGCACTGGTATCAACGTGACGGGGTGCCGTTGCACTCCGTCACTTCGGCCAAGGGCGAACCCCGCCCCACCACACTACGGGATGCCCGCAAGCTCGGGCTGCTGCCGAGCGTGACGAACGTCCTGGGCGTCATCGCCAAGCCGGAACTGACAGCCTGGCTGCAGGAACAGGCGGTGATGGCGGCGCTGACGCTGCCACGCATCGCCGGTGAAACGGAAGATGCGTTTGCCAAGCGAGTCGTGGCGGACTCGCAAACAACGCGGGATGGCGCTGCCGACTTCGGCACGGCGTTTCACCACGGCGCGGAACGGGTTGCAAAAACACTGGAAGTGGATTCGCAACATCCCGCCGCCGCCTGGCTGGTTCATTACCGCGATTGGTATCAGGCCAACGCTTTCGTGTTGCGGTGGACGGAAAAAGTTCTGGTGCACCCCGAAGGCTGTTACGCCGGCACGGCAGACCTGCTGATTGAACATCCAGTTCACGGGCTGACGCTCGTGGATTTGAAGACGATGAAATTCCCGACGGCTCGCGGGGACGCTCGCCCCACCGACGGAAGGCCAGCGGCTCGCGGGGACGCTCGCCCCACCGATGGAAGGCCAGCGGCTCGCGGGGACGCTCGCCCCACCGATGGAAGGCCGGCGGCTCGCGGGGACGCTCGCCCCACCAATGGAAGGCCGGCGGCTCGCGGGGACTCTCGCCCCACCAATGGAAGGCCGGCGGCTCGCGGGGACTCTCGCCCCACCAATCCGAAGC
>JAJXYT010000035.1 GCA_021780375.1 bacterium | reverse complement strand
GGCGGACTCGTGGTCTCCCGCGCCGCGAAGCTGGGTGATGTGCTGGCCTGCTTCCATGTGGTTTTGCATTACCTGAGCCAAAGGCAGATTTCCAAACTGCTCTACAAGCGGATTCCGGGTTTTTACAATACGCTCCCAGACGACGAAGTGGCGTATGCCTTGTTCCTCCTCGACGCCCGGCTTTATCGCCGGGATTGCGCGCTGGCGGTCTCACAGGTGAACCGGCTTCCCTTCCGCAAGGGCCACAGGCTACTGATTAAAAAAGCGGCCAGTCTGGGGGTTCGTATCGTTCAGGAAACATCTTTTCAGCCTTTTTGGGAACGGGTGCTGGTACCGCAACTGGCGGCGCGATACGGTGTCAAACCCGTGCATACCCTCGAGGAAATCACCCTGCTCGCATCACGCTTTCCGGAACAGATCAAACAGTATTCGGCCTATCGCGGCGATGAAATTGTCGCGGGCACAACCATCTATGAAACCCCGACCGTGGCGCACGCGCAGTACGGCGCAGTCACGGAAAAAGGACGGCAGATTGGCGCGCAGGCTTACCTGTTCAGTTCGCTGATTGGGCAATACCAGGACAAGCGTTTTTTTGATTTCGGTATCTCCAACGAGAAGGAAGGCCGTGCCGTGAATCATGGCTTGCTGGAATGGAAGGAAGGTTTTGGCGCACGCTGCTACGCGCATGATTTTTATGAGATTGCGACCGGGAATTACCCGAATCTGGAACCTGTGCTGCGGGACCGGCCCGAAACAACTTTGACGCCGCCAGGGACGGGTCAGGCATTGCCTGCGGCCTCCGGCGATCGGCCGGTTCGGGCCTATTTCGCGCATCCCAAGGCGCTGATTGATGAAGGGGTTTCCATCGGCCAAGGGACACGGGTATGGGCCTTTGCCCATGTGGTGGGTGGGGCGATTCTGGGAGAAGACTGCAATATTTGCGACCACACTTTCATTGAGGGAGGCGTTCGCATCGGCAATCGCGTGACCGTCAAATGCGGCGTCTATCTCTGGAACGGGCTGACCATCGAAGATGATGTTTTCATCGGACCCGGCGCAGTTTTCACGAATGATTCCCGGCCGCGCAGCAAAAAGTATTTGGGAAGGACTGCCCCGACCGTGCTGCAGGAGGGCTGTACGCTGGGAGCCGGCAGCACAACCCTTCCTGGCGTTATCATTGGGCCTTGGGCAATGGTGGGCGCCGGGTCCGTTGTCACCCATGATGTCCCCGATTACGCCCTGGTGGTGGGCAGTCCGGCCCGGTGGCGCGCCTGGGTTTGCCGATGTGGAGAAAAACTTTTTCCAACTTCCGGCCGGCTTCTGGGCTGTGCCTGCGGGCGAGCTTATGAGCAAATCGCTGAAAATGAAGTGAGAGAGTTTGCCGGGAATACCAACCGTCAACGCTTGCCGGAGGACCGCGTTGCGACGGACTCCAGTGAGCCAATCCTCAAAAGCAACGGGCGCTCAGCAACCAACAACCTTTCTTTACATGAGCGATCATAAAGCGGGCCCGCAGCTTTCGAGAATGACGCTGGGAGACGTTTACTTCGTCCTGTTCCGGAGGAAGTGGCTGATCCTCGGTTTTTCCCTGGCTGGAATTCTGTGCGCGCTGGCGGTTTGTTTGATCAACCCCCCGCAATACAAGTCTGAAGCTGAACTTTCGCTGAGCGCATTGGAGGCAAGGCCGATTGACGTACCGGGGGAGGCAACCAGGCCGGCGAACGAGCCAAGCGCGAACCTCATCACCACCGAGATCAAGATCCTGCAAAGTCTGGATCTGGCGCAACAGGTGGTTCAAGCCATGACCTCCGCAAAAATTCTGGCCGGTGCCGGAGATGGTGCGGACCCCAATGCGGCGGCCTATCTCATCAAAAAGGGACTGACCGTGGAATCGACGCCGGGAAGCAGCGTGATTCACCTCACCTTCCAGCACCCCGACAAGGAAATTGTCCAACCCGTTCTGAGCGAAATCATTGATGGTTATTTTGTCAAACACTTTAAGATGCGGGGCGGCGGCGTGTTTGGCGACTTTCTGACGAATGAAACCATCCGGTTGCGCGGCGAACTGGTCCAAACTGAAAAGCAGATTCAGCAGGCGCAAAGCAAAGGAGGCGTGATCTCCACCGAAGATGCCAAAGATGCCTATTCCAGCCAAATCACGAAACTTCGCGATCGAATTTCCAGCGCCGAGGAAGAACTGGCGGAACGCCAGGCGGTGTTGCAGGTATTGAGCTCGTCCAGCCCGGTGACCAATGGTGAGCCGGCGGCACAAATTTCCCCCGGGCAGTATGATGGCTATCGGCGGATTTGCGCGCGCCTGGTCTTTCTCAATAACAAGGAGGACAATTTTTTGACGCAACAGGGGTTCACCGAGGAAAACGTGCTGGTCAAGGAGGTGCGCAGCCAGATTGCCAGTGCCCAAAAAATCAAAAATCAACTGGAAGAAAAATATCCCCCGTTGGCAAGCCTGGCTGTTCCATTATCGAATCCGGCCCGGGGGACAACGGACATGGCCAACGATTTGCCAAACGATTTTACGCAGGTCACGGCGTTGAAAACAAAAATTGCCTTCCTGCACTCACAGTTCAACCGGGTCTGGACCGAGGCAGCCAATTTTGAACAGGCGGAGGCCACCATTTCCGAACTGCAACTGAAGAAGGAATCGGCCGAAGCCAATCTGAAATACTTCACCGACCACCTGGAACGATCCCGCATTGACGACGAGTTGCACGAAGGCAAGGTCTCGAACATCAGCATCATCCAGTCTCCGACGCCGCCACTGTTAGGTTGGTCGAAAAAAATCGAGAAAACCGTGTCTCTGCTGGCGGCGAGCGGCATTCTGGCCGGGCTGGCCCTGGCCTTTTTGATGGAACTGGTTTTGGACCGCTCGGTGAAGCGGCCATCGGAAATCGAAACCAAGCTCGGATTGCCGCTGTTCATTTCCATTCCGGATGCGCAAAGAAACGGTTATGGAAAACGCGCATGGCGGATTGGCGCCGGACGATTGTTATTGCACAACGCACCCGGCAATGCAGCGGGCCGGGGCATGCCCGCTGGCACGAGTATTGCCCCGTGGGATCGCGAACATCCGCTGCGCCGGTTTTACGAAGGATTGCGCGACCGGCTGATTGTTTATTTTGAAGTAAGAAATGCGGTCCACAAACCGAAGCTGGTGGCCGTAACGAGTTGCGGCGCCGGCGCGGGCGTAAGCAGTATTGCCGCCGGGCTGGCCGCCACGCTTTCCGAAACTGGCGACGGCAACGTGCTCCTCGTCAACATCAGCGGCGACAAGGGGGCGGCCCGGCAATTTTACAAGGGCGAGCCGGGTTGCAGCCTGGATGAGGTCCTGGAAGCCGGGAATAAATCCAAACTCGTCAGAGCCAACCTCTACGCCGTTGCCGAACGGGCCAATGGCGACATCCCGCCGGCCAACCTGCCCAAGAAACTTTCGGCGTTGATGCCCAAACTCAAGGCCAGCGAATACGATTACATTATTTTCGACATGCCGCCGGTCAACCAGACCACCGCCACGGCCCGGCTTTCCGGCCTCATGGACATGGTGTTGCTCGTCATCGAATCCGAAAAGACCAGTCAGGACGCTGTCAAACGCGTCGTCAAGCTGCTGGAAGAATCCAAGGCCACCATCAGCACCGCGCTCAACAAGTCCCGGAATTACTTCCCGGCCAGACTGCAACAGGAATTTCTGAACTATGTCTAAAACTGCAAGATGGGTGTATGGGGTTCGCGGGGCAGCTCTTCAGGGTTTGCCCTGGAAGCGAACGCTGGATGTTCTTCTCACCTTGCTGGCCCTGCCTTTTCTGATTCCGCTGGCCCTGCTGGTGGTCCTGTTGATCCGCAGCGGTTCCCGCGGGCCGGTTCTGTTCAGGCAGGAGCGCGTTGGGGATCGCGGGAGGCGTTTCACGTGTTTCAAGTTTCGAACCATGTTTGTGGATGCCGAAACGACCACGCATCAAGGACACCTGTATCAACTGATGAATTCAGACACACCCATGCAAAAGATGGATTCCAAGGGTGATTCCCGAATCATTCCGTTTGGCCTGTTCCTCCGGGCGTCGGGTTTGGATGAATTGCCCCAATTAATCAACGTGCTGCGGGGTGAAATGAGCCTGGTGGGGCCGCGCCCCTGCCTGCCTTACGAATACGGCAACTACCTGCCCTGGCAGAAGGAACGGTTTGGCGCCGTGCCGGGTTTGACCGGGCTCTGGCAAGTGAGCGGAAAAAACAAGACCACCTTCGTGGAAATGATTCACCTGGACATCCGGTATGTGAAAAACAAGACCCTCTGGGGGGATTTGAAAATCATCCTGATGACAATTCCGGCCCTGATCATTCAAATGCTGGAGTCACGCCAGGCCCGGAAATTATCATCTTCTCCCATTCGCCCGAAAACCAACCATTCCAATGGAACCACCCGGTCGCATTTCATTACGAAAGCAGCCCTGCTCGGTGCGGTTCAGGCCAGAGATGGCGAATATGGTTGGATCAGGAAAGAATCAAAATTGAATTTATAATATGTCGAAACAAATTAAGGTGGGTGTTGTCGGATGCGGCTATTGGGGCCCCAACCTGATTCGCAATTTCAGGTCACTTCCCGATTGCAGCATGAAAATGATGTGTGATGTCAGTGAAAATCGCCTGGGCCATCTTAAATCACTGTACCCCGAGGTGGAAGGCGAGATGAATTACAGTCACATGTTGAACGGTGTCGGCCTCGACGCGGTCATCATCGCCACTTCGGTCAAATCGCATTACCCCATGGCCAGGGAAAGTCTCTTGTCCGGCAAGCACACCTTCATCGAAAAGCCGATGGCGGCCTCCTCCGGGGAGTGCGAAGAGTTGATTGATATTGCCCGGACACAGGGATTGGTGCTGATGGTGGGGCATACTTTCCTCTATTCGCCTGCGGTCAGGAAAATCAGGGAAATCGTGCAACGCGGCGACATTGGCGACATTCGTTACATTTGCGCCCGGCGGCTGAATCTCGGACTTTTCCAGAAAGATATCAACGTTGCCTGGGACCTGGCCCCCCATGATATTGCCATTATTCTGCACATCATGGAAACGGAAGTGGTCACCATCAACTGCGCGGGCAGCGCGCATATCACGCCCGGGGTGGAGGATGTGACGGCCATGTGGCTCAATTTTTCGAAAAATCGCTCGGCCATCATTCACAGCAGCTGGCTCGACCCGAGAAAAATCAGGGAAATGACCATTGTCGGCAGCAAACAAATGATCTTCTATGACGACGTTTCCCAGTTGGAAAAAATCCGCATCTTCGATATGCGGGTTGAACGGCCGCCGCACTATGACACCTTTGCTGAATTCACTTACGCTTATCATTATGGAGACGTCCACGTTCCCCATCTCCAGCACGAGGAGCCTTTAAAAACCGAATGCCAGCATTTTCTGGATTGCATTAAACAGGGGACGACTCCCTTGACCGATGGCAAAAAGGGCCTGGAACTGGTTCGCATATTGGAAGCGTCTTCCCAATCGCTGAAACGAGGCGGGGCTTCGGTCAATCTTGCCGCCCGGGCAAATGGCAACGGTTGAATGCCACCGATCACGGAACCGGCCCTGCGCAGATCAACTGTCAGCGATGTCCTGACCTCAGGCCCCCATCCCTGCCCAAACTCTCCACGCTGGTATGGGTGACACGATTAGCATGGCGGAAGGGGTGGGATTCGAACCCACGGTACGGTTTCCCGTACGCCTGATTTCGAGTCAGGTGCCTTTAACCACTCAGCCACCCTTCCACTCGCGGCAACGAAACATTCTGCGCAGGTTTGAATCGCGGGCAAGCTCATTCGGCGCCCGGACAAATCAACAAATCAACGGGCAGGTTGCCGGCCTGGAAAAGAAGAAGGCGCTGGCGGTCAGAATTCGCCAGCGCCGATGCTTGGCGTCGGTAGGACTGCTTTCTCTCTCAGGGAAAGCCAACCACCTCTGCGGAATTTCGTCAAAGACGGTTCGCAACAAGCCGGTGACATCTTGGAAAAAGCGGAACGGGAAGGATTTTCCGGGCGCGCATTTCACGCTTTTTTCGCTCCCGGCCGTCGTTTAGAGTTGCGGCATGTTTTGGATGCGCCGTTGGTTGTTGATTGCTCTCGCGCTGTTGCTGGGTGGCGGACAGTTGCTGGCGGCCAACACGCGCGAAGAGCGCGCTTACGCCGCCGCCGCCCGCGCGTTTCAGGACGGCATGTGGAGCCGCGCCGAAGTGGAATTCGCCGAGTTTTCCGATAAATACCCCAAATCCGAACGCGTTCCCGAAGCCGTGCTGATGCAGGCCGAGGCGGACATCAAACAGGCGAAATATTTGCAGGCCATCGAGCTCCTGACCACGCATGCATCACCGGCGGGCAAGCTGGCCGACCAGTACGTCTTCTGGCTCGGCGAGGCGCAATTTCAAAACGAGGACTATGCGGCGGCGGCCGCAACGTTCTCCCGGCTGGCGCGGGATTTCACGGAATCCAACCGGCGCCTGGATGCGGTGGTGAACGAAGCGGCCGCCTACGCCAAATTGGATCAATGGCCTCAGGTGAGCAGCTTGCTGCAAACCCCGGCCGGGGTCTTTCAGGCAAATGCGAAAGAAACCCCCGCCGACGACCGGGTGGTGCGCGGTCAATTGCTGCTGGCCGATGCGCTGCTCCGACAGAACAAATTGGGTGAGGCGGCGGAAGTTTTGCATTCACTGGCGGCGCAGAAGCTCGCGCCGGAATTGAATTGGCAACAGGCCCAACTGCTTTGCCATGTCGAGCTGGCGCGGGATGATACCAACGCAGCGTTGGCTTCGACGACAAATTTGATCCGGCTGGCGAATCTCACCGGCCAGCCCGGCTTGCGCGCCGAAAGCGTGGTCGAACAAGGCGGCATCCTGGAACGGTTGGGCCGAATCGGAGACGCGCAGGAAGTGTATCAGCAAAATCTTTCGACGAATGTCCCGCAGACCTGGCAGCGGCAGGCAATTTTGAAAATCGCGGAGCTGGCCGCCGCGCAGACAAATTTTTCGGGCGCCGAGCAATCGCTGGAAACATTCCTGGCTCAGTTTCCGAATTCAGCCCCGGCGGACGTGGCGCGATTGTCGCTGGGTGAATTGTATTTGAAACAGGCTGTGGCGCACGCGCCGCCGGACACGAATGAGCTGGCTCAGGCGCAGGCGGAGTTCGATCAATTTCTGGGCACGTATAAAAACAGTCCGCTCCTGGGGAAGGCATTTCTGGACCGCGGCTGGTGTTTGTGGATCGGGAAAAAATATCCCGAAAGCCTGGCGGCGTTCAAAAACGCCGCGCAATGGCTCCCGCGGTCGGTGGACCTGGCGGTGGCGCGATTCAAGATGGGTGACGCGTTGTTTACCCAGGATGATTTCGCCGGGGCACGGGACAATTACGAGGCGGTGACGAGTGATTTTACCAATTTCCCCGCCGTCCGGACCACCCTTGTCCCCCAGGCGCTTTACCAGACGGTGCGCGCGTGCATGAAGTTGGGCGACATGTCCGGCACCACCAACGCCCTGGCGCAGATTCTGACGATTTATCCCACCAACAATCTGGTCGATAACAGCCTGCTGCTGGCAGGGGAACAATTGTCGGACCTGCAGCAGCCGGCGGCCGCGCGCGCCTTGTTCGAAAAAGTTGAGGAACTTTATCCCAAATCGCCGTTGCGGCCGGAAGTGGAGTTGGCGCTGGCCCGCACCTACGAGCAGGAGGACAACTGGTCCAATGCCATCGACCTCTACGACCGGTGGGTGAAACAATACACCAACAATATGCGGCTGCCGCAGGTGGAATATGCCCGGGCGATGGCCAATTACCGCGCTGGTAACGGAACGGCCGCTTTTGCCATACTGACAAATTTTGTGGCACAATTCCCCACCAACGGCTGGGCACCCGTCGCGCAATGGTGGATTGGCGGTTATTTCTACAATACGGGCACCAATTACGCTGATGCAGAAAAAAACTATGAACTGCTCTACCAGCACTGGCCAAACTCAGGTCGGCTCGTCTATGAGGCCAAACTGATGGCCGGGCGCGCGGCCATGGGCCGCCAGGGCTATTCGGATGCGATTGGCTATTTTACACAGTTGACGAGCGACACGAACTGCCCGCCGGAGGTGCTGGTGCAAGCGCTGTTCGCCTACGGCGGGGCGTTGATGCAGGGGCCGTCGTCAGACACCAATAATCCACTGGACAATTTCGGACAGGCCATCCAGGTGTTCAAAGCCATCAGTCAAACGTATCCGCAGACCGAGCAGGCGGCGCTGGCCTGGGGTATGATCGGTGACTGTTATCTGCAACTCGCCGGGCAACCGCAGGGCGCGCACTTTTACGGCGACGCGACCAATGCCTACGCTCAGGTCATCAATTCATCACAGGCGGGCGCCGCCGCGCGCAGCCAGGCCCAAGTCGGCATGGGGCAGGTCCTGGAAAAACTGGCCGCACCAGCCACCGGTCAGGATAAGACCGCCCTGCTGCAACAGGCCTTGCAGAGTTATCTCGACGTGCTTTATGAAAAAAACCTGCGTGATGGCGAATCGGCGGATCCATTCTGGGTGAAAAAAGCCGGACTCCAGGCGGCGAGCGTGGTCGAGGAACTGGGCGAATGGCCACAGGCGGTGAATGTCTATCGGCGTCTGGAAGAGTTGCTGCCTCCCTTGCGCGACTCGCTGGAAAAGAAAATCGCCGATGCCCAGGCCCACATCGGAGCGGCGCAAGATTAACGCGCCATTTGACACCTGCCCGCGCCGGGATTAGAGTCAAACAGAAACAATGAGTGAAATCGTTACAGCTGAAGGAGTAATCTCGCTCACGCAAAGTGCGGCCGGGGAGGCCAAATCGCTGCTCCTCAAGCCGGAAAATGCCGGCAAGTGGCTGCGCATTTTTGTGGAGCAAGGCGGTTGTTCCGGCATGCAGTACAGCATGGTCTTCGACGAAAAACGCGACGGTGATTGGGTGTCCGAGCAGCACGGCGTGACGGTTCTGGTGGATGCTTTCAGCGCACAGTATCTGCGCGGCACCGTGGTGGATTTCAGCGCCGCGTTGACCGGCGGTGGCTTCAAAATCTCCAATCCGAACGCGAAACAAAGTTGCGGCTGCGGAAAATCCTTTGAGGTTTGAGCGGACACGATCAACCCGTTTGAACCTGACAACGCCGTCCCGTGTGATGCGGGACGGCTTGTTTCATACCCACGCCTTGCGAATCAACCAGGTCTTGATGACCTGCGTCAGAGCCACGTAGCAGAGCAATGTCAAGAGCAGGAACGGCCAGAACTGCCACGGCAACGGCACGAATCCCAAAAACCGGGCCACCGGCGAAAACGGCAGCCAGGCGCCAATGCCCATGATGGCCATGGTCGTCATGGTCAACTGCCAGCTGGCCCGCGACTGGATGAATGGAATCAGGTTGGTGCGAATGACGTGGACGATGAGCGTCTGCGTCATCAGCGATTCCACAAACCAGCCGGTGCTGAACAAGGCAGCGGCATAGCTATGATCCGCATCCATCGGATTGGCAAAGCGTGCGGCCAGCGCCGGCGGAGCCACCAGCGCCAGGCTGCTGCACTTGAAGAAAAACCACATCAGGCAATACGTTGTGTAATCGAAAATCGAACTGATAGGACCGATGAAAACAATGAACTTGGCAATCTCGCCCATGGCCCACGGGCGAGGCTTGACGATCTGTTGCGGACCGACGTTGTCCGTGGGAATTGGCACCTGCGAGAAATCGTAGAGCAGGTTGTTGGTGAGCACCTGAATCGGTTGCATCGGCAGGTACGGCAGCCACGCGCTGGCGCCGAGCACACTGAACATGTTGCCGAAGTTCGAGCTGGCGCCCATGCGGATGTATTTCAGGATGTTCACAAAGACCTTGCGGCCTTCCAACACACCCTCCTCCAGCACCATCAAACTTTTTTCCAGCAAAATCATGTCGGCGGACTCCTTGGCGATGTCCACGGCGTTGTCCACGGAAATCCCCACGTCGGCGGCCCGCAGCGCCGGGGCATCGTTGATGCCATCGCCCATGAAGCCAACGACATGTTTGTTGCGCTGGAGCGCCCGCACGACGCGCTTTTTGTGCGCCGGTGAGAGGCGCGCGAAAATGTCTGTCGTTTCCACCTCGGCAGCCAGTTGCTCGTCGGACAAATTTTCCACCTGATTGCCAAGCAGGATTTTTTCCGCGTGGATGCCGACCTCGCTGCACACCTTGCGCGTAACGAGGTCATTGTCGCCGGTCAAGACCTTCACCGTCACACCATGTTGGCGCAGCGCGGTGATGGCCTTGGAGGCGGTGTCCTTGGGCGGGTCGAGAAATGCCAGGTAGCCGGTCAGAACCAGGTCGCCCTCGTCCGCTTTGGTAAAGGTGTTTTGCTGCCCGAGCTTTTTCGTGGCCACGGCGAGCACGCGGAAGCCGTCCTCGCTCAACTCATTGACCTGCTGGACCAGATCGCCGACCAGGACCGGTTCCATCGGGAAGATTTCGCCGTCGCTCTCAAAGTGTGTGCATTTGGCGAAGACCGCCTCCGGTGCGCCCTTGGTCAGCAACTGCCGCTCGCCATCCGGCCCTTCGACCGCCACCGACATCATTCGGCGGGAGAAATCGAACGGGATTTCGTCCACCATTTTGTACTTGTCGAGACCCAGCTCGCTGTGCAGTTGCTTGTATTGCAGCACGGCGCGATCGAGCAGATTTTTCAGGCCGGTCTGGAAATGGCTGATGAGATAGGCGTCGCGCAGGACGGTTTCGCTTTCATTTTTGAAAACATCGCAATGCAATTCCAGAATGACGTGGTCAATGGTCAGCGTGCCGGTCTTGTCAGTGCACAGCACGTCCATGGCGCCGAAGTTCTGAATGGAATTCAACCGCTTGACGATGACCTTCTTTTTCGACATGGCCAACGCGCCTTTGGACAGGCAGACGGAAACAATCATGGGCAGCATTTCCGGGGTGAGGCCAACCGCTACGGCCAGGGCGAAGAAGAAGGCGTCTTTCCAATTATGTTTGAAAAGGCCGTTGATCAGGAAAACCATCGGCACCATCACCAGCATGAACGATAGCATCAGCCAGACGAACCGTTTCACGCCTTTGTCAAAAGCCGTGTCCGGCACCTGGCCGGCGAGGCTGCTGGCCATTTTGCCGAAATAGGTTTGGGCGCCGGTGGCGACGATGACCGCGGTGGCCGCGCCGCTTTCCACGCTGGTACCGAGGAAACAAATGTTTGTATGTTCGATGGACGAGACGTTCGGGCGCGGATCGCGGGCGTCGGTCTTTTCCACCGGCAATGACTCGCCCGTCAGGGTGGCCTGGATGATGAACAGGTCCTTGGCCGAAATGAGCCGCACATCACCGGGAATCATGTCGCCGGCGGACAACTTTACCAGGTCACCGGGAACGAGTTGTTGCAGGGGAACTTCTTTCGGTTGGCCATCGCGCAGGACCGTGGCCGTGACGCTGATCATGGCCTTGAGTTTGGCTGCCGCGTTGCCGGCGCGGGTTTCCTGCACGAACCGCAGCGACACGCCGAGGAAGACCATGACCAGCATCACGACACCGCCGGCGTAATCACTGGAACTTTCTGCCGTGGCGAAAGTCAGAATGGCCAGAATCGTGAGCAGAATGACCAACGGGTTGCGCACGGCGACCCAGAGCCGGTGCAACCACTCGTGCCGCCGTTCCTGGGCGACCTCATTGGGGCCAAACTCCTCCAATCGCTCCGCCGCTTCCGACTCGCTCAGCCCGGCCAGCGACGTGTTGAGGCGCCGCAAAACGTCGGCGGTGTCGCCGGTCGCCGCGTCACGCAGCAAATCGTTGGCGCGCTGGCCGTTGGTTTTTTTTTCAACCGGCATAAATTCGTTCCATCCGGGGAGGCTCAAACGGGCACGCCACCGCCAGGCTGCGTGTCCGTTCGTGCAAATAGTGTTGCCCGCCGGTCAATCTTTCGCAAGCCTGCGTGAGCCGATGTCTGAAGTTTCTTTGCTCATCGCCACACGCAACGCCCATAAAGCGGGGGAAATCCGCGCCATCCTGGGCGGTGGATTTCAATGGTTCACCCTCCACGATTTCCCCGATGCGCCCAACGTCATCGAGGACGCTCCGACTTTCGCCGGCAACGCGACGAAGAAAGCCGTTGAACTGGCGAAATGGATCAGTTCCAAACATCGAACATCGAACATCGAACATCCAACGCTGAAGTTTGTACTGGCCGATGACTCGGGATTGGAAGTGGATGCCCTGAACGGCGCGCCCGGCGTGCATTCGGCGCGGTTCGCCGCGTTGGATTCGGCGAAATCCGGAAATACACCCGACGCCGACAACAACGCCAAACTGCTGCGCCTGCTCAAGGACGTTCCGCTGGAAAAACGCGCCGCGCGGTTTCATTGCGTCATTGCCTTGACGCCCGTGTTGCCGGAAAAGGTCGAAGTCGCCTCGGCGGTTTGTTACGCGGATGAATTTGAAATGCAGACGGAGTTATTTGATGGCGTCTGCGAAGGCCGGATGATTTTCGAGCCGCGGGGCAAAGACGGTTTCGGCTACGACCCGCTGTTTGTGCCGACCGGGTTTGAACAAACCTTTGCCGAACTGGGCGACGAGGTGAAAAATAAACTGAGCCACCGGGCCCGGGCTTTGCAGAAGCTTCAGAGCAGTCTCCGCCGCGTCGGTTGAGACGGTTCGAATCGGCGGTATTTCCACCAGTTAATGCCTGAGCCGGAAGAAGAGATTGCCCCCGGTCGGGTTATTCGTCACGACGCTTTGATAACCCGCCAACGCTGGAAAATTGCTGACCGCCAGCCAGTTCGCCGCAGACAGGTTGGTATTGGATTGCAATTGATAATCGGTCGCCCAAGCCGGCCAACTGACGACATTTTGGGCACCGGCCCGGGACAGATTCAAGGCGGGTGGAACGTTGGCGGTGGAGACCACGGTCGCGCTGGCGCCCACGGTGCTTTGGATGGTGAGATAAATCGGATAATCACCGGCGTTGGTGTAGGTGTGCGAGCCGAGCACATTTTTGCGGCCATTCAAGCCGTTGGCGATAACGCCGCTGTTGGTGGAATTGTCACCCCAGTTGATGTACGCGGTGAAATTATTGGTGGGGCTGTTGGGCGCGCCATTGGTGAAGGTGGCCAACAGTTGATTCCTGAACGGCATCAGCGCAAAAGCCGTGAAGTTGGTGGTTTGCGCCACGATAGGTGTATCGCCAAAGGTAAAGGAATAAGTTTGGGCATCATAAGGAGGCCAATAGTTGGGTGGATAGTTTTGAAAGTAATATCCCCAGTTCGGGTTGGAACTGACATAGAAATTCAAGTTTACCAGACCGGCGTAATTCGCCGAAGGTTTCAAGAACAATTGAAGCTGTCCCTGTGCATTTGTGACATTGTAAGTCAGGGTCTTTAATACGCTGTTGGTGGTAATAAAAGTCGAGTTGGAGGCGCCATTGTAGGAAGACTGATCGGCAAATTGTGGAAACCAGTATAATGTCTCACCGTCCAGGCCAACGGCATTCAGAACATTTGTCAGCGTTACGTTCACGGGCCCGACCAGGTTGGTCACCGCGCTTCCATAAAGGAACGCCTGACCATTGCTGTTGGTGTCGGTCAGCGAGGTGGCCGTGAAAGTGTTCGTTGTGCGCCCGCCTGCGCCGTCATCGGCAATGACGCTGATGGTTCCGACTCCACCAGTGACGTTGGTGGCGAGCAAGGTAAGCACAGTGTCTGAAGTGTCGGGAACGAAGGACGCCTTGGTGATAATCACGTCGGCAAGCGGACGGGCGGCGCCGTTGGTCGGCGTATTGAGGATGTTGGTGAGCACATTGAAACCGCGCACCAGTTGTCCGAACAGCGTGTAACCGAAATCGAGAAACCGTTGCGAGCCGGAGGTGACAAAAAATTGGGAACCGTCGGTGTCCTTGCCGGAATTGGCCAGTGCCAGTTGCCCGTTGCCGCTGAAAATGGCCTGCGGATTGAACTCGTCGTCGTACCGGAACACCGGACCGCCACTACCGTTGGTGCTGGGATCGCCGCCTTGAATCACAAAACCGGGCACGACGCGATGAAAGATGGTGTTGCTGGTGTAAAGGCCGGATTCGGTCAGTCCCTGGATTACATCCACCGTGTGCGGTGCGTATTCTCGAAACAACATGAAGGTCATATCGCCTACGTTGGTTACGGTCACCACGCCACCGCGGAACGGGGTTGGAAACGCACCGGGCGCATTCGAGGGAGCGACTTGAACCACGGACATTTTCCAGAACGGTTCGTTCGTATGCACCAGGACGATGATGGAATTTGTGCTGCTGGTGGCGGTGAACGTCAATGGCCGGCCGTTCGGTGACGTGGCTGTCACCGGAACAATCAAGGATTTGCCGGCGGGGATGCTGGCATTGGGAATGGGATCGATCACCGGCACAGCAAAAGCCGAAAAGGCCAGGACTCCAAAAAACAAAATGGCACCCAGGATGCGTCGGCCATTCATAGCGTGATGTGAGCGAAATTATATCACAACTCTGAATGGCGCGCAATTTGACATTTATTTGAGTAGTGCCCTGATTTGAAGTTTGGAGTTCCGCGTTTACGCGGTTCCGAGCCGCCTGAAGGCGAAACTCCGAGCAAATTAAGGCATTGTCTTTATTTGAGTAAATCAGCCACCGACCGCAGGCGCCTGGAGTGTTCGATAACTGTGAGAGCAAGTTGCGAAGTTGCTGGCCGGGAAGACCCTCAAAATGCCGCCATGAGTCCCTGGCGATATTCTTCAAACGCTTTGCGGCCGGTGCGCGTAAGCCGCAACAACGTCATCGGCACCTTGCCGCGATAAGTCTTTTCGATCTCGACATAGCCGGCGGTTTCCAGCTTCGCCAAGTGCGTGGACAAATTGCCCTTGCTCATCTTCGTTTCAGCCAGCAGGAATTGAAAATCGCATTCCTTCACGCCCGAGAGCAACGCGACGATGATCAGCCGGCCCGGTTCGTGAATCACCCGATCCAGTTTGGAAATGGCGCGAAGCGGTTCGTTCATCCGGCGTCCGGGGCAGGCGGTTGATGATGACGAAGAAACCAGACCAGCGTGGCCGCGCCGGAAATGAGATAAATCAAACCTTGAAATAGTGTCACCGGCGGCGACACGTGAAGATAATTTCCAGGCAATAAAAAACCGATTGTCGGCGGCACGGCCACGAGCAGGGCAAAGCAAATCCGTTTCCATCGATGTTCCTTGATCGAAACCGCATTGAACATCAGATACAAAATCGCGTTCAACAGGCCGTAGCCGGAAATCTGAAGCAGACTCAACCGGCTCGGATTTTTATCAACCGCGACCGCGGCGGCGTGCGGCGCCGATACCGGCATTGCCTGACCCGCTTTCTGGACCAGCCAGTGCGCCATGGCGATGCTGATGACTGCCGCCACTGCCAGGCCCACAATCATGCCAATCCAACGGGATTTTTCCGGACGAAAGCTGAAATAGCCGATGCGCGGCTGGACGACGAACTTCTTGCCGACCCACATCCAGACCGGCATTGCGACACATGCGCACAACAATAAAAGCATCCCCATCCGCCCACGCCACGGCGACGCTGGCAGGAAAACAGAGGAGTAAATGGAGAGCGCAAAACAGAGCCATGCCGTTCCCCAGCCGATTTCCGCAGTGCCATTGGTGACGGCGTATTGCCGGGGCCGCATGGTTATTGTTTGAATCTCGGCATTTTCTCTTGCCGCCTTGATGAGTTCACCGGTGCGCCCTTCGCGTTTGGCCTGCTCGATTTTCCTGACAAACTGAATATATCGGGCAATTGGATTTTTCATTGCAAACTAGTTTGCAATACCAACTAGTTTTTGTCAATTGATTTCTGTGACAATATCCGTTTGATGGCAAAGGGATTATTTCAGCAATCCGTCGATCTTAAGTTTCCGGCGCAGCAGGCCGTTATCGGCGCACATCCGCAGTTTTCCACCCGGCGCGGGCCGGGTATAAAATTCTCCGCCGGCACATTCGATCAACAACGACCCCGCGGCCACGTCCCACAAATTGATCGTGCGTTCGATATAGGCGTCCAGCCGGCCGGAGGCGACATAGGCCAGTTCCAGCGCCGCCGAACCCATGATGCGGATTTTTCTGGCGCGCCGGGCGAGCCGGTTCACGTGCGGCAGGCTTTTCTCCAGGTTTTCCTGGCTCTTGGAAAAGCCCATCGCGATAACGGCTTCCTTCAGACGTGAACGCCGGCTGACGCGGATGATTCGTCCGTTCAATCGCGCCGGCCCGCCGCGAATGGCCGTCCAAAGTTCGTCCGTGAAAGGACCGTAAATCACACCCAGGAGGGTGACGTGTGACCGGCCTTCGCTTGGAAGCTCCGGCCCGGCCGGCGCGTGACCTGTGGCGTGAAACAGCGTTCTGCTTCGGGTATTTTTCCCGCCACTCGCCACCCGGAACCCGTCACGCTTCTGCAAGGCGATGGACACCGCCGCGTGCGGCAGGCCGAAGAAATAATTCACCGTCCCGTCAATCGGGTCCACCACCCAGCGGTATTCGGCGTTCACGTCGCCGGAATCGCCTTCCTCGCCGAGCAGCGGGATTTGGGGATACGCGGCGCGCAGGGTTTTCCCGATGAGTTCCTGGCAGCGCACGTCCAGTTCGAGTTTGATGTCATGGGCCTCGGCGAGCTTGACGCGCTTCGGGCGATGCCAGTTGGCGTACATGAGCCGGCCGGCGGCGCGCGCGGCCTGGACGGCGACAGTGAGTGCGGGCTTCAACGAAACGGTTTTCATCGAAATATTACGGGAAGATTTCATCATGGTTTTCAAAAAATTTGCTGGCCGCCGGTTTCATAACAGCCAAGCGGCGAGGCTGAAGTAGAACAGCAGCGTAAAAATGTCCGTGAACGCAAGCGTCACCGGTCCGGCGGCAATCTTCGGGTCCAGCCGCAGCGCGTGCAAGGCCGTCGGAACACTCAATCCGAAAAAGCACGCCGCGCACAACGCCAGCAAAACGCTGGCGCCGATGACGAAACCCGCCAGGCCGCTCCCGCGCCACAGCCAGACAATGAGGCCAACCACCGTGCCGCAACCGGCGCCCAGCAGCAGGGCCGTGCCCGCTTCATGCCGGAATGCCCGGACATACCAACCGAAGCTCAGGTTGGCCGCGCGCAAAGCCTGAATCGTCACCGTCATGGACTGGACACTCACGCTCTCGCCCAGTCCGAGAACCAGCGCGAGGAAAAATGCCAGGACGATGCTTTTGGCGAGGGTGACAGCATAAACGCTGGCGAGCAGCGCGCAGAGCGTGCCGCTGCCAATGGTGGCCAGCAGCCAGGGAAAACGAAATCGAAACGCCCGCAGTGGTGATGCGTCACGCACCTGCGACACGCGAAAACCGATGGACTCAAACAGCGCATCCGTCTGCTCGCGTTCGGCAATGTCGAATGCTTCTTCCGTCAGCAAACCCACGTCCACCACCCCCACAATCTTTCGCGATTCATCCACCACGGGCAAGGCCAGGAACCGGTGCAGGACAAAGGCTTCGCACGCCTCCAGCACGGTCGCCGTATCGGGGATGGCCACCACCCGCCGGATCATCAGCTCCGACAACCGCCGCTCCAACGGCGCCGTCAGGAGCTGGCGCGTGGGCACCACGCCGGCCAGCCGCTCGGCCGCATCCACGACATAGAAATAGACAATCTTTTCGCCAACACCGCGCTGCCGGATGGCGTCCAGCGCCTGTTGGACAGTGAAGGCCTCGGGCAGGATGGCCGCGTCCTGGCGGGCGACCGCCAAAACCGGCTGATGCAAATGGTCCTGTTGCTCCGTCAACTCCACGGCGGGAGAAATTAGACGAGTGGTTCAATTAGGAAAGCTGGAATTCTCCACGACCGGAAGGCAGGCGCATGAAATCGGCCCAGCCGGGTTGGCATTCAAGGAGCTGGTGGAGGTGCTTCGCCAGGCCCACAGGGTTTGCGACATACAATGAACGGTTAATGCAGACCTGATGGGGCGCGGTTCGTGCGATTGCAGTTATTCGCTGCAAAATGTTTGCCGGTTCCGCGTCAACATTTACCGCCAGAACGGATGTTATGCGATGGTGTTGCGCAAGCTGCAATCCCGGGTTCCCTCCCTCAAAGTGCTCGGGCTGGCGCCCGTGTTCCACGAAGTCATCAGGGAGAAGAACGGCCTCATTTTCGTGACCGGCGCCACCGGCAGCGGCAAAACCACCACGCTGGCCGCCATGCTGAACGAAATCAACCAGACGAACGAAGTCCACGTTGTCACGCTGGAAGATCCCATTGAATTTCTGCATCCGCCTCTCAAGTCCACCTTCAGCCAGCGCGAATTGGGGCGCGATTTCTACACCTTCCCCGACGGCATGCGGGCCGCCCTCCGCCAGGCGCCCAAGGTGATTCTGGTCGGCGAAATCCGCGACCGCGAGACGATGGAAATTGCGCTGACGGCCGGGGAGACCGGCCACGTGGTTTACAGCACCCTGCACATCATCAGCGCCGGGCAGACCATCCAGCGTATTCTGGGCATGTTCACCCGGGACGAGGAACCGCAGGTGCGCGAACGCCTGGCCGGCAGCCTTTTCAAAAAACAGGCAGCCGCCGACGTTGGTCGGCGCAAATTGAATAAAGAGGAATGAGATGGCGCGAACTGACGTTCCGCGGCTACGGGGTTAATTAAATTGCTCTAACCTTGCAGCGCGGCCAATGTGGCTTTCACATGCTCACGTTTGCCTTGCCACTCGGCAAGACGTTGCTTGTGCTCCGCCAGAACGTGCGCCGGAACCTTTTGGGTGAAGTTTGGATTGGCGAGCTTTTGTTCGACCTTGGAGATTTCGGCCTCGATTTTTTGAAGTTCCTTCGTCAGCCGGGCCTTTTCCGCTTCCAGGTCAATCAAGCCTTCGGTCGGCAGAAATAAATCGCCCAATTCAGTCCGCACGGCCAGCGTTCCCTTTGCCGGTTGATGATGGGCGCCGATTTCCACGCTCTCCGCGTTGAGCAACAACTTGAGCGCCTCGACGTCGTGTGCCGCCCACTTGCGCGCCGGTTTGAAGATGAATTTGACCTTCTTGTTCGCGGCGATGTTTGCCGTGCGGCGCAGGTTGCGGCCCTGGGACACCAGTTCGTTGCGCGCTTCAATGTGTTTTTCATCATCACCGGTCAGGCCGTAATGCGATTTGAAATCGTCGTCGAGCGGCCTGGGCCACGGCGCGGTCATGATGGTCTGGCCGCCCTGATTTTCCGGCATGTCCGCGGCGTAACCCATCCCCTGCCAGAGTTCCTCCGTGATGAACGGCAGGAACGGATGAAACAGCCGCAGCGTGTGGCTCAAAACGAAGTCAATTACGGCGAGGGTGTTGGCGCGTTGGTTGGTTAAATCGTCAAATGAGTGATTGGTTAAATGAGTGGCTTCGCGCGGTGTTGCGCTGGACTCATTTAACTCAGTCACTGATTTAACCAATACCGCTTTACTGGCTTCCACATACCAGTCGCAATACTCGCTCCAGAAAAAGCGGTAGAGCGTGGCTGTCGCGTCGCTGAATTTGTATTCGGCGAACGCAACGTCCATTTCAAGAATCGCCTGGTCGAGTTTCAGCAGAATCCATTTATCGTCGGCCGTCAGAAGCGTTGGATCGATTTCACCCTGAATTTCGAATGTAGCGCAGGCGCCTCGCCTGCTTTCTTCCGATCCTGGTGCAGCCGGGACGGCCGCGCTACCAATCCCGTGTGGAGCCGGGACGGCGGCGCTACCGACCATCTGGCGGAAGCGGCAGGCGTTCCAGAGTTTGTTGCAGAAATTGCGGCCCAGCTCGACGTTTTGTTCGTCGAACAAAATGTCCTGGCCGAGCGGCGCGCTGCGCATGGTGCCGAAGCGGAGCGCGTCGGCGCCGTATTTGGCGATGAGATCGAGCGGGTCGGGCGAATTGCCGAGGCTCTTGGACATCTTGCGTCCCTGCTTGTCGCGGATGATGCCGGTGAAATAAACGTTCTTGAACGGCATCTCATTCATGAACTCGTAACCCGCCATAATCATGCGCGCGACCCAGAAGAAAATGATGTCCGGCCCGGTGACGAGATCGGCGGTCGGGTAGAAGGCTTGGAGTGTTGGAGTGTTGGAGTCATGGGATTTGTCACCCGTCCAGCCCATCGTCGCGAATGGCCAGAGCCAGGAACTGAACCAGGTGTCGAGCACGTCGGGGTCTTGCTCCCAGTTTTCCGGATCGGAAGGCGGCTCGACACCAACATAAATCGAGGATGGAGGATGGAGGACGGAGGATGAATTAGCTCCGACAGACTGTCCGCTATTTTCTATTTTCAATCCTCCATCTTCGCGTTTGTTTTTCCGGTACCACACCGGAATCCGGTGACCCCACCAAAGCTGGCGGCTGATGCACCAGTCCTGGATGTTGCCCATCCAATGGTCATATACTTTCGCCCAGCGGTCCGGGTGGAACTGCATTTTATCGGAGCGCCGGTCTCCGACCCGGCCTGTTTCTTCTGTATCTTCCAACGCGCCGGGTCGGAGACCGGCGCTCCCGGCTTGTTCCACGCACGCGCGCGCTTTTTCCGCGCTCGGATATTTCAAAAACCATTGCTCGCTCAAGCGCGGCTCAATCGGCACGTCGGCGCGCTCGCTGAAGCCGACGTTGTTGGTATAAGGCTCCTCCTTTTCCAGCGCACCCATCCCGGTCAGCAATTCCACGGCAACTTTGCGCGCCTTGAACCGGTCCAGGCCGTTCAGTGGCTCCCCCGCCAGGGGGTTCATGTGGCCGTCGGGCTGCATGATGTCAATCTGCGGCAGGTTGTGTCGCTGGCCGATTTCGAAGTCCGCCTTGTCGTGTGCCGGCGTCACCTTGAGCACGCCGGTGCCGAACTCGAAATCCACATGCTCGTCGCCGATGATGGGAATCAGCTTCTGCTCGCGCGGGAATTCCGCCGGCAACGGGCGGAGGACATGTTTGCCGATGTATTTTGCGTAACGCGGGTCCTTCGGATTCACGGCCACGGCAGTGTCGCCGGGAATCGTTTCCGGCCGAGTAGTCGCAATCGTCAGCCAAATCCGGCCTTCGGCATCTGGGATCGGGCCAAAAGTCCTTTTCTCTGTTTCCCCCGTGGCAGCCGACGTGAGCGGGCTCTGATTTTCCACCGCCGGAGTTTGAGCGGACTCACGTCCGCTGCTACCGTGCGCGCGGGAATCGGCAACCTCGACCTTGAAATAATAAAGCGAGCCTTTCTGCTCCTTCATAATCACTTCTTCGTCCGACAATGCCGTGAGCGAGGCCGGACACCAGTTCACCATGCGTTTGCCGCGGTAGATGAGTCCCTTTTTGTAAAGCTCCACGAACACCTTCTGCACACAGCGCGAATACTCCGGGTCCATCGTGAACCGTTCGCGCGTCCAGTCGCACGACGCGCCAAGCTTTTTCAATTGCTGGATAATGATGCCGCCGTGCTTTTCCTTCCATTGCCAGACGCGTTCGAGGAATTTTTCGCGGCCCAAATCATCGCGGTGCCGGATTTCGCCGGATTTCTTCAGCGCCTTCTCGACGACGGTTTGCGTGGCAATGCCGGCGTGGTCGGTGCCGGGCAGCCAGAGGACTTCCTTGCCATCCATGCGCGCCTTGCGGGCGAGGATGTCCTGGATGGTGTTGTTGAGGACGTGGCCCAGGGTGAGCACGCCGGTGACGTTTGGCGGCGGGATGACGATGGAATAGGCCGGCCGTTTGGCGGTCACGCGCGCCGGGTCGGCCACAAAACATTTCCGGTCGAGCCAGAACTGGTACCACTTGTCTTCAACGGACTGCGGTTCGTAGGCTTTGGAAATTTCGGACATACATTTTCAACCACGGATGGACACGGATAAACACGGATTAAAAATCACAAAACCACGCGCTCCCATTCGAGTCGTGCGTGTCTGAAATTCAGGATCAGACCAACCCGGAGCTTGGTGATCCGCAAATAATTCATCATTTGACCGCGTTCGTGGCCGGTGATCTGATCAATTACCTTTCTATCTACAATTACCGATCCAAAAGCGATTAGATCAGGAATAAACTCACCAACTTCTACTTTGCGAAAGCAAACTGGGAATCGCCTTTGCTGGTCGAAAGTAATGTTGTTTGCTTTGAACAGGACGGTCAGCGAGTTTTCGTACACCTTCTCGTTAAGGCCACGCCCGACTTCATTCAAGATCTCGAACGCAAACCCGATGATTTTGTGAGTTTCGTCTCGAAGAATCAGTTTCGTGTCTGAGCCACGCTTCAGGTCCGGGTAGGTATCCGTGTTCATCCGTGTCCATCCGTGGTTAAAATCATTTTTTCAACAGCGCGTACTCCATGCTGTCCACGAGGGCCTGGAGGCTGGCTTCGATGATGTTTTCGTCGACGCCGACGGTGCCCCACTCGCGCCTGCCGTCGCTGGACTCGATGAGCACGCGCGTTTTGGCGGCGGTGCCGGTGTCGCTGTTCAGAATGCGCACCTTGTAGTCGGTCAGCGTCACCTGTTTCAGCTGCGGAAAGGATTTCACCAGGGCCGAACGCAACGCGCCGTCGAGCGCATTCACCGGGCCGTCGCCTTCGGCGACTTCATGGTGGACCGTCTTGCCGACGCGCACGCGCACCGTGGCTTCGCAGATGGTTTCCCGGGTGTCGCGCCGCATCGATACGTGATACGTCTCCACGGCAAACGACGGTTCGCGGTGCTTGAGCTCCTGGCTGATGAGCAGGGCCAGCGAACCTTCGGCGGCTTCGTATTCGTAGCCCTGCCCTTCCAGCTCCTTCACGCGCGCCGTGACGGCCTTCACTTCCGGCATGTCCGGCTTGAGTTTGAAACCAAGCTCGGCGGCTTTCATCAAAATGTTCGTGCGACCCGACATGTCGCTGACCAGGACGCGGCGGGAATTGCCGATGGCTTCAGGCTGAATATGCTCGTAACTGCGCGACACCCGGTCGATGGCATGCACGTGCATGCCGCCCTTGTGCGCAAACGCCGTCTGGCCGACCCACGGTTGCCGCGGGTTGTGGCGCATGTTCGCGATTTCGTCCACAAACTCGGAAAGTTCCTTCAACTTCGGCAGTGACCCCGCAGGGACGCCCGACTTTTTCATTTTGAAATGCAGCAACGGGATGACGCTGATCAAATTGCAGTTGCCCGTGCGCTCGCCGTAGCCGTTGATGGTGCCCTGCACCTGCGTCGCGCCGGCGGTGATGCCCGCCAGGGCGTTCGCCACGCCCACCCCGCAATCGTCGTGCGTGTGAATGCCGATGCGGGTGTTCAACTTGCCCTTCGCGAACGCCGTGATGCGCGCGATTTCCTCCGGCAGACAGCCGCCGTTCGTGTCGCACAGAACGACACATTCCGCGCCCGCCTTTTCGGCCGCCTGCCAGGTGGCCAGCGCGTATTCCGGTTCGTCCTTGTAACCGTCAAAACTGTGTTCGGCGTCGTAAATGACCGTCTTGCCGTGGTCCTTCAAAAAGCGGATGGTGTCGCCGATCATGGCGAGATTTTCGTCCGGCTTGGCCCGGAGCACTTCGGTCACGTGCAACAGCCAGGTCTTGCCGACGATGGTCACGACCGGCGTCCCGGCGTCCAGGATTTGTTGCATCAATTCATCCGACTCGACGGCCACGCCTTTGCGGCGCGTCATGCTGAAGGCGGCGATGCGGGCATTTTTCCAGTTCCGCCGCGCGGCCTGCTGGAAAAATTCCAGGTCCTTGGGATTGCTGCCGGGCCAGCCACCCTCGATGTAATGCACCCCGAACCCGTCGAGCTTCTCGGCGATGCGGAGTTTGTCGGCGACCGAGAAATTGATGCCTTCACCCTGGCTGCCGTCGCGCAGGGTGGTGTCGTAGATTTCGACCTGGGGTTTCATAAATGGCCCGTGAAAAAACGGCGGGCATTATCCCTGAACGGGACGGGACTGGCAAATCCCAAAACGGGGTTTCTTCGTTTCCGTGTGGCTGCGCTGCGGATGTTGTTTGCGCCGGGCAAAGAATTTGTTATTGGTTGACGTTAGACCGGAGAATGCCGGATGGGCGTTTTTCCGGAGAACCGTGTCACTCCCATGACGGGGGCAAAAATGCGAAAACCGGACAACTGGCTTAAACAGCGATTTGAAGCGGTGATGGGCGTCCTGGTCGCCCTTCCTGCCATACCGGGCGCGATCATTGACCATTACGCCATTTCCCATCGCCAGGCGCAGGAACCTGTCCGCCCACGGAAACGGGTTTCGGAAACCGCCATCGGTGTCATTTGCCTTGGCCTGACCATTCTGCTGGCGATGATTGACTACCGCTCCGTACCGCGGGTCAGTTTCACCTTATTTTACCTCTTAATTGCCGCCTATGCCGCCTGGAGCGGGAGCCGAAAGGTCGGCATTATTATCGCCCTGGCCAGTTCGCTTGCCGCGTTGGTGGGCGAGGCCAGCCACGACCTGACGCCGGGTGTGCTGTACTGGAATCTCGGAGTTCAGACGGGCATTTCGCTATTTGTCGTGCTGTTGCTCTCCTCCGTCCGCAACCTGACCGTCGATCTGGAGCAACGGGTAAAGGAACGGACCCTCGCGCTGGAGCGGGAGGTCAACGACCGCAAGCAAACCGAGGAACAATTGCTCAAGACGATGCAACAGTTGCGCCAACTGGCCGAAAACATTACCGACGCCTTTTGGCTAAGAGATCCGGAAGAAACCCGCATGGTCTATGCCAGCCCGGCCTACGAAAAAATCTGGGGACGGAGCTGCAAAGAACTCTACCAATCGCCGCAGGCGTGGCTGGAGGCGATTCACCCGGAAGATCGCGAAATGGTTGAGCACGCCATGCTCACGAAGCAGACCACCGGTGAATACAACCAGGAATATCGCATCCTGCGGCCCGACGGCACCCTGCGCTGGATTCGGGACCGCGCCTTTCCGATTCGCGACAACTCCGGCAAGGTCATCCGCATCGTCGGCATTGCGGAAGACACCACGGATCGCCACCGGTTGGAGCGCGAAATTCTGGAGATCAGCGATCGCGAACAGGCCCGCATCGGCCAGGACTTGCATGACGGACTTTGTCAGCAGTTGGTGAGCCTTGGTTTCGACAACAACTCCCTCGAACAGCAATTGGCTGCCCAGGCCCGGCCCGAGATTGCCGCCGCCCAAAAAATGGGCAAGGTGCTGGATGACGTCATTGCGGAAGCCCGGGCTCTGGCGCGCGGGCTTTTCCCCGTGCAACTGGAGGCGGACGGCTTGAGCCTGGCGCTGCGCCAACTGGCCGCGGGGGTGTGCGCCCGCGCCCGGGTGCACTGCCGGGTGGATTGTCCGCAACCCGTGTTGGTGGGCGACAATACCATGGCCACGCACCTGTACCGCATTGCCCAGGAGGCCGTGAACAACGCGGTCAAACACAGCCGGGCCGGTTCCATTTTGATTGAATTGAAAACCAACCAGAATCGGATTGAACTGAAAGTGAGTGATAACGGGATTGGCATTCCCGTTTCCCGCCATCCGACCGGGGGAATGGGATTGCACATCATGAATTATCGCGCCCAGGCCATTGGCGGCACATTGAACATTGAACGGGCACCCCGGCATGGCACCATTGTTTTCTGTTCCGCCCCGCAACCAGCGGTTTGAACCGGTTATGGCCACCGACAAACCAACCCCGCCGGCCGCGCAAAAAACCAGGCGCATCCTGCTGGTGGATGACCATCCCATGGTGCGCGAACGCCTCACGGAAGTCATCCTGCGGGAACCGGATTTGACCGTGTGTGGCGAGGCCGAAGACCGCTTTCGGGCCATGGAAGAGATTGCCGCCACCCGCCCGCATCTGGTCATTGTGGACCTCACGCTCAAAGGCTCGCATGGAATGGACCTGATCAAAGACATTCGCAGCCAATATCCGGATCTGGCGGTGCTGGTCGTTTCCATGCATGATGAAATGCTCCATGCGGAACGGGTGATTCGCGCCGGCGCCCGCGGTTACATCACCAAACAGGAAGCCACCCGGAAAATCATGCTGGCCATTCGCACGGTCTTGAACGGCGGCGTTTATCTGAGCGAAAAAATGGCGGCCCAAATCGCCGCGGCGGCGATTGGCGGCGCGCGGGCCAAACCCAGCCTGCCCATGGACAAACTTTCCGATCGCGAGTTGCTGGTCTTTGAAATGATTGGCCAGGGCCGCAGTACGCGCCAGATTGCGGACGAACTGCATCTGGACATGCGGACGATTGAAACCTACCGCGCCCGCATCAAGGAGAAGTTGAACCTCAAAGACGCCAATGACCTCCTGCAACACGCCATCCACTGGATGCAGGTCGAAGGCTCGCTTTAGAGCATTTTAATTAATCTCGCCGCCGCAAACGCCGGTTCCCGCCGCAGCGCTCGCCTTGCTCAGGAAACCGCCGGGTGACGTGAGAGAAGGCAGGAAGCGTTTCAAGCCGCGGTCTTGACCGGGTTATTGATTTTATCCAGACAGTCCGGGCAGATCCCGTGGGTGAAATCGGCGTGGGTATGCTCGGCAACGTAGGTTTCCACCTGCTGCCAGTAACCCTGATCGTCGCGAATCCGTTTGCAGGACGCGCAGATGGGCAGCAACCCGCTCAGTGTTTTCACCTGTTTGAGCGATTCGGTGAGTTCCTCAATCAACTTGAAACGCTCCGCTTCATCGCGTTTGCGCAGGGTAATGTCGCGGGAAATGGCCGAGCCTCCCACAATTTTGCCACTGGTGTCCGGCACCGGGGAAACCGTCACCGAGACGGGAATAAAATGGCCGTCCTTGCGGAGGCGCACGGTTTCATAAAGACCCACCCGCTGGCCGCGTTTGATGCGTTCCATGACGTCAATCAACTCGTCCCGCCGGTCGATGGGAAACAAGATTGAAACCGAATGGCCGATGATTTCCTCGGCGGTATACCCGAAGATACGCTCGGCCGCCTTGTTCCAACTGATGATGGTGCCGTCCAGAGTTTTGCCGCAGATGGCGTCTTCGGTGGATTCGACAATGGCCGCGAGGAATTGCATGGCGGCTTCGGCATGGGCACGCGCCCGACGGGTTTGCGCCACTTCCAATTCCCGTTCAATCGCCGGCACCAGACGGGAGAGATTGGTTTTGACGATGTAATCATTGGCGCCGGCTTTCATCATGTCCACCGCCGCCTCTTCCCCGCAGGCGCCGGAGATGACAATGAAAGGAACATCCAGGCCTTTTTCACGCAACAACTTGAGGGCCTCCGATCCGCTGAATTGCGGCAGGACGTAATCCGAAAGCACCACATCCCAGGCGTGACGATCGAGCGCGGCAGTCAACTCGGCGGCATTTTGGACCCGCTCGTAAACGGCTTCATAACCTCTTTGGCGCAAATCCTCCAACAACAACTTCAGATCGTTCTCGGAATCTTCGACGATCAGCACATGTAACAACCTGATCATTTTGCAACAAACCTTTCCTTTGCTTTTTTGGCGACCCCCCCCATCGCACCCAATACCACCCTGTTCCTTCTGTTTGTCCACTGAACGGCGACAGAAATTGCCCTTGCCCCCGGGGAACCGGCCTCCGAGCAAGTGAATTTTGGACAGGTGGCATTCGGAAATTGTTCAATGGCGCAGGCATTTGACAGGGGAAAAACCGCTGTGGGCCGATATCGGATTTCCCCTCATTTCGCGCGTGACGGACAGAATGCGGATTGATATGATTGGTCCGTCATATCCGGGACATTGATGGGTTTATGAAATCGCAACTTCACTTCAGCCTTCCTGAACAGGAAATTCCCACACATTGGTACAACCTGCTGGCCGATTTTCCCGAGCCGCCGCCGCCGCCGCTGCATCCCGGCACCAAACAGCCGATACCGCCTGAGGCATTGATGGCGATTTTCCCGGAAAATCTCGTGAAGCAAGAAATGAGT
>JAJXYT010000177.1 GCA_021780375.1 bacterium | reverse complement strand
GTTGCCATCCCCTACATTTGCTATTGTCCAATAGGCCGTCAGCGATTGACCGGCCTGTACCGTGTAGGTGCTCAAGGATACATTCTGTGGCTGTAAATTGGGCTGTGCCGCCGTAACCAATACTAACTGATTATCTGATGCCACCCAGCCATCGGCACCAGTGTCAAAATTGACGTTATACCAATTATAGGAAGCCCCGGTGCCGTTAATCTGGAGGTACACTGGCCCGTTGAGGACTGTCCCTTGCGACCCAGTGGGTTGGGTATATCCAGTCCAAGCGCCCCCTGCTGAACTTCGAACATAAATCGGCCCGTTAATTACCTGAACCCTGTCGCCGATGTTAAACGCGAAGGCTGTTCCCGCGTGCATCATTATGAAAATGGAGGCCAGCCAAACAACCGCTGACAGACGAAACGGGAGGAAAATTGACGTTCCAAACAGGCGCAGGTTTCGAGCGCGAACGCAGATAGGCACAAAATTATTCCCAACTAAAAAAATGTGACGGATGCCGATTGATATGCCTCTCGCCACCGCACTTTGCGGGCAATTGATTGTGCCGGTGGCGGTCAAAAACCGCAAAAACGTTCCCCTCAATCCGGTCATAAAAGATACCTGCCTGAATCTGGCTGTTCTCTGTTCTGAATAAGAACAATTCTGGCAGATTTTTTGGGAATTGCATAGTCGGCTGTTTGGCCTACACCAGAAACGAGGGGGAAAAGCTGAAATTTGGAAAGCAGAAAGCAGAAAGACCGGGACCGCAGGGAAGGCTGAATGTTAACCGCGAACGACACGAAACACGCGAAGGGGAAGATTTTCGGCGGGACGCCGAGAAGGACAGCCGGGACGGCTGTGCCACTCGAGTAAAAGCTGAAATATGGAAAGCTGAAATGCTCAAAGGCCGGGGCGGATGACGCACGTCAAAAAGCTTAAACGCTAAAACGCTGGCATACTGAAATTCGGGGAAAGCGAAGGCTACGGCTTGGCGGGCGGGTTGGACGGCGGGGCGTGCAAACAACATCTGCCGGTGTGGTGGCGGGGGCAAATAGGGGGCAGCACGCCGGTATCAGAAAGGGTGAGGGTGATCATCTGTTCCACGATGCGCAACACCACTTCGGTGCGGGTGGTGACGGTTAGTTTTTTGAAAAGGCGGTTCAAATGCGTGTGGACGGTGTGATGCGAAATCTTGAGCCGCCTGGCTATCCCCGTCTTCGTGAGATTATCGAAGACGCCCTGGACGATTTGCAATTCCCGTTTCGTCAGGTCCAATTGGGCGCCGATCTCATGCCAGGCGCGTTCGCTGAGCAACGCCGCTCCGCGCGGTTTGCGGTAAGAAACCCGCTTACTTTTGACGGGCAGCACACTTGGCGGCTGGCTTGGGTTCATGGTTGGCGCGCGATTTGACGGAAACGCGGAAACGGAAACGGGTCGTTCCTGGTATTATAGTATTTTTCCATTTCATCGCGATGTTTCGTGCCGCTGCCAGTATAACAGGTGGTTGAGGTACGTCCAAGTCCCCATTCGCAGCCGCTCGGCGATCCATTTCACGGTCACGGTCGTTTCCGCTCGCAAGCGGAGCGCTAATTCCAAAACCAAAACAGGTCCGCAAGACCGGACCCGGATCAATGTCCAGGAGCCATACGAAGTTGAGTATTGGAGCCGGAAATTCGATGTCACGCCCCAGGCCGTGCACGACGCCGTTTCGAAAGTTGGCGTTGTGGCCGAAGCCGTCCGCAAACATCCCGGAAGACAGGACAACCAACGGGCAGCACCAGGCGCTGCCCGTCTCTTATGCAAAAGAGGCAGACATCGGGGTCTGCCTCTCTGAAACAAGTAATGGGCGAACCGCTTTCAGGAAACCAACCGGCGGCGCAGGATAAGTGCAAGACCGCCTAATCCCAGTAATGCCATACTGGCCGGTTCGGGCACCGCAGTGATGACCGTATGGCCAGGGTCGCTGGTTGTGTCAACGAGGACATTGCCCACCACTCCGTTTCCTTGGAGGATGCCTCTGGTAATCCAGTCACTTGCCTGGGCGGTATAGTCACCAGGCAGAATCAACCTGCCTCCAGCGACATCAATAAGCCGGGTGGCATCAGTGTCGAGGCCGCCGGTAAACACAGGGGTTGTAGCCGTGCCGGTATTAAAACCGTTGTTCACCGTCACCGTCCCGCCATAAATACTCAAGTGGCCGCCAAACTGAATCCAGTTCGCGGTAACCTGGGAATTGTCGTACAGGTTTATCGCCACATTCGGTCCGCCCGGGAACCACCACGTGTCACCGACACTAAAGGTATCCGAGCAAGTGAACGAAGAATTGCCGTACAAATTAACGGTAGACAGGGGCCCCGTGGTTGCACCAATCGGGAAAAAATCCAGGCAACTCACAGTGCCATTGACGTTGAGAGTTTCTCCCCATTCCGGGCCGAAAATCGAGTCGCTGGTTTGCACCACGTCCGACGCGCCGATCGTTATCGGCGTTGGAGTCGTCGTGGGGAAACCGGTGCCAAGGAAAATCTGCCAGGTATTGCCAGCCACGGGTACCGACCCGCCCACCCAATTGGCTGGCTGGCTCCACGTCGATCCATCACCAGCGCCTGCCCAGTAATTGGTTGTAATTGCCGAAGCACTGCTGATCGAGCACATGGCCAATGCTGCGCTTGCCAAATAATAGAGTTTTTTGTACGTCATTTTCATATGAATTGCTGAGTTTTGAGTCTTTCGACTTTAGAGTTGGCCAAGTTTACAGGATTTTCAGGTGCAAAAGCAACGCCACTTTGCGCATAAGAATCGCCAAAATCCACCGCCGTTGAGTACTTTATCCCGATATTCCCGCCATTTTACCCTTCGGACGGGATTGTGTTGATTGATGGGATCAGGTCGGTTTAAAACCTGTCGTGGGCATCCGAGGGAAGCGACGGATGCTTTTCTTCCAGTTTAAGCCAGTCAATTTCCGGCCAGCCGTTGGTGTCCCAGCCCAGCGGCAGGATGGCGAGCATCGATTGTCCGTGCCGCTCACCATTGTAAAAATGACAACTGAACCAATCGGCGCCGTTTTCGGAATAAATGCCCGATTGGCCGGGACCGATGAACGGCCCGCGGGAACTCAAAAAAGGGCTGCCCCCGCCCGTCATCAAGTCCGCCCCATCCCTGTCAAGGTAAGGCCCGGTGATGTTCGGGCTGCGCCCGACGCGGATTTCATAAGTGCTGTTCGTGCCCCGGCAACACAACCCCCAGTTCACAAACAGATAGTAATAATGGTCCTGGTGATAGATGTACGACGCCTCGATGGAATCATTGAAGGCGAGCGAATACATCGGGGAGTTTGTAGCAATGCTTTTGCCGGTTCGGGGATCGAGCTGGATCAATTTGATGCCGCTCCAAAATGAACCGAAGGCGAGCCAGAGATGGCCCTGGGCGTCCAAAGAAGCTGCCGGATCAATCGCGTTGAAATCATCCTTTTGGTGTGACTGGACGACGATGCCCTGGTCAGTCCATTTAAACCTGGGGTCGTCAGGATCAAGCGTGGGATTGGCCGCCAGACCGATCGCCGAATCATTTCTTCCGAAGGATGAAACGGCGTAGTAAAGCAAATAGCGATCACCCAGATGAATAAGGTCCGGCGCCCAATAATAGATCCAATGGTTCCGCGGGACCGCCCTGGCCGTCCAGGCCGGCGCGTTCGTAAAAACGGACGGACCATGTTCCCATTTCATCATGTCCTTGGAGTGATAAGAGGGAATGCCGCGACCGGTGTAAAACACCCAATACTCGTCCTGGCATTTGATAATCGCGGACGGGTCGTGCACCCGCACGCCACAGTTGCCGAATTGCGCGAGCTCATTGGTGATTGCCTCGGGTTGAGCCTGCGCCCAGCCGGTTTGTGCCTGGAATGCGATGCCAGCCGTCAACCAGAGTATAGCCATGGCTCGTCGATAACTCTCCGGACAATGTCTGGTGAAATTCATAAGCGGCAAGCCTGGTGGAAATCATTCATCGTGTTGTCCAGTTTTGTTCATTTCTGCAACCGATAAAACCGGGTGTTGCCGGTGATGGGCAAAAGGACCTGCCACTGGCTGCCAACGAGTTGTGGAGTCACCGCGGCGGCGACCCAGTCACCGGCAGCCGGATTCGTTGTAGTCAAAACCGTGCAGCCCGCTGAGGCGACCGGCCACGACAAGGCCAGGCCGCCAACGGTTGCGGACGCGCTGCTGGCCGGTCTGGCGGTGCTCGATAGTTGATCCGGACCGAGCACCTGCGTGGCGGCGATTTCGTCTGCCGTCAAGGCGCCGTTGTAGATGCGGAATTCGTCAATGGTCCCTTGCAGGCCAGGGTCGGGCCAGTTGTCCGTGCCGATGATATTCCGCACCGCCTGTACGCCCGACATCGGCATGGTCACTTTCAGCGAATTGGGAAGGCTGGTGCTCAACGGCTCGCTGGCATCCCGGCTGATCCTCCCCGATGCCGTGCCTTGCTTGACCGGCGTCCAGCAGGTCAGGGCATTAAGCGCGCGGTCGCGAACCATTTCGGCGCAAAGGCCGCCCTCGCCCGCAAAATTGATTTCTTCAAAAAAAATCCCGAACAGATTGGAACTGATAATCGCGCCGGGCTGCTCGGCCTGGATCGTCAGCGCGGCCGCTGCCCGCGCTTGAGCCGCAGACGCCACGATGGTCGCCGTCAGAGCCATCCAAAGGTAAAAAGCCGAAAACCCTTTTTGAACCGGATCTATTTTTTGCATAAAAAACAGGGCCTTATGGCAATCGCATTCGGCGCGTCATCTGATCAAACGGATAAAGGTGACCTTGTTCGTCATCGGCAGCGTCTGTTGCCAGACATTGTTGCCAAGCGTCGGTGATGCACCAATCGGTGACCACACGGCGTTCGGGCCCAAAACCGGACTGGACTGAGCAGTAAAACCGATGCCGTAGGCCGGCCAGGTCAGAGTAATGTTCGAGGTGGCCGTGGAAATATCCAGACGGATTGGCACCGCGAGAACGGTTGGCCCGGATTGATCGTTTACGGCGATTTCGGCGGGTGTCAGGCGACCGTCATAAATGCGAAATTCATCAATGGTCGCATTGAGCCAGGCGTCGGTTCCAAACAGCGAGCGGCCGAGGAATGACCAGGCGGTGCTCACGGTGTTTAATGGCGGAGTCGTGCTGGTGGCGGCGCTCAGCAGAACCCCATTTGTGTAAATCGCCTCGTAAGCGTTCATCGGATCAATAACGCAATCCACCTGCAACGCCTGGTTGTCAAAGATTCCCGGCGGGGTGAGGTTCACCGTGCCGGCTGCCGTGGCCAGCCCCAGTTGTGCGGTGTTCACCGCCGTGTGCGGGCTGAAAGACACGAAGTTTTGACCGACTGCGTTGGAGCTGTCTCCAAAGTCAAAAAGCTGCGCCCCGCTTCCGTTGGCCCCGAAGTTGGCCCAGAATTCGATCGTGGCGGCGGAAGAGCCGGAGACCAATCCCCCGGGCAGATTGACATAATTACCGTAAGCACCGGTGAGCTGCAAAGCATTGTTCGTGATCGCCGCGTTGCCCTGGAGCGTCCCATGCGCCAGGCCGATGGAATCCCATACCTTGGGCGCGTTTGAAGTGAAGCTGTAACGATGTGCCAGCGCGGGCGGGGCGTAAGCAAGGTCTTTGATTTCCGCACCGCTCAACGCGCGGCCAAAAATGCGAAACGAACTGATTTCACCGCCGAAAAGCGGATCGGCGGCAAACTGGCTATGGCCGATGTAATTGGTCTTGGCCAGGATCTGCCAGGGACGGATCGTGAGGTTGTTGTTGGTGGCGACGGGAATTCCGTTCAGATAAAGCAATCCTTTCGAGCCATCCAGGGTCACTGCCACATGGCACCAGGAATTGGTGGGCAGCGCGAATGGAGCGTTAATCTGTTGCTCGGCGCCATTGCCGTTGATAGTGATGGCAAAACGCATCGTGCCGGCCGACGAGCGTGGCGTGAGGAACAAATAATTGGTCGTATCAGCGCCAAAATCAAAGATGCGCTGCCAGGTTGCGCCGCCGTTCCATTTCACCCAGACCGCGAAGGTGCTGGCGTTAGCGACCGGGTCCGGCAACAAGACGTATTGGGAAGTGCCGTTGAGATTGAGCACATTGCCAAACCCGGGTTCATGGGTGATCACCGCCCCGTTTTCCAAAGTGCCATTATAAAGTCCGCTGGCATCACTGGCATCAACGTTGAAGGGATAAAACGCACTCCAGTCGTTGGTGAAAACCGGCCAGCCATCAGCACTCCAGGTGAGCCGGCCGATCCCCAATGTGGCCGCGCCGCCGTTGTTGCCGTCATAATAGTGATAAGTGAACCAATTCGTGCCATTGTCATTCAGGATGGCGGCGTGGCCGGGACCGATGAAACGGCCCGAACTTTCCAGAAACATCGTGCCCCCGCCGTTCAACATGTTGACGCCATTGCGGTCGAGGTAAGGGCCGGTGACGCTGGTACCGCGGCCCACCCGGATGTTGTAGGTGCTGTTGACGCCGGCACAACAGCCCCCGTAGTTCAGGAACAAATAGTAATAGCCGCCGTGTTGGTACAGACACGACCCTTCGGTGGTGTTGCTGAAAAAGCTCGTGCTACTGTCGGCGACTTTGGTTATTGGCGAGCCGGGGGCAATCCGTTTGCCGGTAGTGGGATCCAGCTGCATCACCAGAATGCCGTCGGAGTATGAGCCGAAAGACATCCAGACCGTGCCGTTGGTGTCCACGAGAATGCTCGGGTCAATGCAGTTATAGGCGGTGAGATCAGTCGTGGCGTTCGTCTGTCCCACCGGGTTGGACTGGATAACCTTTCCCTGGTCGGTCCACGCCGGCAGATCGGAA
>JAJXYT010000078.1 GCA_021780375.1 bacterium | reverse complement strand
GTACCGGGCCGCGGTGGAAGCCGGAGTCGGCAGCGTCATGACTTCATTCAATGATATCAACGGGATCCCGGCCACAGCCGATCACTGGTTGCTCACGGATGTGCTGAGAAAGCAATGGGGGTTCCGGGGTTTCATCGTCACTGACTATGCGGCCATCAGTGAAATGACCGAACACGGCATGGGGGATTTGTCCGAGGACGCCAAATTGGCCATGACGGCGGGAGTGGACATGGACATGGTCAGCGAAACCTACCTGAGCTGTTTGCCCGGATTGGTCGCCCACGGAGAAATCCCGGAGTCGATGATCAATCAGGCCTGCCGGCGAATCCTCGAGGCCAAGTACAAACTCGGATTATTTGCCGATCCCTACCGGGGTTGCACGGAGGAACGCGCCCGCACGGAAATCCTCACGCCGGAAAACCGCAAAGTCGCGCGGGAACTCGCGGAACAATCGTTCGTGCTGCTGAAAAACACCGGGCAAATCCTGCCCTTGAGGAAATCCGGGGTCATTGCGCTGATAGGCCCGCTGGCGGATGACCAGAGCAATCTGTTGGGGTGCTGGCGCGCCGCCGGCGACTGGCGTCAGGCCGTCAGCGTCGAGGCGGGCATCAGCAACGTCGCCGGGTCCGCCGTGACCCTCCTGCATGCGAAGGGTGCGAATTTGATAGATGATCCCGCGCTCCTGGCAACACTCAGAGCGTTCGGCGAGTACCTCCCGGTGGACAGCCGGACGCCGCAGGAGATGATCAAGGAGGCGGTGGCGGTGGCGGCTCGCGCGGACGTTGTGGTGGCAGTGTTAGGGGAATCGTCGGGCATGAGCGGCGAGGCTGCCAGCCGCAGCCACCTCGGACTGCCAACGTGCCAGGAGAACCTGTTGCACGCGCTGGTGAAAACCGGCAAACCGCTCGTGTTGGTGTTGATGAATGGCCGGCCGCTGACACTGACCTGGGAAGCGGAACATTGCGGCGCGATTCTCGAAACCTGGTTTGGCGGCACCGAAGCCGGCAACGCCATCGCCGATGTCCTGTTTGGCAATTACAATCCGTCGGGAAAACTGACCGCGACCTTTCCGCGTGACGTCGGCCAAATCCCCATTTATTACAACCATAAAAATACCGGACGCCCCTACGCGGGTGATCCCAACTACAGGTATGTCTCCCGTTACTTGGACGTGTCGAATGACCCACTGTATCCGTTTGGTTACGGCCTGAGCTATACCACGTTTTCCTACGGAAATGTTGAGCTGAGCCAAACCAACCTCTTGGGTGACGAGACGCTGCTCGCTTCGGTTAACGTGACTAACACGGGCAAGCGCGCCGGCGAGGAAACGGTGCAGTTGTATTTGACTCAGCCGGTGGCCAGCGTGACCCGCAGCGTCGAAGATTTGCGGGGCTTCCAAAAGGTACGCCTGCAACCGGGTGAAACCAGGAAGGTGACGTTTCGCATCACCCCGGAAGATTTGAAGTTTTATAACTCTAAACTGGAATATGGCTGGGAACCGGGTGAATTCATCATCCGCATCGGCGGCAGTTCAAGCCAGTTGAAGTCGGCATCGGTGCGCTGGAACAGGCAGTCCGTTCCCACTCAAGTCGAATAAACGCTCCATCTACCTGTGTAGCAGTTGTTTAATTCCGCCAACGGCTTGCAAGGCTGTTGCTTTTCGACGTAGAATTTAAAGAAAGTTCATTTGACATTTTGCTTGACGCCCCCCCTATCTACCTGTCATAAAAGTACAACCAAATCAAGGCATAACCAAACAGCATAAACAATCATCTCAAGGATCAACTATGAAAGCTTTCAATCGCTCCCTGTATGTATCGGTGCTCACGGGCGTTTGTATGGCGGTGGCCAGCGGGGCTTACGCGCAGATCAGTTCAATCAATTCAGCCGTAATAACGCCGCGGGTATTTAACGACTACCCGACCGCGACAGGGACGTACATCAACAACTATGCCAGCTCGATTACTCTCGGTGAATCGGGCGAGTACAACACGGGTAGTACTGGTTTTGCCAACAAAGATATTTGGCAGTTTTCAAGTGATGGCTCCAGCGCCTACACTCTAGGGGCAGGTGACACCGCGTTCACGGTTGCCGCTACGCTGACGCTTGGCCCAGATAATGGTACGCTAGACAATGAAGCGGGCTGGTTTATAGGCAATGCCAATGGCAGTTTCCCGGGCGGCGACATGCAGTTCATTGCCAAAGCCTCCCAAGATCACTTTTTGGGCTTCTTTGGCGGACCTGGTTTCTGGAATTCAGGCATTGCCTACACGGCCGGCACCCCGGTCACGATGGCAATGATGTATCAGCAAACCGGACCCACGAGTTCCATTCAGTTCTCAGTCAATGTCGGCAGTGGCACCGTTTATAGCCCAATCCAAACATGGACTGGAAACCTCGTGGGCGATAACTTGGCCGCTTATTTCCAGCTTCAAGGGGTAAATAGTTCATCGGGTCCCGGGACTTCGGCGGCGGCGGTCTGGAGTGACATCAGCATTTCGTCCACGGCGATGTTTGTGCCTGAACCTTCCACGATTGCACTGCTAGGCTTGGGCCTGCTGCCGCTGGCACGGTTGTTCCGCCGACGCGCCTGAAACTCAATTTGATTTCACTGGCACGGCATGACGAAAGTCATGCCGTGCTTTCTTCTTTCCGGGGAGACTCTTTCAAAACTGCAAAGACGACGTGAGGGGTCTCTGGAATCTCCAAAGAGGCCTCGTCAACTCGGCTCCTGCGGGGTTTTGAGAAGGGCTCCAGGGATAACGCCACACTGTGCCGTCATGTGCTTGCCGCATGTCCAGGTCGATGGCGCAAAAATGAGGAAGCCGGCACAGTCCTGGATTGAATTCGCTCAGACGTTCCCCCACCCTCTCCGTCGGGAAACTGATTTATCAAATCATCAAATACACCATGAAGCCGCTCATGTTCATTCTCTCAGCCATCCTTTTGACCGTTTTGCTTGGCGGATGCCAGACGCCGGAGGAACAGGAACAACATACAAACCAACGCCGCTACGACGCCATTCTCAAACAAAACCAGAAGACGATCGACCAAAACCAGAAAATGATGAACCAGCAAAACCAGTAAGAGACTTCGTCCGGAGTTCCGCCTTCAGGCGGCTCAGAACCGCGTCAACGCGGAACTCCCAACTTCAAATCAGGACACTGCCCGATTGCGGTTTCGCTTGAGCAATCCGGCATTACCCGCATAATCTACAGCAAAATTTATGAGCAATATTCCTTCCGATTTGAAATACACCAAATCTCACGAATGGGTCCGCATCAACGGCGACACCGCGACCGTCGGCATCACCGACCACGCCCAACATGAATTGACTGACATCGTCTTTGTTGAGCTGCCCGAGATCGGCAAGCCATTCAAAAGCGGCGACGGCTGCGCGGTGGTGGAATCGGTGAAGACCGCGAGCGACATCTACTCGCCGGTCAGCGGCGTGATTCTGGAGACCAACAAGGCCGTCGTGGACAATCCGGCCCTGGCGAACACCGAGCCTTACGCCGGCGGCTGGTTTTTCAAAATTAACTTAAGCAATCCGGCGGAACTCAACTCACTGCTCACCCCGGAGCAATACCAGGCGCAGATTGGCGGCTGAAATGTTAAAAATGCCCGCCCTCGTAGCAGCCGAGGTAACGAGGCTCAAATATCAATGCCCACTATCGTCATTCAGAGCCTCCTCACGTCGGCTGCTACTCTCTTAACGGGCCGTTTGCAGGGAATACTTCGACATACCTCACGGAAAGTCCGTTTTCATCTGTGTTTAGCCCCGGTCAGATTTTTCCCATGAAACCCCGTTTATTCATCAAACCGTACTGCCCGTGGTGCCATAAAGCCATGCACTGGCTGGATGAGCATGGTATCGCGTATGAAACGCTTGATGTCATTGCCAATGAGGAAGCGTTTGATGAGATGGTGCGCTTGTCCGGGCAGGAACTGGCGCCGGTGATTGAAGCGGAGGGCAAGGTGCTGGCCGATTTCGGCCCGGAACAATTACCCGGATTTTTTGAACAGTTGAAACACAAATGAAAGCAGGTACTTGACACGAATTACACGGATTTTCACGAATTAAAAATAAATCCATGTTAATCTGTGAAATCCGTGTCAGATTTGTTTTGAATGACGACGACTGAATTGAAACCGCGACCGCGCCTGCCGGAATGGCTGCGCTTCAATCTGCCCCAATCCGACAGCTTCGCCCGCACGCGCAGCCTGCTCGACGAACTGAAGCTGCACACGGTCTGCGAAAGCGCCAAGTGCCCGAACCACTGGGAATGCTGGAGCAAGGGCACGGCGACATTCATGATCGCCGGCGACCGTTGCACACGCGCCTGCGGCTTTTGCGCGGTATCCACCGCCAAACCCCTCGCGCTCGAAGCGGATGAACCGCTGCGCGTTGCCGAGGCCACGCGACGGATGCGCTTGCGCCACATCGTCATCACCGCCGTCGCCCGCGACGATCTGGCGGACGGCGGCGCAAATCATTTTCGCCAGGCAATCGAAAAAGTGCGCGAGTTGAATCCCGGCATTGTCATCGAGGTGTTGGTGCCTGATTTCAACGACCGCGACGAGGCGATTGAAGTTGTACTGGCGGCGAACCCGCATATTTTCAACCACAACCTCGAAACCGTCCGGCGCCTGACTCCGGACGTGCGGCATCGGGCCACGTACGACCGTTCCTTGAGCGTCCTGCGCAAGGTGAAGGCCCGGCGCGGCAACACGATTTACACCAAGTCCGGCCTGATGCTCGGGCTGGGCGAAACGGAGGAGGAATTGCTGGTCGCCCTGCGCGATTTGCGCGCGGCCGGTTGCGACATTCTTACGCTCGGCCAGTACTTGCAGCCGACGTTAAAGCATTTGCCGGTGATTGAATACGTTACACCCGGCAAGTTTGCGCAATACAAGATTCGCGCCGAAGAACTGGGTTTCATCCACGTGGCCAGCGGGCCGATGGTGCGAAGCTCCTATCACGCGGACGAATTTACGCTGCCGTCACTGAGCCGGTAAAAACGGGTTGCGATGGATAAGCAGGTAACCGGCGAGAATAAAACACAGGATGCCGATGGTGAAGCCGATGACGGTGATGATGGTTTTCAGCGCGCGGGCCCGCTCATAAGTGCGTTCGGTGTTGCGTCGTTCCGCCGACATGAAGGCGGCAAAATCCTTGTCCAGCGCATTAACGATGGCCTGTTCATCCTTGAGCTGGAGCGTGGACCATTCGCCGCGGGCGGGCTGCCACTCCGGAGGCAGTTCGGATAGTTTGGCCGCGCTGACGGCGCGAAAACCCAATTGCGGCCAGAACGGCGAACGTTCCTGCGTCCAAAGCCGGAAAACCCCGTGATTGGACGCGAGGGTTTGGATGCGTTTCCAGAATAATTGCCGCGCCCCGTCGGCATGGGCGAAGTCAAGGTAACTCTCGCTGTGTAACCGGGCATGTTGACGGACAATTTGAATCCCAAGGGCGCCCAGCAGTTGGCCATCGGCGGTTTCGACGACTTGAAATTCCGTGAGGCGTTTCTCCAGTTCATCGGCGGGCAAAAGCATGGACCGCCAAAGCGCCTTGAGACTTTCCCGGTCATCGGTGGTTGCGCGCCGGACACGGAACTGGGATGAATCGGTCACAGCCGAAAATTAGCGCAATTGGCACCGATAGAAAAGCGTGAGACGATCTGAATACTGGTAAATTCTGGTGGGGCGGGGTTTTCCATGAACCGGTTCGTAGCGCAGTCGTCCCGACTGCGGGTTCCGACAGCGTCCCGCTGTCGTCAGGAACACCCGGCGGGACGCCGGGGTGGACCCGCAGGCGAGGACGCCTGCGCTACAACGATGCGGTTCAAGCTCCGTGGGCAGTTAAAAAGGAACAGGAACCTGCTGACGAGCCGGTCTCGGCGCTTCAAAATGGAGCGGCGACAGCTCGCGAGGATCGCCGCAGAGCGGGACAGGCTGCTCGCCCCACCAAAGTTCGCAAATTGTGTCCCTGCCAATGCCTGAATTTACCGGATCAACATCGCCATCGGCATCAATAGCAAAGAAGAATTTGCATTTTTCACAACCTGTGCAACTTTCAGCGGCAAATGAAACTGAACCAAATTATGAACAACCTGAATCCGCAGCAACTCCTCGAGGCCCTGCAGTGGCGTTACGCCACCAAGGTTTTTGACGCAACCCAAAAAATCCCCGACGACGTCTGGCAGACCCTGAAATCGGCGCTCGTGCTTACACCCAGTTCCTACGGATTGCAGCCGTATAAATTCCTGGTGATTGACAGCCCCGCCCGGCGCGCCGAGCTGCTCCCCCACTCCTGGAACCAGAGACAGGTGGTGGACGCGTCACATTTCATCGTGTTCGCCGCGCAGACCAAAGTGACGGAAGCGCACGTGGACAAATTAATCCATCATACCAGTCACGCGCGCCAAATTCCCGCCGACTCGCTCAGCTCCTACCGTGGCGTGATGGTGGGCGACCTGATCAATGGCCCGCGCGCCAAAATCGCGCGGGAATGGGCCACGCGGCAAACCTACATTGCCTTGGGCAATTTGATGACGTGTGCCGCCGTGTTGGGCGTGGACGCCTGTCCGATGGAAGGGTTTGTGCCCGCCGAATACGACCGCGTGCTCGGCCTGAACGGCAGCGGCTACGCCTCGGTCGTTTGCTGCGCGTTGGGCTATCGCTCGGCCAATGACAAATATGCCGCCCTGGCCAAGGTGCGTTATGAAGCCTCGGATTTGGTGAGCGTGGTTTGACCGGCTTGCCAATCAACGATACAACTTGAACCATTGCAGCGATTGGCGCAGTTACGGCGGCGGCAGGGCGCATGATGGGCGACGTGGGCCGCCACGGGAATTATTTCGTCGCCGTTATATTCCTCGTCGTGGGCCTGCATCTGCCCGGCGTGATGCCGATGCCGTGGTCCGGGCCGGGCCAGGCCGGCATGAAACGAAAGGGTTTGCTCGCCGCGTTTGTCCTCGGTCTGTTATTTGGCATCGCGCTCGGCCCTTGCACGTTCGCCGACATGGCACCATTGCCCGGCGTCACTTTCAAGCTGGCGGCGACCGGCTTCCTTGATGGCGCGCTGCTCCTGGCGGCCTGCGGCATTGGGCATTGCTCGGTAATTGTCGCGGCGGGCACCTCCACGGAACTGGTGCAGCGCTTCTTGAATTGGAACGAGCAATCCCAGGGCGTCGCGGTGGTGAAAAGCATCTGCGGCGTCCTTGTTCTTCCCGGCGGTATCCGGCTACTATATACCGCTCCTTGACACGGCGAGGAAAGGGTTGTAATTATATTTCGTTGTTTGTCGAAATATAGAGAAATGCCATGCGCAAAGTAATGAACATCACCAAGGCGCTGGCGGACGAAAATCGTGTCCGCGTTCTCATGGCGCTGCGCGATGGGGAATTGTGCGTCTGCCAGATCACCGAAATGTTCGGGCTGGCCCCGTCCACCGTGTCCAAGCATCTGTCCATCCTTCATGGGGCGGGTTTGGTGGATTCGCGTAAGAATGGGCGCTGGATTTACTACCGGTTGCCAAGCCTCGAAGTGCCCGATGTTATCCGATGGGCCATTGATTGGGTGGACAAGTTTACTGAAAACGATCCGCGCATCCTGAACGACAAAAAACTTCTCAAGAAAATCCTGAAGCTGGATGCGAGCAAACTATGCAAACGCCAATGTCACAAATGAAACCCACCGTCCTAATCCTCTGCACCGGCAATTCGTGCCGCAGCCATCTCGCCGAAGGCATTCTGGGAGCGGCGGCGGGCGATTTTCTCAACGTGCAAAGCGCCGGCTCGAAACCGGCGGGCTATGTGCATCCGCGCGCCATCCAGGTGATGAAGGACATCGGCATTGATATTTCCGGTCATCGCTCGAAACACATGGATGAGTTTCTGAAACAGCCAGTGGAAACCGTCATCACCGTTTGCGGGAATGCGGATCAGGCTTGCCCGATGTTTCCCGGCCAGGTGAACCGTTACCACTGGGGCTTTGACGACCCGGCCCACGCCACCGGCACGGACGAGGAAAAGCTGGCGGTGTTCCGCCGCGTGCGTGACGAGATCAAACGCGTGTTTGAAGCTTACGCCGCCGGTCGCCGCGACCAGGTGAAGGCGGCTAACGCAAAACCATGACCAAACGATTATGACTCCACAAAACGATCCTGAAACCGTCCGGCGGATGATCCGCGAAGGTTACGGCCAAATTGCCCAACACGGCAGCGAACGCCGACAATCCAGTTGCTGCGGCGGCAGGTCCGCCGTAAACGGAAACGGGTCAGTCCAGAATGGCCCTTAGATAAGATACAAAACAATGGGTGAGAAGCACTTGCAAGCACACCGGCAAATCCATATTTTTTGTTTCGTTCGGACAGAAACCCGGCACATTGTTGCGCGATAGTCGCGTTTCATTGGCGATTTAAGAAATGTCCAGCACTCGACATTGGGCCAATCCCTTCAGATTCTTCTTGAGATAATACGAATTTATTGGGCCTTATCTAAGGTCCATTCTGGACTGGGCAATTTGATGACGTGTGCTGCCGTGTTGGGCGTGGACGCCTGCCTGATGGAAGGGTTTGTGCCCGCCGAATACGACCGCGTGCTCGGCCTGAACGGCAGCGGCTACGCCTCGGTCGTTTGCTGCGCGTTGGGCTATCGCTCGGCCAATGACAAATATGCCGCCCTGGCCAAGGTGGGTTATGAAGCCTCGGATTTGGTGAGCGTGGTTTGACCGGCTTGCCAATCAACGATACAACTTGAACCGTTTCGGCGGTTGACGGCGCGAGGACCCAGACGCAAAATATGGGTATCTAATCGCCGCCATAATGGATAATCGCTTATGAAAAAGATCTTCGCTCCCGGAAATGATTCCGTGCTGACCAGCCTTGGCCTGCTCGTGCTGCGGCTTTTCTTCGGGTTGACCATGCTGTGGCATCATGGTTTGGACAAGCTGGAAAAATTCAATACCCTCAGCTCGGGGTTTCCAGATCCCTTGGGCGTCGGCCACAAGGTGAGCCTGGCGCTGACGCTGTTTGCGGAGGTCGGGGCGGCGGCTTTGCTGGCGGCGGGCCTGTTGACACGATTTGCCGCATTGGTGTTGGCGTTTGAAATGGGGGTTGCGTTCACTCAGATCCACAAAATGGCCCTGGGCGGCCCGATGCCGGGCGAGTTTGCCTTCATTTATCTCGGCGCTTATTTGACCCTGCTGTTTGCCGGCGGCGGAAAAATTTCCCTGGATAAGGTGTTTTTCGGCAAGAGCAAATCGGGCTGGGGGAAAAAGGACTGAACTGGCGGAGAGAGGGGGATTCGAACCCCCGGTACGGCTTTTGACCGTACAACGGTTTAGCAAACCGCCGCCTTCAGCCACTCGGCCATCTCTCCCGTGCCACCAATGAAGCCTGCGCGCGCCCGGCACTCAAGCTTATTTTGCCGTGATTTCGAGCTTGCGTTTTTGAGGCCCACACGAAAGATTGCTCGTTCGTTATGCAATCTCAAGACGCCGCAACGCTCTATTTTTTCAAAACCTGGTCGTGGGTTGAGGCCAACGCCAAACGCATTGTCGTTGGCGCCGGTGTTGCCGTGGTCGCCGTCATTTTCGTTTCCTTTTATTTTTGGCGGCAAAATCAGGCTGAAATCACGGCGGGAGAGGCCCTGACACAGTTAATCGTTTCCGTTTCGCCCAATTCCGATGCCAGCCAGCTGGCCGCCGCTTATTTTAAAATTGCCGGAGATTATCCCGGCAGCCTGGCCGGAGAGCGGGCGCAGCTGCTCGGGGCCGCGGCCCTGTTCACGAGTGGCCAGTACGCCCCGGCCCAGGCCCAGTTCCAGAAATACCTCGACACGCAACCGGGAGGGGCTTTTTCCGCACAAGCCGCGCTCGGGGTGGCGGCCAGTCTGGATGCTCAAGGCAAAACGGATCCGGCGGCCGAGGCTTACCAGCGGGTTCTCAGCGCTTTTTCGTCCGATGCCAACGCCGTGAATGCCGCACAATTTGCGCTGGCAAAAATCGACGAACAACGGGGCAAACTCAACGAAGCCGAAACTTTTTATCAGCAAGTGGCCCGTGCTAATCCCAATAATCTCCTCGGTTCGGAAGCGGCGTTTCGCGCCATGCAGTTGCGGGCAAAATTGCCGGCGGCCAAACCGGCGGGCAATCCATCCACTTCGTTCAATCTGAGCACCAAACCATGAGATTGACGATTATCGGGACCGGCTACGTTGGGTTGGTTACAGGGACCTGCTTCGCCGAAGTCGGCCACCAGGTCGTCTGTGTGGATAACGACACAGCCAAGATCAAACTGCTTGCCTCAGGCGGCATCCCCATCTTTGAACCGGGTCTCGAGGAACTCGTAAAAAAGAACGTCGCGGCCGGGCGGCTGTCTTTCAGCACCAACATCTCCGAAGGTGTTCAAAAATCCGAAGTCATCTTTATCGCGGTGCCGACGCCGCCGCAACCGGATGGCTCCGTGGATTCGACGTTTATTGAAAGGGTCGCCCGGGACATTGCCGCCGCCCTGACCGGCTACCGGATTATTGTGGATAAAAGCACTGTCCCCGTCAAAACCGGCGAGAAAGTGGCGGAAACCATCAAGCGTTATGGCCCGGCCAAGGTGGACTTTGATGTGGTGAGCAACCCGGAATTCCTGCGTGAAGGTTTTGCGGTCACTGATTTAATGAAGCCCGACCGTGTTGTCATTGGCACGCGCTCCCCGCGGCCGGTGGAGGCGATGAAAAACATTTACGCGCCTTTTAACGCGCCGATTGTCGTGACGGACATCAATTCCGCGGAGCTGATCAAGCACGCCTCCAATTCATTTCTCGCGTTGAAAATTTCCTATATCAACGCCGTGGCCGCCATTTGCGAAATCACCGGCGCGAACGTGCAGGAGGTGGCCGCGGGGATGGGCCTGGATGAACGGATCGGCCGGCGGTTTCTCAACGCGGGCATCGGTTTTGGCGGCAGTTGCTTCCCCAAAGACCTGAGCGCCTTCATTAAAATCGCCGAGGAGATTGGATACGACTTTCGTTTGCTCAAGGAAGTGCAGATCATCAATCGCGGGCAGATGGACCGCTTTGTAAAGAAGATCACCGACACCCTCTGGGTGCTCAAAGACAAGAAAATCGGCGTGCTCGGCCTGGCCTTCAAACAAAACACCGACGATGTACGCACCTCGCCGGCCATTGAGCTCTGCCAGCGACTGCAAAAGGAAGGCGCGCTCTTGCGCGTCCACGACCCCAAAGCCATGACCAAAGCCCGGGCGATTTTGAAAGACGTGACGTACGTCGATGACATGAACGCCGTGGCCGACGGTTGCGACGCGCTGGTCGTGGCCACCGAATGGGACGAATTTAAAAAGCTGGACCTCGAACGCGCGCGCAAGTCGCTGTCACATCCCATCATGTTTGACGGCCGCAACCTTTTTGACCGCAGCGAGATGGAACGCCGCGGTTGGGTTTATAAAAGTGTCGGCCGCTAAAAAACCTGTGGCTGTGGCCGCGGCGCTGGTTTTTCGAAATGGCAAGGTGCTTATCACCCGGCGCCCGCCGGACACGCATTTGGGCGGGCTTTGGGAATTCCCCGGCGGCAAGCGGAAACCGGGCGAGACGTTCAAGCAATGCCTGGCCCGTGAACTGCAGGAGGAACTCGGCGTGAAGATCGCGGTCGGTGAACTGTTTGAAACTGTCTCGCATCGTTACGCGGAAAAAACCGTGCTCCTGAAATTTTTTGTCTGCCACCTGCCCGGCGGCGAGCCGCAACCGCTGGGTTGCGCGGCCATCCGGTGGGTCGGCAAAACCGAGCTGGATGATTTTGAGTTTCCCGCTGCCGACGCGCGTTTGCTGAAGAAATTGCGCGCTTACAACTTCCCGTAAATTTCCTCGATTACGTGCCGGAAATTATTTTCGCCCGGATTGACGATCTTCATTTCGCGCCGGGCGTTTTCGACGGAATCGCTGGCGTGCGCGGCATTGACGGTAATATTCGAACCGAATTCGCGGCGAATTGAACCGGGCGGCGCCTTGGAGGGATCCGTGGGGCCGAGCACGTCACGGATTTTTCTGATGGCATTCACCCCTTCGTACACCAGGGCGATGCATTTTTGCGTGCCGGGCAACTGGCGTTCCGACTCCGTCTTGCGTTCGGACGGCGTGAAGCCGGTCATAAACCGCATGATGTTGTCGAACTGGTTGTCGCCGTGCAGCGGGCCGAGCACATCGCCCAGCGCCTGCTGCCCGGCGGGCGGAATTTTAAAGCCCAGTTCCTTTTCGAGAATGTTTTTGGCGCGTTCCGCAATGCCGTCCTTGAGTTTCGTGCGCAGGACTTCATGCACCGGGCCATAAAATTCCATCGCCTGCGCCAGGCTCATGTGCAGCACCTTGACGCCGACGATGTAGAGTCCCGTCCGCGAAAAGAAATCAATCACGTTGCCGGGCCGGCCGGTGGGAAATTTGAAATTATCCGGCTTGATGAGCACCAGCGTGCGTTCCCCTGTCTGTCCCGGCGCATAGGCGATGACATTCTCCAACACCCCGCCATCACTGTCCGAATACCGCGCCCATAATTTCAACTTGGTTTCCGCTTCCTCCTCGTTCGGGGAGGCCAGCACGGCGGGCTCGAAGTAACGGACCCCCCTGTCGTCGTCTATAATCAAATCGCTGTAGGTGTCCCGGATGGTTTCACCACCGCGCCGGTCGGGGCTTAAATTGCCGACGACGGAACGGACTTTGCCCACGGCGTCATCGCCCTGAAAAAGCATCATCAACACCCGCCGCCGCCGGCCGGTTTTAGGGTCCGGCGAGAGGTTTTGGAGAACGTATTCCCGAAGCAATTCCTGGATTTTCCGGTCCTGGGGGTCCTGTGCCGACACGATGGTTTCGGCGTATTCTTTCGCCAGTTCGGGACCGGGTGCAAACATCCGCATGGCCGCCAGGTCCAGGCCCGTGCGGGAAATCAACCGGCTCAGGATTCCACCTGTGCGCGATTTGTAGAGCGAATAGGGGGTGACGATAACATAGGCGAGCTTTTGCGACATATCAGCTCGTGGCCGGCGGGGTGACCGTTGACGCACTGGCCGGAGCCGCTTTGCCGCCCAAAATCTTGAACATAACCGTGCCGCAAGTCGGGCATTTGCCCTTGATCGCCTTGCGCCCGTTTTTCATGACTTCTTCAACGCCATTAGCGATTTCCTTCTTGGCCTTGCATTTAACGCAATATCCTTCAGCCATAAGATTGTTACCATCCGGCACACCATGCGCCGTGCAGTCGTATAAGCTTACTGTCGTTAATCCATCCGCGTCAACCCGGAAAAGGCTGAGTTATAATATATTTGTTTACAACATGTTAGCTAATAGCAAACTTCAACTGAGGGGATATTGGCGCAGGGTGGTCTTGAGGATTTTGCCAGTCGTGTTCCGGGGCAGGACCGGCATAAAAATTACGCGTTTGGGCACCTTATAATCGGCCAGTTTGCCGCGAACGAACTGCAATAATGCCCGCTCATCCAGTGTTTGGCCTTCGAGTGGGGATACGAACGCCACCGGCTGCTCGCCTCTGCGCGGATCCGGCATTCCGACCACCGCCGCCTCTTTCACACCGGGAAATTGATAAATAATCTCCTCAATCTCACGCGGATATACATTGATGCCGTTGACCAACAACATGTCCTTTTTGCGGTCAGTGATGAAATAATAGCCGTCGGCGTCGCGACAGCCCACGTCGCCGGTATAAAGCCAGCCGTCGCGTAAAACCCTGGCGGTTTCTTCCGGCTGATTCCAATAGCCGCGCATCACGTTGCCACCGCGGATGCAGATTTCGCCGGTGGCCCCGGCGGGCAATTCTTTGCCGGCCTCGTCACGGATGCTCAGCTCCACATTCGGGATCGGTTTGCCAATGGAGCCGGGTTTGTTGATGCCGTAAATGGGATTCACGGTGGCCACCGGGCTGCTCTCGGTGGGACCATAACCTTCACGCAACGGGAAAGGAAACCTCCGCGTGAACTCGTTGAAAACCTCCACCGGCAAGGGCGCCCCGCCGCTGATGCACAGCCGCAACGGCAGCTTGCCGAACTCCGGCAGCGCCAGCACCGCGCGATAAAAGGACGGCACCGCCGGCAGGATCGTGCCCCGATGCCGCACAACGTCCTCCAGCACCTGCTTGAAAGGATGGAGGGTTTTCAGGAGTAAAATCCCGCCGCCGCACAACATCGGCAACAACGTGCCCACCGTGAACATAAAGCTGTGAAATTGCGGCAAGGCCACAATGACCCGTTCGTCCTCCTGCACCTTGAGCGCCTCCACGCAACTCGACACGTTGTGCAGAAAATTGCCGTGCGTGAGCATGGCGCCCTTCGGATGGCCGGTCGTGCCGGACGTGTAGAGTAGTGCCGCAAGGTCTGACTCCGCCTGGTTGGCGACCGGCGATTGGCGATTGGCGGTTTCGGAAGCAAACTCTTCAATGCGCAAAAGTTTCAATGAGGGCTGCCGGGCTTTCAACATTTCAAAATGCACCGCCAGTTCCGCGTCGGTGATGAGCACGTTCGCGCCGGAATCGTTCAGGATGTAACTGATCTCGGCGGGCTTCAGGAAATTGTTGATTGGCACGACCACGCCGCCGGCCGACAGGATGCCGAACACCGCCGGCACAAATTCCGGACAATTTTTCACCCACAACGCCACGCGGTCGCCGGGCTTGACGCCCAATCTGCCGGTCAGCTCTGCCACCACAGCGCACACCTGCCCGAAGATTGCCGCATAGCTGAATTCCTTTTCGCCCCAATAAATGGCAATTTTCTCACGCCGTTTTTCCACCGAAGCGGCAAAGGCACTGGCTAAATTCATCCCGGAAGGTTAGGAAAAAGGGAAGTTGGATGGCAAGAAACGATCTTGGAGACACATTTGGGCACGAATTTCACAAATTTACACGAATTGGAAATCTGATTCGCGATAATTCGCGTAATTCGCGTCAACTCCAGTTCAAGAAACCAAAACCAGCACTGCCGTCTTTCCAGGAGTCGAGGTAACGAGACTCATTTCAATTTTGGATTGGCGATTGTGGATTGCGGATTTTCAGTCAGAGACTCCTTACGTCGTCTTCTACGGAATGGACTGCCGTAACAGCCGACGTGAGTCGGCTCCAACTTCTCCCTCGCCGGAATAATGAGCGGATTGACATCCGCTGCTATGTTCGGAATGCGGGATGCGGAGTGCGCGACCGGTCCGCCATTGGTTCACGACCTCCCTCATCCCGGCCTTCTCCCCAAGGAGGAGGTGAATCGTCCGTCATCCGCTTGAAAATCTGAGCGCGGGGATTTGCCAGACAGCCATTCGCCAAACCAAGACCCGCCAACAGCTGTTTCCTCTCCTGGGGGAGAGGTTAAAAGGTGAGGGCGGGCGTCAAAACAAAATTACCGGTGCAACAATTGGTTGAGGAGATTTCCTACCGGCGACGGATTCCCGTTGGACGGTTTTATCAAACTATTTCCCAGGGATTGCACCGTAAGGCCGGCCAATGCAAGTTTGTTGATCTCGGCTTTCGGATCGCCCAGCGTCTGCGTCATCGTGAGGAATTGCGGCAATGGCACATACGCGCCGGCCGAAGTGTTGGCGGCAGCCAGATTCAGCTGGCCGGCAATGGAGCGGCTGAGCAAAATCGTCACCGGTATGTTGATGGTGGAGTTGGTCAAGACGGGCGCCAGGGCGATGGTGCCGGTGGCGTCGGCTTCAAATGCGGCACTTTGCACGACGCCTGATTGCAGGTTGATTTGGCCGTCACCTGCCCCGCCCTGCACGGTAATCGTGTCGATTGGCGACTGTTGAAGCTGGTTCATTAATCCGCCTTTGCTTAATCCGGTCACCCGGGTCAGCAAAGAGACAATAGCCGTTTCGGGATTGCTCAAAAGTTGCGGAACGGTCGCCACCACGTTGATCAATGTTTTGAGGATTGGGCTTCGAACATTGACCACGGACAGGTTCAAATTGGTCGCATCCACTTCAAACTGGCCGGTGAGGCTCTGCTTTAAATCCATACCCGTGACCCCCGCTCCGGCGATTTGCGTGTGGGCGGTCAGGGTCCCGCCCAACTGGCCCTGCCGATCCGGTGCGAACGTATCCACCAGCGGCGCCAGCGGAACCTGGGCGGCATTGAACGCGAGCTTGTATTTATAGCCCGGCACACTCAGGTCCAGATCTGCCGTGGCGTCCACCGGCGCACCATTGACGCCAAGCGCAAACGGTTTTACCAGCACGTGACCGCCATCCATTTTTACCGTGGTTAAAAAATTGGTGACGGCGATTTCGTGCAGATAAAGCCGCCCGATATCCGCTGCCACCGTGAAATTGTGCAGCGGCAGGTTGATGGGCGCCGGTTCAGGATTGGCCGGGGCTGAAGCCGGGCTGGCGGACGAGGTTGCCGGAACGGTTTTCCCGGGTGCCTTCGCGCCACCGGCGAATAAATCGTAATAGGGCGTCAGGTCAAGCCCATCAGACGAAAGCTTCAGGTTCCCCTGGACAGCCTTCGGTCGCGAAAAATCAACCTGTCCCTGCAATTGAATCTTGTTCCGGGCGCGGTCCGTGGGGGTCAGGCCGATTTGGAATTGGCGGATGTCGGCGGATTGCTTTTGCAATGACGCATCGATCTGCAACCGGGCTTCCAACGGCGTCGCTGGAAACTGTCCCTGGGGATCATGAACGACGAGGTTGGTCACCTGCAAATCGGCTTTGACGGCGGAACTGCTGTTCGGCGCGTACTGGACGGAGGCGTTGCCATTGACGGCAACGGAAACCAGTTGCTTGCCGGCCAGCAACGGTTCAAGGAAGGGACGCAGCCCGTCCTGATTGAAGCCGGAAAGTTTGGCGGTCAATTGCACCGTCTGCTGGGCGGGTTCAAAAGCGCCGGCCAGACTGAAATTTCCTCTGGCGTTTCCGTTTTGCGTGAGGGCGCCGTTGAGTTTTTGAATTTGGATCCGTTCCGGCGTGCGGCTGACATCCACGTCCATCGTGCTGCCGAAGTCGCGGAAAGAATTCTTCCCGATCTCCCCGGTCAAATCCGCCAGCGCCAGTTGGCCGGTGACGGTCTGCGTGTTTTGCTTCTGCGAGACGCGGCCATTCAGCTTGAGGGTGCCGGACGAAATTTTGGCGTCCGGCTGCGGAAAGGCGTCGCCCAACCCGGCCAGCGAAGCCTCCAGCGCGACTTGCGCGTCCGCGCTCGCGTCGGCCAGATTGTAGGCACCGGAACCCGACGCGGTGAGCAGCGGCTGGTTTTGCCGGATGATTTGCAGCCGGTAGGCGGTCAGGCTGAACTGCTTGAAATCCCCTGCCCCGCCCGTGGCGGTCAAATTCACCGTCGCCTGGAAGGTCTGATTGCTGCCAATCCGGGCCGCCAGATCGTTGACCTGCGAATTCAGGTCGAACCCCAGCTGTTTGCCGCCCTGCTGGGAAGATAATTTCAATTGCAAATTCACGTCGCCGGCGGACACGGTGTCGCCGAGGAACGGCTGCCAATCCGCGAGATTCAAATTGGTCACGTCCAGGTCGAGCGCAGAATCGCCAACACCTCCGGCGCTGCCTCCCCACGCCAGGTTCATCGGCTGTGACAGGCTGGCGTTCAGCAGCGGACGGCCATCCTGCGTGCCGGACAACGTCAGCTTGTGCAGCAGGGCCGTCTGCGCCGCAGTGTCCACCGTGACGGCGTAATCGGCGCCAAAATGTAACGCCGGTGTGGTTTGCCCCGCACGCGTCACCTGGAATTTGTCGGCGACGAACCGCCCCGTCGCGGCGATGGTTTTCCCGAAATTTGTCAACGTAATTTCGTTCGTGGAACTGATGGCGGTCGAGCCGAAATCAATGCCGCGCGCGGCTCCCGCCAGATTCAACAGCCGCCGGTCAATACCCTGCAATGCCACCTGCAAACTTCCCTCCATGGTTGCCAGATCCAACGGGCCGCTGATGGCCAGATCGCCCAACGACGCGCCTGCATTCTGGAAATGCAACTCCAATTGCTTGATGTCCGTTGGCGTTGCGTCGCAGTTCAGCCCGGCGGCAAGCGTGGAGAAATCTCCGAACGCGCCGCCGGCGCCGGAAACCGACAATTGCGCCTGGCCGGAGGCCGAGGCCGGTTTCAAGTCCGGCGTCAGGCCAAAATGGAAATCTCCGTTGATGGTCGCCGCCAGGAACCCATTGGTGCCCCCGGGCGGATTTTGCTCAACCCGCAGAGCCGCCGACAACTGAAGCGCGGCGGATTGTCCGTTCTTCACGTTGGAAAGAGTGAGGTCCAGATTTGTTAACGCCAGCAGATTGCTCCGGCCGCCGCCGTAATTTTTAATATCCACCAGGCTCAGGTTGCGCAAGGTCAGCCGGCCCAGGTCAATCTGCGGCGCTTTCGATGACGCCGATTTGGCTTTGCCGGCTTTGGCGGGTTTTCCTCGCAAAGCCTTCAGCAGGGGATCCAGGTTGCTGCTGCCATCCGGGTTTTGAATCAGCTCCACCGTCGGCGAGTTAAGCGCGATTTCATCCACGTGAATATTGCCGCGAAGAATGTCCCAGAGATGGTAACGGACGTTCACTTCTGAGGCGGTGAAGACCGGCGCCTGTCCGATCGGCTGTACCTTCAAATCGCGCAGCACAATCTGTTTGAAGGGGTCGAACGACATGCTGCTGACCGTGATATTCGCGTTCATCGCCGTGCCGGCGCGCGGCAGCACCACACTTTTGATGAAGGCCGGGCTGGTCACGACAAAATACATCACCACGATCAAGATGATAAACACCACCGCCAGGGCTGCCAAGAATCGCAACCAGCGCCGCCGCTTTTTCTGCGGCGGCGCAACCATAAGCATCGGCTCGTTCATAAAACGTTAATATTATTTTATTCGGCGCGCCCTTCCCGTGGGCTGCGATTGGCGCCATGCGCCACTTTGCAGGATAAGTTACATTTAATGGACAGGAGGATTGCCCAAAACATTCAATTCCATTTTGATGGAATCAGGCTGTGAAATCCGAAACCGGCGGAACGCAAAACTAATCCCGGCCGGCGTCCGTACAATTTGAATATTTTGGCGGCGTGAGCGTCCCCGCGAGCCGGCTCGTCCGCAGCCTCGCCCCGCCAAACCGTACCCGCAAGCCGCAGTTTCGTCTTTTGATTGGTCGCGGCATAAATATATTTCTGGCGTGATTAACACCGATGCCAAGCTGGCAACCCTGCTGCCGACCATTCAATCCGCTCCCTGGCTGGCCCTCGACACTGAAGCCGACAGCCTGCACGCCTATCCTGAGAAGGTCTGCCTCATCCAAATCAGCACCGCCGCCGGCGATACCCTGATTGACCCGCTCGCCGGCATCCATCTCGACCCGCTGTTGGACGCGCTCAATGCGCACGAGCTGATCATGCACGGCGCGGATTACGATTTGCGCCTGCTGCGCAAGCACCATGAATTCGTGCCGTCGGCGATTTTTGACACCATGCTCGCCGCCCGGCTCGTGGGCGAACGCCAGTTCGGGTTGAGTGCGCTGGTTGAACAATTCCTTGGCGTGAAGCTGGACAAAGGCTCGCAAAAGGCCGATTGGGCGCGACGCCCGCTCACCGAACGGATGGAAAAATACGCGCGCAACGATACGCATTATCTCAAACCGCTGGCGGACAAGCTGAAGCTTGAACTGCAACGGAAAGGCCGTCTGGCCTGGCACCAGGAATCGTGCGCGCGGCTCATTGCGGAAAGCTCAAAGCCGCCCGCCGCCAATGCGGATGCCGTCTGGCGCATCAAGGGCAGCCACGCGTTGAATCGCCGCGCGCTGGCCGTTCTGCGTGGATTATGGGAATGGCGCGAAAGGGAAGCCATTGCCGCCAATCGCCCTCCGTTTTTCATTCTCAACCACGAAAAACTCGTGAACATCGCCGCAACCGCTGCCGCGCACAAACCGGTGGATCACCTGTTGCCGCCCCGCCTGTCGCCGCGTCGCCACGCCGCTTTGAGCCAGGCCATCAGGGCCGCGCTCGCCTTGCCGCCGGGGAGCCACCCCGTGCTGCTGCGGCATAAGTTTTATCGCCCGACCGAAGCCGAGATGCGCCGCTACCATGACCTGGAAAATCGCCGGGACCGGCACGCGCATGAACTGGGCATCGACCCCACCGTTATCGCCAGCCGGGCGACGCTGAGCGAACTCGCCCGCGACTGGGACCAATATGCGCCCGAATTGATGAGTTGGCAGCGGGAGCTATTGCTTCAGGCTTAGCCAGGCGCGTGTTGGAAAAACCGCAGGAGCCGGCGTGAGGAGCCCTGTTCTGCTCAAAACGCTGCGTGTTCTCAGGGGATTTTGGGCTCGTTACCTCGGCTCCTGCTGGAACTGAATATTCGTCACCAACGGCATTTATGCGACCGGCGGGCGAAAATGGTTTGATTCGGGCACGAATCAGGTCACGGTGACCAATTCAATAATTCTGCAGAGTGTCAATGGGCCGTCAGCCACCATCATTCAAGGCCGTCAGGCATCAGGAACGAACGCCGTGCGCTGCGTGCTTTTGGGTGCCAATGCCGTGCTGACGGGATTCACCCTGACGAATGGCGAGGGAGGTATCGGCAATTACCCTGATGGCGGCGGCGTGTATTGCTCTGCCTCCAGCAGTATTGTTTCCAACTGCGTGCTGGCCGGCAGCCTTGCCCGGCTGGGCGGCGGCGTCTTTCGGGGCACGCTGGTGAATTGTAGCCTGAAGCAAAATATCGCCACCGACAGCGGCGGCGGCGCCTATAATGCGGTCCTGATCAATTGCCTCGTAACCAGTAATGCAGCCGGTGGCGGCAGCTCGGCAGGAAGTGGCGGCGGAGCTGCTTACAGTTCGTTAGTAAGTTGCACATTGACAGGTAATTCCGCCGGCAGAGGCGGCGGCGTGGCATTTGGGACGGCAAATAATTGCATTCTTGATGACAACTTGTTCACCCCCGGCGGAAGCGCGTCGAACTATATCTCTGCAACTTTGAACTTCTGTTGCACCACGCCGCTTCCCCCAAGTGGTCTTGGCAACATTACCAACGAACCACTATTTTTAGATCTGCCGGGCGGTGACTTTCATCTCCAATCCAATTCGCCGTGCATCAACTCCGGCAATGACGCTTATGTGACCAGTGCCACCGACCTGGATGGCAACCCGCGCATCGTTGGCGGCACGGTGGACATCGGCGCCTGCGAATATCAAACGCCGTCTTCAGTACTCTCCTATGCATGGGCGCAACAATATGGTTTGCCCACGGATGGCTCGGTGGATTACGCGGATTTGGACGGCACCGGATTCAATGTCTATCAGGATTGGATTGCGGGCTTGAACCCTACCAATGCCTTGTCCGTCCTGGCCATGTTGCCTCCTGCTCCGACCAACAATCCGGCGGGTCTGGTCGTAGGCTGGCAAAGCGTAAGCAACCGGACCTATTTCCTGCAAAGCAGCACCAATCTGGGAATACAACCGGCGTTCTCAACCATCCAGAGCAACATCATCGGCCAACCGGGCACGACAACTTTCACGGATACCAACGCGGCAGGTAGCGGCCCGTTCTTTTACCGCGTCGGCGTGCAGCAATGACCGTAGCGGCAGTCGGCCGACCGCCGCAAATTGGAAACGTTTGGACATCGGTGGCTTTCTGCCGGGTACCGTTACAAATTGAACACAAGGTAACGAAGATGACAAAGAGCAACGTTCTGACGGCTTCGTTTCCTTTATTTGCTTTTTTGAAAAGGGTTTTGTTCCTTTCTGTAGTCCTATCTGACCACCTCAAACGCAAATCCCTTGAGATATTCCGTTTCCGGAATCATCGGGATGACGGGGTGGTCCGGGCTCTGCGAATAGATTGCGACACGGCGCAAAATTCTCCGGGTATCGTAAGCGGCGGAAAGAATCACATCCTGAAAGGTCGTCGCGTCCACGTGGTGTGAGCAACAGAACGTCGCCAATGTGCCGCCGGGTCTCAGCAATTTCAATGCGCGCAAATGAATTTCCTTGTAACCCCGCAGGGCGTCCGGCACCGAGGCGCGGTTGCGCGTAAATGACGGCGGGTCGAGCACGATCAAATCGAATCGTGGAATGACTTTTTCATGCGGCTGGACGGCGGTCTGCGCCTTGAGCCAGTCGAAAACGTTCACGGCCTCAAACGAGCACTGGTCCGCCAGCCCGTTGGCCGCTGCGTTTCGTTGGGAAGCCGCGATCGCCTCCGCGCTTTGGTCGAGCAAGTGGACGCGGGCCGCGCCTGCGCGCGCCGCGTGCAAACCGAAGCCGCCCAGAAAACTGAAACAATCCAGAACCTGCGCGCCCTTCGCAAACTGCGCTACGGCTTGATAATTGGCCTGTTGATCGAGATACAAACCCGTCTTGTGCCCGCCGATGAGGTCAGCCTCAAATTTCAGCCCGTTCAGCTTTACTGAAACCGGCCCGCCCAATTCGCCCGCCAGGGTTCCCCCCCCTTCTGCCAATCCCTCAAATTTGCGCGACGCCATATCACTGCGTTCCAGAATGGCGCGCGGCGAAAAGATTTTTTGCAGCACGGCGGCAATCTGTGTTTTCCGCCTGTCCATCCCCAACGAAGAAATCTGGACGACCAGCACATCCTCATATTTGTCAACGATGAGGCCGCTCAGAAAGTCGCTTTCGGCATTGAGGATACGATACGAGGTCGCCTCCGGCAGATGTCTTTGCCGGACAGCGAGCGCGGCGCGAATGCGCCCTTCAAAAAATGGCTCGTTTATCTCGACCCGCTCCGGGGAAAGAACACGAACATTGATTTTGGACCTGGCATTGAAGAAGCCAACGCCGAGAAATCGCTGGCGGTGATCCTTGATCTGAACGAGTTCGCCATCAGCCGGTTGCCGGGTCAGGCGGAGGATTTCACCGCGATAAATCCACGGGTGGCCGGCGACTATGCGGTCGGCCTCACCCGGTTTGAGTAGAACAGTTGGCAATGAGTCCATGATTTGTAAACAGTTACCGGAAAACGCCCGCGCGGATGATGCCGGTCATTCGCGCGGCCTTTTTGCACTCGGTTCCAGCGCTCATTCTTTGCTCGAACCGGCAAAAAGGAAACCTAAAAGAGAAAAGTTTTTGATGCACCCGACGTTGGCTCCCGTTAATTTAAGCGGACAATTTAGGCATGTCATTTTTACTCGTTTTCCTCGGGAGCGGCACCTCGCAAGGCGTGCCGGTGATCGGCAGGGAATATCCGCCGGAATTTTTGGCGAACCCGAAGAACCACCGCACCCGGCCTTCCATTTATGTCGCCACTGACCGGACAAAACTGGTGGTGGACACCACGCCGGAATTTCGTGTGCAAATGCTGCGCGAAAACATCCTCTGGCTGGATGCGGTGATTTTCACCCATCCCCATGCCGATCACGTCATGGGCCTGGACGATTGCCGGCGCTTTTGCGATGTCCGGGGCGGTCCCCTGCCGATTTACGCGAATGAAGAAACGATGGCTTCGCTGAAACGTGTTTTTATTTACGCCTTTGACGGCCGGCCGATTCCCAAAGGTTATTTTCATCCTGAACCACACGTGATTAACGGAACGTTCCCATTGGGGGACCTTGAAATCACCCCCCTGCCCTTGCCGCACGGTTCCATCATGACGAACGGCTATCTCTTTGTGCAAAACGGCCGGAAGCGGCTCGCGTACCTGAGCGATTGCAAGGAAGTCCCGCCGGCGGTCGTGGAAAAGGTCCGCGGTGTCGAAATCGCCGTGCTCGACGCCCTCCGGCCCAAACCGCATCCGACGCACATGAGCCTTGACGAAGCGCTGACCGCCGCGCGGCGTATCGGCGCCGGCAAAACATTTTTCACGCACTTGACTCACGATTACGATCACGACAAGGCGCAAGCTGAACTGCCGGGCGGTGTTGCGCTTGCGTACGACGGCCTTAAAATCGAGTGTGATTTGTGAATTTTAGAATGTTTTGTTCCGTTCAAGGTCTAATGACCAGCGTATGAGATTCTTGTCAATCCGGCTCGCGATTTTGTCGGCGGCCCTGGCGCCGTTGCTGGCCTGGGCCGGCGGCGATGAAGTCGTGCTCATTTACAACAAGCGCATGCCGGAGTCCAAGTCCGTGGCCGAGTATTATGCCAAGGCACGACAGGTTCCCAAGAAACAGATTTACGGTTTTGCCATGACAACCAATGAGGTCATGTCGCGGGAGGAATTTCGCGATACCCTGCAATTGCCGCTGGCCCGCCGGCTGGATTCCGACCATCTTTGGCGATTCGGCTTTGTGACGACCGGCGCGGCCAACGACGGACGGGCGAGGATGCAATACCGGGTGGTCGCATCCAAAATCCGCTATGCCGTTTTGTGTTATGGTGTTCCGCTGAAAATCGCGCCGGATCCCAGTTTGAACGAATCTCTTACCAATGGTATCAACCCCGATTTACAACGGAACGAAGCCGCCGTGGATTCCGAACTCGCCTGGTTGCCGATGGTCAAAACGGGTGTTTCGCTGGCAGGACCGTTGCAAAACTGGGTTTATGGGGCCACCAATACCGCGCTGTTAAATCCGACCAACGGCATTTTACTGGTGGCGCGGCTTGACGGACCAAACGCCGCCATTGCGAAAGGCCTCGTGGACAAGGCGCTTGCGGCCGAGCGTGACGGCTTGTGGGGACGCGCTTACTTCGACGCGCGCGGATTGCCCAAAACGGACAGCTATTATCTGGGCGACGAATGGATCCAGGAAGGAGCGGAAATCTGCAGTGAACTGGGATTCGAAACCACCCTGGATGACAAACCGGAGACGTTTCCCGCGAGTTTTCCCATGAGCCAGATTGCCATTTACTGCGGGTGGTATGACGCAAATGTTTCCGGGCCATTTGCGCAGCCCAGGGTGGAATTCATGCCCGGCGCTTTCGCCTATCATTTGCATTCGTTCAGCGCCGATACCCTCCGCTCTGAAGATCGAAACTGGTGCGGCCCGCTATTGGCCAAAGGTGCGACCTGCACGATGGGCTGTGTGTATGAACCTTACCTCTCCGGCACGCCAAACATTGCGGCCTTTCTGGCGCGCTGGATGGCCAACGGCTTTACCTTCGGCGAGGCCGCTTGGGCGGCACAACCGGTCCTTTCCTGGCAGACAACCGTTATCGGGGACCCGCTTTACCGGCCGTTCGGCAAACCGCTGCAATTGCTGTATGCCCAACTCGAGCGCCGTCACAGCCCGTTGAGCGAATGGGCGTGCCTGCGGGTCGTTGACCTGGCGCTCGCCCACGGCGCGTCCCTTTTCCGGATGGCAGATTATCTTGAAAATATCAAGGCCACCGCCAACAGCGCCGTGCTCACGGAAAAACTGGCCGACCTTTATGAAAGAGAAGGCAAACCGTCCTCGGCCATTGATATGTATGAACTGGCTCTAAAACGTGGCCCCTCGCCGGAGCAGCGCATCCGTCTCCGGCTCACCCTGGGCGGCAAGTTGGAGGACCAAAGCCAGAACCAGGCGGCCTACGATGACTATCAACAACTGCTCCAGGAATCCCCTGATTATCCCGGAAAAATGATTATTTACCGAAAGCTGTTGGCCTTGGCGAGAAAGCTCAACAAACCGGACGAAGTGGCCAGATACGAGGCGCTGACCAAATAACCGGCAAATTGGCATGGCGACGTTTTACGATACCCACGCACATCTCGATTATCCCGATTACGCGAATGACTTGCCCGAGGTCATCGCTCGTGCCCAGGCCGCCGGCATCACCAGGATGATTTCCATCGGGACCAGCCTCAGCAGCAGCGAACGCGCCATCCGGTTGGCTGAAAAAATCCCTTCCGTTTTTGCCGCCGTCGGTTGGCATCCCTCCGACGCTATGAAGGCCCCGTCCGACTTGCGGCCGGCTCTGCGCGAATACGCGAAACATCCCAAAGTTGTCGCCATTGGCGAGATTGGTTTGGATTATCATCACCTGCCCAGTTCACAATGCGGCAGCCTCGAGGACGACGCCCGTTACAAACAACGGCAGGCCGACATTTTCCAGCAGCAAATCGAGGTCGCCATTGAAGCCGGACTGAACTGCATCATCCACCAACGCGATGCCTTTGACGACACGCTGGCGCAACTCAAACCGTTCGCCGGGAAAGTTCGCGGTGTGTTCCATTGTTTCGGTGAAAACGCCGACCGGATGCGGCGCGTATTGGAAATCGGTTCGCTCGTCAGTTTCACTGGTATTGTGACTTTCAAAAACGGCCAGAATGTCCGCGATACCGTCGCCGCCACGCCGCTGGACCGGCTCATGCTGGAAACTGATTGTCCGTATCTTGCGCCCGTGCCCTATCGCGGCAAACGCTGCGAACCGGCTTACGTGAAGGAAATTTCCGAAGTCGTCGCCCAAGTCAAAGGCTGTTCACTCGAAGAATTAAGCATTGCCACCTGCAAGACGGCGGTGGACTTTTTCCCAAAACTGCAAAAGCCGGAGCCGACATGAAGAGACTCAAGATTCCGATCTTCGAGATACGAATTATGTGAGCCGGTAAAATTGTGAAAGGACTCGTAAAGCGCCGGTCGTAAATCGTAAATTCAGTCAGAGCCTCGTTGCCTCGGCTCCTACAAAATGGCCGAAGAACTTCAACTCCGCATTTACGGCGACGCTTCGCTGCCGACCTTGATTTATCTGCCCGGCTTGCACGGCGACTGGACACTCATCGGCGGTTTCCGCCATGCTATCGGCGACAGGGCACGCTTCGTTGAAATTACTTATCCACGGACGATCACCTGGTCGCTGGACGATTACGCGGCCGCGGTGGAAACCGCGCTCGCAGATAACGGCATCACCAATGGCTGGTTGCTCGGCGAATCGTTCTCGTCACAGGTGGTCTGGGCCATGGTGGCGCGCGGAAAATTCAAGGCCCGGGGTGCGATTCTGGCCGGTGGTTTTGTAAAATATCCCATGCACCGCGCGATACGGCTGGCAGAAAAGATCACGGCGCATATTTCCACAAGGTTGCTCGTCTGGATTATCTTTGGTTACGCCAGGGTGGCCCGCTTCCGGTATCGTCGTTCGCCTCAAATACTGGCGAGCCTGGACGAATTTATTGCCCGCCGCACGGAACTGGACCGCCGGGCGGCGCAACATCGCCTGCGGCTGGTGGCTGAAAACGATCCGCGGCCAATCGCCCGCCAGACCCGGCTGCCGATATTTGGTTTGAGCGGATTTTTTGATCCGATTGTGCCGTGGCCACGGGTCCGGCGCTGGCTCAGGAAGCATTGTCCGGCCTTGCGCGGGTACCGGGTCATCCTGCGCGCCGATCACAACGTGCTGAGCACCGCACCCAAGGCAGCGGCGAAGCAGGTGCGGTGCTGGATAAATGATTTATAATTTGCGATTTATGATGGGAGTGCCACATGTTGACAAAATCATAAATCTTCCATCGTAAATCATAAATGATACGACGCGACAGCAGATCCTCGACCTTTACTTCCTCGATGCGTGGCACAAGTGGATTGAGGTCGCCGCCTTCCTCGACCGTGCCGAACGCGCCGCCGGCAAGGACGATTTTCGATTGAAAGCCTTTCGCGCCGCGCTTGGTAAATTGAACGGCCGGCAAAAGGAGAAAGCCCGGAGGGTTTTGCTGGCTTTCAGCGATCCCACAACGAAACCCATTACCAAAGCGGAAAGCAAAGGCGCCGCCGGCGCCTGGCCCGGCAAACGTCAGTCCAATGCCAGTTTTCACGCATCACGATGAGATACATCGAGCCCCACGCCCACATGGCCAGCCGCGTCACCGACGACTACGAGCGCATGGCGATTGCCGGCTGTGAGGCGGTCTGCGAGCCGGCGTTCTGGGCGGGTTTCGATCGCAGTTCCGCCGCCGGCTTTTACGATTATTTCTGCCAGCTCACCGAGCACGAGCCGAAACGCGCGGCGAAATTCGGCCTGAAACATTTCTGCTGGCTTTGCATCAACCCCAAGGAAGCCGAGAATGTGACGCTCGCAGAGGAAGTGTTGGCTATGATTCCACGATTTCTTGACCGGCCCGGTGTGCTCGGCATCGGCGAGATCGGGCTGAACAAAAACTCGCG
>JAJXYT010000109.1 GCA_021780375.1 bacterium | reverse complement strand
CTCATCGAGAACAACCGCGCCTTTCATCGGCTGCTGGTGGAAGGCGTGGACGTGGAATTTCGCAATGCTGACGGTCAAATCGTTCACGACAAGGTCTGGCTGATTGACTTTGCGAATCCCGAGGCCAATGAATTTCTCGCCGTCAACCAGTTCACGGTGGAGGAAGGCCATTTCAACCGACGCGCCGACGTGCTGGTGTTCATCAACGGCATCCCGCTGGCGGTGCTGGAACTTAAAAACATCGCGGACGAGCAGGCCACCATCCGCAAGGCGTTCGACCAGTTCCAGACTTACAAGGCGCAAATCCCGTCGCTGTTCCACTCCAACGCGCTGCTGGTGATTTCCGACGGCCACCAGGCAAAGCTTGGAACCATTACATCGGATTGGGAGCGGTTCATGACGTGGCGCACGGTGACAGGACGAGACCTCGTCCCGCCGGGGTCGTTGCAACTGGAAACGCTGCTCAAAGGCGTGTTCGACAAGCACCGCTTGTTGGACTTAATCCGCAACTTTATCGTCTTTGAGGATTCCGGGTCTTTCCAGACGGGCAATGCTTCGCCCCTGAAGAAGCTGGCGGGTTATCATCAATTCCACGCCGTCAACAAGGCGGTGGAGACGACCTTGCGGGCGGCGGGTGTTCAGCCATGTAGCGCAGCCGTCCCGGCTGCGGGTTCGAGCGGCGTCTCGCCGCGCGAAGGAACACCCGGCGAGACGCCGGGTAAACTCGCAGGCGAGGACGCCTGCGCTACACCAGGAATGGGCGACCGGCGGGCCGGCGTCATCTGGCACACGCAAGGGAGCGGCAAAAGTCTTTCGATGGTTTTCTACGCCGGGAAAATTGTGCAGCACCCGGCGATGGAAAATCCCACCATCGTCGTGCTCACTGACCGCAACGATTTGGATGACCAGCTTTTCGACACGTTCTCGTTTTGCAAAGAGTTGCTGCGGCAAATACCAGTTCAGGCGGAGAGCCGGGAACATTTGCGCAAGCTGCTCGACGTCGCCAGCGGCGGCGTGGTGTTCACCACGATTCAGAAATTTTTTCCGGATGAAAAGGGCGGCAAGCATCCGCTGCTTTCCGACCGGCGCAACATCGTCGTCATCGCCGACGAGGCGCACCGCAGCCAATACGATTTCATTGACGGCTTCGCCAATCACATGCGCGATGCCTTGCCCAAGGCGTCGTTCATCGGCTTCACCGGCACGCCGATTGAAAGCGGCGACAAGAACACGCAGGCCGTGTTCGGCGATTACATTGACGTTTACGACATCCTGCAATCGAAGGAGGACAAGGCCACCGTGCCGATTTATTACGAGGCTCGGCTGGCAAAGATTGATTTGAAGCCCGAGGAACGCCCGAGGATTGACCCGAACTTTGAAGAAGTGACGGAAGACGCGGAGGAAGCCACGAAGGAAAGTCTGCGGCGGAAGTGGGCGCAACTGGAAGCGATGGTCGGGACGGACAAACGCATCGCGCTAGTGGCCGAGGATATGGTGAAGCATTGGGAAGCGCGTTACGCCGCGATGGAAGGCAAGGCGATGGTGGTCTGCATGAGCCGCCGCATCTGCGTGGAGCTTTACAAGGCGATCCAGAAACCGGACAATTGAAGCCGCGCAGGTGATCGCGGAATTGATTGATTTGGCCAAGCAAATGCGCGAAGGCCAGAAGCGAGGTGAAAGCCTTGGCCTGACAGATGATGAAGTGGCATTTTACGATGCCCTGGAAACCAACGACAGCGCCGTGAAAGTACTGGGTGAGCCGGCACTGAAAAACATCGCGAGGGAGCTTGTCTCGCACGTCCGTAAGAGCGTAACGATTGATTGGACATTGCGCGAAAGCGCCCAAGCCCAATTCCGTGTCCTCGTCCGCCGCATCCTCCGCAAATACGGCTATCCCCCGGACAAGCAGGAAAAGGCCACCCAAACCGTTTTGGAACAAGCAAAGTTGCTTTGTGGTGACTGGGCAGAGAATGGGGGAGCCGTCTCTTAACTGCGCTACTAGCGGGGAACGTTGATTTGAAAACGTTTGACCATCAGACAGCGCGGCCAACGAAATTGGACGGGCGGCTTTATCATGAAATGTTGCGCGGCAAGACGCTGAATCAATCGCACGTGCCTCCGGGGGGAAGGCAAACCCTGCAGTCTGATTCGAGCAGTTAGAGAACCTTTTTCCGCGCTGAATTCACTTTACTTGGAATCCCGCCCGGTTATCTTCACCTTTCTGAATTTTTGGAAAGCAGGACGAATTTATGGCAAAATTGACGGTTCGAGATCTGGACGTCCGTGGCAAACGGGTTTTTCTGCGCGTGGACTACAACGTGCCGCTGGAGGAAAAAGATGGCAAGATGGTCATCACCGACGCCACCCGGATTGTCGAGACACTGCCGACGCTCAAGCTTTTGATTGAAAAAGGCGGCAAGCTGATCCTTGCCGCGCACCTCGGCCGTCCCAAGGGCAGGCGCGACGCCACCCTGTCGCTCCAGCCGGTCGCGGTGAAACTGTCCGGACTGCTGGGCAAACCCGTGACCTTCGTTGACGATTGCATCGGCGAAAAAGTGGCGCAGGCCGTGGCCGCCATGAAAGACGGCGACGTGCTCCTGCTGGAAAACGTCCGCTATTATAACGAGGAGGAAAAGAACGACCCGGCGTTTGCCGAAAAGCTGGCCCGGGTCGCCGATGTTTATGTGAACGACGCGTTCGGCGCCGCCCACCGCGCTCATGCTTCCACCGAGGGCGTCGCTCGCGTGGTCGCCCGGCGGGGCGGCCAATGCGCAGCGGGTTTGCTGATGGAACGCGAATTGAAGTTCCTCGGCGATGAGCTGGAAAATCCCGCCCGCCCGTTTGTCGTCATTCTCGGCGGCGCGAAAGTTTCGGACAAAATCAAGGTCATCGACCGGTTGCTGGAAAAGGCGAACACGATATTGATAGGCGGCGCCATGGCTTATACCTTCAAGCTGGCGCACGGGGAAAAAATCGGCAAATCACTGGTTGAACCGGACCACAAACAGACCGCGCTCGACGCCGAGGCCAAGGCGAAGAAGCTCGGCGTCAAATTTGAATTGCCGGTGGACGTGGTGGTCGCAACGCCGGTGGACACGGGCAAGCTCAACAAGAAGGGCAAGCCGGTCTTTGATTTCACCAATGTCCGCACGGTGAACGGCAACATTCCCGACGACGCGGAAGGATTTGGTGTCGGCGAAAAAACCGCCGCGCATTACGCGGAAATCATCAAGGGTGCGAAAACGATTTTGTGGAACGGGCCGCTGGGCATGTTTGAAGACGCGCGCTTTGCCGCGAGCACGAATATTGTGGCGCAGGCCGTGGCGGACGCCACGCGGCAGGGCGCCAAAAGCATCATCGGCGGCGGCGACAGCGTGAAGGCGCTGAAAAAGGCCGGGCTGGGCGACCGGGTGACGTTTATGAGCACCGGCGGCGGCGCGAGCCTGGAATTCCTGGAAGGCGCGGTGCTGCCGGGCGTGGCGGCGCTGACCGACAAATGAGCGGCTTTGAACCTTGGCGCCTTTCCATTAGAATTTTTTTGAAACCATGAATAAAGAACGAAAATTGATCATTGCGGGCAACTGGAAGATGAACAAAACGGTGGCCGAGGCGCTGGCCCTCGTGAGCGACCTGAAACTGGAACTGGCCAACATCCGCGAGGTGGACATCGTGGTGTGCCCGCCGTTCACGGCTTTGGAATCGGTGTCCAAGGCCATCATCGACGATTCCAATATCCGGCTGGGCGCGCAGAACATGAGTGAAAACAATTTCGGCGCGTTCACCGGCGAAATTTGCGCCGGCATGCTGAAGGAGTTTTCTGTGCGCTACGTCATTCTCGGCCATTCCGAGCGGCGGCAGTATCAAAAGGAATCCGACGCGCTCATCGCCAAAAAAGCGGCGGCGGCGCACGCGGCCAGCCTCAAACCGATCGTTTGCGTCGGTGAAACCCTGGCCGAGCGCGAAGCGGGTCAGATGCAGCAGGTCCTGGAAACGCAGGTGCGCGGCAGTTTGGCTGGTCTGAGCAAGGAACAAATGGTTGAGACCATTATCGCCTACGAACCGGTCTGGGCCATCGGCACCGGTAAAACCGCGACCACGCAACAGGCCCAGGAAGCGCACGCGTTCATTCGCGGATTGCTGGTCAAGTCGTTTGGTGAAGCAGTGGCGAAAAAGGTCCGGATTCAATACGGCGGCAGCGTCAAGCCGGCCAACGCGCGCGAGTTGATGAGCCAGCCGGATGTGGACGGCGCCCTCGTGGGCGGCGCGGCGCTGGAAACGCGAAGTTTTGCTGACATCGTCAAAAATTCAATATAACATCGGTTTATGGCTTTCATTGCTGGAATATTGACGGCGTTATTGGTGCTCAACTGCCTGGTGTTGATTTTGCTGGTGTTGATCCAGTTGCCCAAGAAGGACGCCGGGGCGGGCATGGCCTTCGGTGGCGGCGCGGCGGACGCGCTCTTCGGCGCCGGTTCGGGCAACGCCCTGACCAAAATCACGAAATGGGCCACGATCATTTTCTTCCTGATGGCCCTGTTTCTGGGATATTTGGAGGACCAACTGCATAATAGAAGAAGTTCTTCGGAATTTGAAAAGCAGGTGCAGCAGAAACAGACGGAAACGCCTGTCGCTTTGCCGCCTTCATTGCCGGCTGCTTCACCGCCGACCGCGGCGGGTACGAACAGTTTGCTGTCCGTGCCGCTGACGACGCCGGGTACTACGCCCGCCACCGCACCCGCCCATCCGCCCGCCGCGCCGCCGCAATCAAAATAACGCGTCGCCAATTTGAAAAGCGCCTCTGCCAGAAGCCGGAAATCGGAAGCCGGAAATCGGAAGAGGCAATTTGACACGGCTGATAAAAAGCGGGGAGCGACCTGGTTCGGAGTCCCGCCTTCCGGCGGCCGCGCAAACGCGGGAGTCCAAACGGCCACCGGCCGGGCGCTCAGGCTGAGCCAGGCATTTTTTTGCCTTCTGATTTCCGCCGTCTGTTTTCTGAATGCCGGCTGCATTCATCGTGAACCGCCGGCGGACCTCACGATTCTGAACGGGGCGGAACCGGAAACCCTCGATCCGGCCCTCCTGACCGGACAACCGGAAATGCGCATCGTCATCGGCATGTTCGAAGGTTTGATGCGGTTCGACCCCCGAACCGCGCGTCCGATCCCGGGCCTGGCCAGGAGCGTGGAAATTTCACCGGACGGACGCATCTATACCTTTCACCTGCGCACCAACCTGGTCTGGTCCACCGGCCCACCGATCACGGCGGACGACGTGTGGTATTCCTGGATCCGGGTGCTGAACCCGGCGACGGCGTCGGATTACGCGGGACAATTATATTATTTGAAAAATGGCGAGGCATTTAACACGGGCAAAATCAAGGATCCGTCGCTGGTGGGCATTCACGTATTGGATAAGTTCACCGTCCGCGTGGAATTGAATCATCCGACGCCATTTTTCCTCGACGTTTGCGCCTTGCCGGTGACCTACATCGTGCCCCGCCAGACCATTGAAAAATACGGCGATCGCTGGATCATGGCGAAGCCATTGCCCAGCAGCGGCCCCTACGAACTGGTGTACTGGCGGCTCAACGACAAGGTCCGGCTGAAAAAAAATCCACGCTATTGGGACGCCGCCCACACCCGGTCCGACATCATTGACCTGCTGCCGGTCGGCTCGCCCAGCGCGGCGCTGAATCTTTACATGAGCGGCCAGGCGGATATCGTGTGGGACAAGGAACTCGTGCCGACGGAACTGGTGGATTTGCTGCTCAAACGCCCGGATTTCCACAAGTTCGATTATCTCGGCACCTATTTCATCCGGTTCAACGTCACCCGCAAGCCGTTCGACGACCCGCGGGTCCGCCAGGCGCTCGCCCTGGCGATCGACAAGGAGCGCATCGTTACAAAAATCACGAGAGCCGGGGAGCAGCCGGCTTCGCACCTCGTGCCGGACGGAACGGCCAATTACCTTCCCGTCGGCGGGCTTGGTTATGATCCGGCCCGGGCGCGACAATTACTGGCCGAGGCCGGTTACCCCGGCGGCCAGGGATTCCCGCGGTTCGAATACACGTTCAACGCGGCGGCCGGCGGCGCCGCGGAAATGCACCAGAACATCGCCATCGAATTACAGCAGATGTGGCGCGACGAATTGGGCATTCACATGGATCTGCGCCAGCTCGAATGGAAGGTGTATCTGAATGCGATGGACCACCTCGATTACAGCCTGGCGCGCTCCAGTTGGATCGGCGATTACAACGACCCGCAGACCTTCCTCGGCATGTTCACCAGCAACGATGGCAACAATCGCACCGGCTGGAAAAGCGCGACCTATGACGCGCTCATCACCGAGGCCAACGAGCAGACGGATTTGAAAAAACGGGCGGAGATATTTCAACGGGCGGAAACGCTGTTGGTGAGCAACCAGGTGCCGATCATTCCGTTGTTTTTTTACGTCGGCATCAATTATTTCGACACAAACAAAATCCAGGGCGTTTACGAAAATATTCTCGACGACCACCCGTTGCAGTATATTCGGAAGGCCGGTCGAGAGTCGAGAGTCGAGGGTCGAGAGCCTGAAAACGCTAACCAGTAACGAAAGGTACTCATGAAAACACGATTCCGGTTTGAGAAGCTGGAAGTCTGGCAGGATGCCAGGAAAATCAATCAATCCATCTACCGGCTCACCCGCAAGTTTCCGCGCGAAGAATTGTTTGCCATGACCTCACAAATTCGGCGGGCAGCGATCTCTATCTCTTCTAATATCGCCGAAGGCTCCGGTCGCAATTCCGACAAGGATTTTGCACATTTCCTTGAACAAGCCTATGGCTCGCTCATGGAAGTTGCCTCCACTTTCTACCTCGCCTTTGACGAAGGTTACGTCAAGGAAAGCGACCTTGAACCGTTATTTGATGAATTGGAGAAATTAGCCAAACGAACGGCCGCTTTGAATCGTTCCCTCTCTGTTCCGACTTCAAAAACACCGTTCAGCCGCGCAAAGTCTCCGGCTCTCGACTCTCGTCGCTCGACCCTCGACTAATAATGTATTTTCTCAAACGCCTCATCTTTGCGATTCCGCTGCTGCTGGTCATCAGCGCGCTGGCGTTCTGGCTGGTGCACATCGCGCCCGGCGGCCCCTTCGACCGTGAACGCGCGCCCGCTTCACCCGAAATCGAACGCAATCTCGAGGCCAAATATCACCTGAACGAGCCTGTCTGGAAACAGTATCTGCGTTATCTCGACGGTCTCGCGCACGGCGACTTCGGCCCGTCCCTCAAATACCGCGACCACAGCGTGAACGACATCATCGCGCAGGGTTTGCCGGTTTCAATGACCCTCGGTTCGCTGGCGTTTTGTTTTGCCCTGGGCATCGGTTTGCCTCTCGGATTTTTTACCGCCGCGCGCCGGGGACGTTGGCCGGATTACGCCGGCAGTTTTCTGGCCACGCTCGCCGTCTGCGTGCCGGGTTTTGTGCTGGCACCCTTCCTGATTGTGGTGTTCGCGCTCAAGCTGAAATGGCTGCCGGTGGCGCTTTGGGAGTCGCCGATGCAAGCCATCCTCCCGATGATCGCGTTAGGGGCGTTTTCCGCCGGGAAGGTCGCGCGGCTGTTTCGCGAAGGGATGTTGAACGCCATGCAATCCGAATTCGTTACGGCCGCCCGCGCCAAAGGATTGGGCGAAAACCGGCTGCTGCTCAAACACGCCGTCCGCATCGCCGTGCTGCCGGTCGTTTCCTATTCCGGACCGATGCTGGCGGATTTGCTGACCGGCTCGTTCGTCATTGAGAATATTTTTCAAATCCCCGGTATCGGCGTGTTTTTGATCAACGGCGCTTTGAACCGTGACTACACCGTCGTGGTCGGCCTGGCGCTGCTCTACGCCGTGTTGCTCATTGCGTTGAATCTGGCGGTGGACTTTGCCTACACCTGGCTCGATCCACGGGTGAAATATGAATGATGAAAACAGTCGAGTGACGAAGGTCGAGGGTCGAGAGCCGGAGACTGGCTCGATGGAAACTATTTTGCCCTCGACTCTCGACTCTCGACTCTCGACCAACTACGGCCCCGGTAAGCAGGCGTGGCAGCGCTTCAAACGCAACCACGCCGCCGTTATCAGCGCCTGGTATGTGGCCGTGCTGCTGGCCCTGGTCATTATCTGGCCAATCACACTTAAAGTTGCTGGTTCGTTCGGGCCATCGGGTGTCGCTTTTGCCAAAATCCACAACCCTGACCATTTGTCCAACGCGCAATTCGCCGCGCCCGACGCGCAGCATTGGTTCGGCACGGACGTCCATGGCCGCGACCTTTTTTCGCGGGTCATGTACGGCGCGCAAATCTCGTTGCTCGTCGGCTTCGTCGGCGCGGTGGTCAGTCTCGTCATCGGCGTTCTCTGGGGAGCCATTGCCGGTTACGTCGGCGGACGGGTGGACAGCGCGCTGATGCGCATCGTGGACATCCTCTATTCGCTGCCAACGATTATTTTTGTCATTGTGTTGCTGACGACGCTGGGCGCCTTGCTCAAGGCGTCGCCTTTCGTCCAGCAATCGGCCTTTTGGGGAAAGGAAATGCAAATCCTGCTCCTGTTTGTCGGGCTGGGGGCCGTTTCATGGCTGACGATGGCGCGCATTGTGCGCGGCCAGGTGCTGTCGCTGAGGACCCGCGCGTTCGTGGAAGCCAGCCGCTCGCTCGGGGCCGGCCCGGCGCGGATTCTGGCGCGACACATCATTCCCAATATCTTTGGGGTCGTCATCACCTATATTGCGCTCACGGTGCCGGCGATTGTGCTCTACGAATCGTTTCTGAGTTATCTTGGCCTGGGCGTGCAACCGCCGATGGCCAGTTGGGGCACGCTCATTGCTGAAGGCGTTTCGCAAATCAATCCCATCCGGATTTATTGGTGGCTGATTGCCTTTCCCGGCGGGGTCCTGGTGACGACCTTGCTGGCGTTCAATTTTCTCGGCGACGGCCTCCGCGATGCGTGGGATGTGAAAGGCAAATGAAGAAGGCAGAAGGCAGAATGGTGAATGAAGCTTGCACGGGCTGGAAGACGAACACATCCTGAAATCTCTGCAAAACCGGAGCACCGGGCGCCGTCTCGGCGCGGGACAAGAATTTTCCCCGCAAGCCGAGACGGTGCTCGGCGCTCCGAACGCCGGCGAAGTGGGTTTTGCGGGAATTTCTTTCTGCCTTCTTCATTCCGCCATCTGCATTTCTCCCGCCATCCGCCATGGCGAGGGGTGCGGGCAACCTGGCCCGTCTGCCGGTCACCTTTACAAGTCGTGCTGTCAAATTATCACGAAGCCAAAGCCCGTCAGGGCTGGAATTCCAATCGTAGCAGTCCCGCAAAGCGGGATCAATCCGCTCATTATGGCGGCGAGGGAGAAGTTGGAGCCGACTCACGTCGGCTGCTACTGCCGTCGGAACGTCTCTCAAGCTTGCGTCCTTGGGGCGGGAGGGGAAGCCGCCCGTCGGACTGCGTGCTGGCGAATGTGATCGAAGTTTCCATTCTCGCAGCAGGCGACAAATCCTTCCGTCACGGTTTTCAATTCCTCCCAGCGGGCGCGGATTTGTTTGGATTCCGGCGACGAAATCTGATCATTCGCCGTGGCTGTGGCGATGACATGCAGCAGGTCGGCGAATTCCTGGACAATCTGGTTGGTCGCGGGAATCAGGTAATGCGGGTGCGGGATGGTCTTCGGGTTTTGAATGAAGAAACCGCCGGCGCGCTGGCAAATCCATTGGACGAGCCGGCGGTCGCCGGTGCTTTGGAGCAAGGCTTCGATGCGGTCGAGCGGGTTGCCGGTGCCGCTGCCGGCCCGCCGGGCCGCAGCTTCCGAGCGAAGGCCGGAGGCGTGGTTCGGCGGCTCGGCCCATTTATAGACCATGGAGAGCGACAGGCCCAGGTCGGCGGCGACCTGTTTGGGTGTCTTGTTCTCAAATACCTCGCGCAGGAGTTCGTAGGATTGCATGGCCAGACGATGAAAAAGCCGGGGCCCATTAGCAAGAGCTAAGCGCGTTTTGAGTTCCGCTTTCAACCGGATCCAGGCAGGAACGAATCCATTAACCCCGGATGGACACGGATAAACACGGATTAAGACAAAATAAAATGTCTCTGCAAAAACCGGGACCCCCAACGGTTGGTAATCTGGTGACCTCGCTCAAAACCTTTCTCCATCCGTGTCCATCTGTGTTCATCCGTGGTTTGATTGCCTTGTTTACAAATCTTCCGGCATATTGTAGATGCGGAATTAACGGGGTTGGTGTTTGCTAAATCCAACGCATGAAGCGATCTGGCAACCATAAACCCGCCTTTCCTGCTTGCGTTGGCAGCGAGTTGGGATTTTACTCGCCCCAACGATATCTCAGCGAGGAATTATGATTATCTACGGCATCTGTCTGGTGACGGGTTTGATCTTCGCAGTGGTCAGTGTCGTGTTCGGCCACTTTTTCGGACACGGCGGGCACGTGGCGGGCAGCGGCGGCAACGTGGAGGCCGGCGCGGACAGCAGCGACGCGCCGGGCCTCTCCATTTTCAGCCCCACGATCCTGGCCGCCTTTATAACGGCCTTTGGCGGTTTCGGCCTCATTTTCACCCAGTTTCAAAAAACCAGTCCGGCGGAAATCAGCGCGCCGCTCTCGCTGGTCGGGGGTTTCATCGTCGCGGGCATGTTGTACGCGTTTTTCGGTTCGGTGTTTCGCCATACGCAAGGTTCCAGCGAATCCCACGTGGCCAGGCTGATTGGGACGGAGGCCAATATCATCACCCCGATCCCGGCGAACGGTGTGGGTGAAATCGCCTATGTGGTGGGGGACACCCGCTACACCGCTCCGGCCCGCGCGGAAAATGGCGCGGTGGTGGCCAATGGCCGGACGGTCAAAATCACCCGTATCGTCGGAACCCAGTTTTACGTACAAGCCACGGACTGATTTAACATTCAACACTCAATATTCAACTTTCAACACCTGACTTAAAAATGAACCCTACCCCCACGTTGGCCGAACTGAATCTCATGCAGAGCGGCATCATCATCATCGCCTCGGTCGTCATCGTCATCGTCGTGTTCCTGCTCATTTACATGGTGCTGAGCCGTTACACCAAGGTCGGGCCCAATCAGGTGCTCGTCGTGTCCGGCAGAAAACATCGCGCCGAGGATGGCTCGAAGATCGGGTTCCGTATCGTCAAGGGCGGCGGCACGTTCGTCTGGCCGATTCTTGAGAAGGTGGACATCCTGTCGCTGGAACTGCTGACGATTGATGTACAGACGCCGGAGGTTTATACGAGCAAAGGCGTGCCGGTGAAGGTGGACGGCGTGGCGCAGACCAAGGTCAAGGGAGATGATGTTTCCATCCGCACGGCGGCCGAGCAATTTCTGGGGAAAAGCACCGATGAAATCCGCAACATCGCCACGCAAACGCTCGAAGGCCATTTGCGCGCGATTCTCGGCACCATGACCGTCGAGGAGATTTATCAGAACCGCGATGCCTTTGCCTCGAAAGTCCAGGAAGTGGCCGCCGGCGACATGGCGAACATGGGCCTGAACATTATCAGCTTCACCATTCGCGACATCCGCGACGGCCAGGGCTACCTCGACGCCCTCGGCAAACCCCGCATCGCCCAGGTCAAACGCGACGCCATCATCGCCCAGGCCGAGGCCGACCGCGATTCTCAAATCCGCTCCGCGCAGGCGAAGCAGGCCGGGCAGGAAGCCCAATTCGCTGCCGACACCAAGATTGCCGAGGCGCAACGCGATTATCAGTCCAACGTGGCACAATATCAGGCCACGGTGAATCAGCAGAAGGCGCAAGCCGACCTCGCCTATGATTTGCAGAAGTTCAAGACCGGCCAGTTGGTGAAAGCCGAGGAAGTGCAGGTGAGCATCGTCGAGAAGCAGAAGCAGATTGAATTGCAACAACAGGAAATCCTGCGCAAGCAGCGCGAACTCGAAGCCACCGTGCAGAAACCCGCCGACGCCGAGCGTTACAAGGTCGAGACGCTGGCCAACGCGAAGAAATTCCAACTCGAAACCGAGGCGGCCGGCGCCGCTTCCGCGACGAAGGCAACCGGTTTTGCCGGCGCCGACGTCGTCAAGGCCACCGGTATGGCGGAAGCCGATGCCAATAAAGCCCGCGGTCTGGCCGAGGCCACCGTCATCGAGGCGCAAGGCAAGGCGACGGCGTCCGCGATGCAGGCCAAGGCCGAGAGCTTCAAGCAATACAACGAGGCGGCGGTGATTGAGATGATTGTGCGCGTGCTGCCGGAAGTGGCGGGCAAGATCAGCGAGCCGCTCAGCAAGACCGAGAAGATGGTCATCATCAACAGCGGCAACGGTCCCGGCGGCGGCGCCAGCAAGCTGACCGGCGACGTGACCACCATCATCAGCCAGTTGCCGCCCGTGCTGGAAAGCCTGACCGGCGTGAAGTTCGAAAAATTGCTCGAACAGGTCCCGGCGCTGAAGAAAGCGATGAGCAAGGGTGACGATAAAGATAAATAGCCATGGCTGACGCCGAACAAACGAAAGTTTGCCCGCTTTGCGCTGAAACAATCAAAGCCGCCGCTAAAGTTTGTCCGCATTGCCGATATTGGCAAAAGAAATGGTCGTTCCAAAATCCACAGACAACACAAACCATCGGCGGCATTCTCGCGGTCATCTTAATAATCGGTGCGATGATGGGCGTGGGAGTTTTTTTTGACCATTTGGTAGGCCCAAAACGGGATTTCGCTCCTTATCGAGACCAGATTACAATCATCAACTCAACGCTGGGCTTTAGGATGTCTGGAAGCAATCTCATGGTATCAGTCGTCGGAGTCGTAACAAACCAAAGCGAATTCGGTTGGAAGAACCTGGGATTAGAGGCTCAACTCTTTGACAAAGACGACAGCTTGATAGACGTGATTCCGGCAAATGGTGATTACCGCGGAGTTACCGTTCTCCCCCATGCCACGGCGGGATTTAAAATTGAAAGCAGAGCAACAAAGAAGGAATCTGATTATGCATCGGATAAGGTTTATGTTCGCGTTGCTAAAGATATCAGATCCTGGCCATAATCAATGTCATGAGGCTGTTTGAAGCCATCATTGATGCGAATCACCGGGCGGTGGCCGGTGACAAGGAAGCCGGCCTCCATCCGGCTGACTATGAAACTGAACTGCCGGTCATCGCGCTGACGTGCATTGACCCGCGGTTGAATGCGTTTTTCCCGAACGCGCTCGCGCTGCCGGCGGATCAGTTCATCTGGCTGCGCAACGCGGGTAACATCATCTTTGACCCCATGAGTTCGATGATGCGCACGCTGGCGCTGGCGTGTGCAGTGAAAGGCGGCAAGGAAATCGCCATCATCGGCCACACGGATTGTCTCGTCGGGAAAACCACCACCCTGCAACTCCTGGACCGTTTCAAGGAACTGGGCGTCGAACGACATTTGTTGCCGGAAAATCTTAACGAATTTTTCGGCCTGTTCAGCAGCGAACGGCAAAACGTCATCAAGTCGTGCGATATTGTCCGGCACAGCCCGCTCATCGGCCCGAAAATTCCCGTGCATGGCCTGCTGCTCAACATCGAAACCGGGGAACTGGACTGGGTGGTCAACGGCTACCAGACCGTGGACACGTTGGCCAGCCGCCTGCATGAGCCCATCAGCCCGGCCGGCACGACGCCGGATCTGATGAAATCGATGCTGCCTTTCCATCTGGGCGAGATGAAGTTTCCCGAAGCCAAAATCGGCGAACTGGCAACAAAAGCCCAGGAATGGCTATCGGCGCAAACCGGGAAGATCGAAGCCACGACTGGGGAAACCGTGCAAGACGTCACGCCGGTGGCGCAGTCGGCGGAGGCTTTTGCCAAAAACGTCGCTGAATTTGCCCAAAAGCACTGGCCCAAGCCTCCGGCGGCGCAACCGCCGCCCGTGCCGCCGAAAATTCCCATCCCGCCGCCCATCCGGCCGATCAAAAGGCGTTAATCCATGTTCGGAGGGACGAGTTATACGAGTCCCTGACTCGAAAAACTGCGGCAATTCAATCAAACTTGTAGCGGCGAACGTCAGTTCGCGCTATATCATTCTTTTTAATTCGATTTGCGCCGACTGACGTCGGCGGCTACACACTTTTGAAAAACTCCAGATTGGGGACTCGTATAACTCATCCCTCCGGCATCAAAAAGAATGCTGATAGTCATTGATCCGCCAGCGAAGGAAGGCAGAACAATGTTTTGGCGTGGCTTTGTTCCGCGTTGGCCAGTAGGAGTTAAAATCTCTTTCCAATTTGCGCAACTCCTGAATGGCGATTTGGGCCAATTTCTTTGCGTCCGACAATTTCCCTGACGCCACCGCCTGCTGCCAGAGCATGAATTTGCATGACTGCGCCGCCATGCGTGCGGCCAAATCCAGCTCGCGGGCGGAGCGCCGGGCACCGCCCCGGCCCGTTGAATGATTGCTCCTGTTCACGCCGAGGCGGTGCCCGGCGTTCCAAACCGCTTTCAAAGCTGCGCGCTGTTGTTCAATCGCTCTTAACGCCGCGTGGATGTTCTTTGCCGGAATTCTGGCAAACCATTTCAGGCCGTTCCGACAGAACAATTCGCGCTCCGCCGGCGGTGGCGCGGCAATGACCGTGCCGAGCGGCGTTTCGTTCGCCGCTCGCACTTTAAGTTTGCGATGAACAAGGCCGAGTTGGAAGGCGGCCTCGGCGACTACGCCGGTTGAGTCCGCAAAGACATCGCGGCTCAAGACCGGAACAAGTTTTTGTTCGTTAAAACCGGTTGCGTTCCAGGCGAGTGTAGCGCCGGCAAGAAACAAGGGCCAACTCACGGCCAAAGGTTGCGGATGGCCGCCGTCACCCCAATCGGTGATGAGATAGCCGATGGCGCCGTATTTGTGTCCGGCTCTTGCCGCGACGCGCAAATTCACCAATGCGTTGTCATGTCGGCCGACCATCGTTTGCCAGGTCGAGGTGCCGGGACAGACGTAAAATGGAATCTTTGATCTGGCGAACAATCTGGCTTCCTTTTCAAACGGATGCTTTGCCTCATAGCCCCAGTTCAACGCGATAATTCCTGGAGCGCCGGTCTCCGACCGGGCCCGTTTCAAGTCTGTCACCCTTCGCGCCGGGTCGGAGACCGGCGTTCCAAATGAAGCCAGTTCGGAGATCAGCTTCGGGTATTTCAAAATAATGTCGCCCCAGAACATCATTGTCTTGCCGCGCCGGGAGACTTCGCGATGGATTTTCTCCAGGAATTCGAGATAAACGCGGCCCTGGCCTTTGGTGTCACAAAGAATTTTGCTTTGGCCGCGTCCCAAGTCCCAGGTTTCATCGCAACCGACGTTGAAAAACCGGCTCGAAAACTTCGGCAGCAATTCATCATACAATTCGCGCAGAAAGGGCAGGGTGCCCGGATGATTCGGAGCCAGCGTGGAAGGCCGGCGGACGAAGTCGCCAGAACCGGCCTCATAAGGTTCGGCAACTTCGGCGAGTTGTTTTAGCTTCGGGTGTTCAAGGAAGTAACGCAGGTGTCCGAAGGAATTCTGGTTCGGGACAAGGTCAATGCCGAGTTGCCGGCAGCGCGCATCGAGCTTGCGGATTTCCTCGCCGGTCAACGCACCCCAGCTTTGCCAGACGGATTTGTAGCGGCGACAGGCGAACGTATGTTCGGTGTAGAGTTGCAGTTCGTTGATTTTGAAATCGGCGAGCCGTTCAGCCAGTTCGAGCAAGGTTTCGAGTTTGGGCACACGGCCGCGTGAAACATCGAGCATCACACCGCGACGCGGAAAATCCGGCCAGTCCCGGATCTTCAGACACGGCAGACGCCGGCCATATTGGCGTAGCAATTGCCGCAAGGTTGCCGCTGCCGCGCGCAAACCGCCGGCTTCGCGGAAGGACATTTCGATTCCATCTTTGGAAATCCTCAGCGCGTAGCCTTCGGGATGATTGGGGGCGGAATGACTCTGGCGAAAACTAATGGTGGGAACGCCGTTCTCCAACCCGGCACCGCGCCGGGGCGGAAAACGGCGCTCCGGCAGTGCGAACGTGCCGCGCAGAATCTTCAGCGAGCGAGGGCAGGGGAGCAGGTTCAAATTAAATAAGATGGCAGCGCTTCGTCGCTGCCCCGATTCAATTTTACGCGGTCAAGCAACCAGGGCACTGACGAAGCAGTACCCTCCAAACTATTTCGCAATCATCCCCGTTTGGCGCGCGTAATTGAACAGGCCGCCGGCGTCCACCGCCGGACGGACGCGTCGCCGGGCGATTTGAATTCATTTCTTTGGTGGTAGTTCGCGGATGAAAGACCACGAGACTTCGGCAACCTCGCCGGTATCGTAGGTCACTTTGAAATGGCTGCCGAGTTCCTCATCCACTTCCACGCTCACAGGCAAGGCTTTGGCGGAAATTTTGTTGGCCTTGCGAACGGTGGAGTGCGGCTCGAGAAAACAAAGACCGTCTTCGAATTCCACGTCAAAGGCGTCCTCCCAACCGAGAAAGCGGGCGTTTCGCATTCGTGAGAACGTTCCTTGCCCATACGGCTTTTTAAGTTGCGTTGACGTTTTCATAAACGGCCCTCGTCTTTCAAGACTTGAATCAACTTTACCAGTTTTCGGCCGGGCGTCCAGCCCTCAACGCCGACAAGCCGGTCAATATCCAAACGGCCAATGAGGCGATGCTTGTCATTATAGACGTGAATGTGGCGTGGTTCGTGGTCTCCAATATACCATTCCAGGATATATCCGCTGCGCCGGATTCTTCCCATAATTGATCATTTCGCAATCATCCCCGTTTGGCGCGCGTAATTGAACAGGCCGCCGGCGTCCACCACCGGGCGCACGTCGCCCAGCGATTTGAATTTAAAAACTTTGCCGGTGTTTTTCACCGTAACGCTCTGCGCGTCCAGGTCAACGGTCACCACCTCGCCGGTTTTTAAAACGTCGCAGAGACGGTCCGTGAGTTCACAGGGGTAAAGTTCGCCGGTGGCGACGCTATTGCGGAAAAAAATGCGCGCAAAGCTTTCGGCCAGGACAATCTTGCATCCCGCCGAGCCGATCGCAATGGGCGCGTGCTCGCGGGAACTGCCGCAGCCGAAATTCTTTCCGCCCACGATCATGGCATAATCGCTGTCCAGCTTGCCTTCCTTGACGAAGCGCGTCGGGTAGAGCGATTCGGGCAAACCGGCGAGCGCGTAGCTGCCGAGCTTCTCATACTCGTCGGGAATCGTCGGCACCAGCGTGAGGTACTGTGCGGGAATGATCTGGTCGGTGTCGATATTATCGCGCACCACGTAAACCGGTCCCGTAAAAACAGGTTTTGTCATGTGTTAAATCTGCCGTGCCGCAGGCAGTTTTTCAATGAGATTCTAAAGGCCTGACCTCCATCCCCACCACGCAAACGTCGTCGTCGAATTTGTCCCGTCCGGAAAATTTCCGGATTTCGGACAGCACGGCGGAAAGCATTTTCTTCGGCGGCAGTCCCGAGTATTTGTGAATGGCCGCGGTCAATTGTTCATGGCTGAAAATCTGCCGGTCGCTGCCTTCGGCCTCGATCAAGCCGTCGGTGAAGAGCATGACCAGATCGCCGGGTTCCATTTTGCCTTGGAAGGTCGGAAAGGACGCTTCCTTAAAAAGTCCGAGGGCGGGGCCTTTTTTGCCGCCGGGACCTGCGTCCAGCGGGTGCACGCTGCCCAGCCGCCGGTTTAATTGCAGCGGATCGGGGTGGGCGGCGCTGGCGTAGGATAAGTGCCCCGCATTCAGATCAGCAACCAGGTAAAAAGCGGTGGCAAACATGGTGGAACCGGCCTGTTGAAAGACGCTGAACAAGGCATTGTTGATCAGGGACAGGAGATGTCCGGGGTCGGCCGCCGTGGCGCCGAGATCCTCCACCAGGGCGCGCATCATGGCGGTAACCAGCGCGGCGCGCACGTCGTGCCCCATGACATCGCAAATGAACACGCCGACGGAGGTCGGAGAAAGCTCAATGACATCGAAGAAATCGCCGCTGACCGCGCCGCTGGGAAGGAATGAAGTGAAAAATTTCGAGGTGCTTTTGTGGCCGGGTTGGCCGCCGGATACGACTGGAAATCTTTGAGGGAGCATGGCCAATTGCAGTTCACGCGCCATTTTTAACTCATCCTCGATCTGGCGGTTTTTTTCCTGCAACTGCCGGGTGCTCTCGGTCAGCGCCTGTTCGGCGCGCTTGCGTTTGGTAATGTCACGCGAAATGCCAAAGGTCCCCACCACCTGGCCGGATTGATTGCGGAGGGGCACCTTGGTGGTTGAAGCCCAGGTCTCGCTGCCGTCAGGCCAGGTTTCAATTTCTTCAAGATTTTCAATAGGCTTGCCCGACCGAAGGATTTTCTGCTCGTCCGCGAGTGCCTGCCGGGCATGAGGTTCTGTGAAATAATCGGCATCGCTTTTGCCCCGCGCCGCCAGCGGATCAGTCAAGCCGTGCTTCCTGGCCTTGGAGCGATTAATCATCAAATAACGGCTGCGCAGGTCCTTGAAGTAGATCGCGTCGGGGATGTTGTCCATCAGCGCCTGCAACAGAAAACCTTCATAACCGTGCGCCCGCTGGCCCAGTTGACGGTCAATCGCCTTGCCGATGGCGGTTGCCAACAACGGACCGCTGAGTTGGGATTTGAGCAGGTAATCCTGGGCGCCCAACTTTATGGTTCGGGCGGCCAATTTTTCATCCCCGGCTTCAACCAATACCACAATCGGCGTTTGGGGAACCAGCTCGTCGAGCCGGGTGAACGTTGCCAGGCCCTGGCTGTCGGGCAATGACAGTTCCACCAGCACCAGATCAAAAACTTGCGCGCTCAGTTTTTGAAGTCCCGAGGAAAGCCGGTGTGCCAGGACAACCTCAAACCCGTACGGTTTCAACAGCTTCGAGCAAGTTTTCCCCGCTTCAACCAGCAAAATTTTGCAAATCGCTTTCGGCATAATTACCTTGATGCGGCGTTTAGCAGTACCAATCCTCCCGGAGGGCGTCCAGCCGGTAATGCCCGACCTCAGCCCGGCGGCATCGTTTCCCGGCGCCGGCGCAGCGCGATGACGGCGGCCGTGCACGCCGTCCAGGTGGGCAGTTCATCAACCGCGGGAATGAGTTCCAGAACGAACGATGGCAACAGCAGCCAGTGGAACCCGATCAACCCGCTCACCAGCAGCATCGCGGCGACGTCGATGAGCTGGTCGGCGAAAGCCCAGCCGAGCGGCCCAAGCAACAATTGCACACCATCGGCAACGACGGCCGCGGCCAGCGCCAGGATCATCCTCGCCCGGGTCAACTTTGGCACCCGCAAAAGCCGGCCCGCTTTTTCCAGTGACTTCATCCCGCAACATTGAATCCAATCGGCTTGCCCGAACCAAGCGCGTTTCTTAAATTGCGCTCGTGCTCGACATCAAATTGATCCGTGAAAAGCCCGATTTTGTGCGGGCGCGCCTGGCCACGCGCGGGGCAGGGGACGAGGCCCGAATTGACGAATTGCTCAAGGTTGATGAGCAGCGGCGGAAAAGCCTGGCGGAAGTTGAGACGCTCAAGGCCCAACGCAACCGGGTGTCGAAGGAAATCGGCGCCTTGATGGGGCAGAAGAAGACCGCCGAGGCCGAGGCCAGGAAGGCAGAAACCAAAAATCTCGGCGATAAAATCGCCGCGTTGGACACGGAAGCGGCCCAGGCGGAAGCAGCGCGTGACGCGCTGATGCTTCAATTGCCGAATTTGCCGCACGAATCCGTCAAGGTTGGCAAAACGGCGGAGGATAATCCGTTGGTGCGTGTCCATGCCGGGAAGCCGGCTTTTAATTTCAAGCCGAAATCGCACATCGAGTTGTGCGAGTCGCTCAAACTGGTGGATTTCGAACGGGCGACAAAACTATCCGGCAGCGGATTCATTCTCTACACCAACTGGGGCGCGCGGCTGGAGCGGGCGCTGATCCAATTCCTGCTCGATTTGCACATCACGGAACACGGTTATACCGAAGTGTCGCCGCCGTTCATGGTCGGGCCGCAATGCCTCGAAGGGGTGGGACAGTTCCCGAAATTCAGGGACCAGTACTATGGCGTGGCCGAGGGCGACGACAAGGAAAAGCTGGGCAAACTGTATCTGGTTCCGACGGCCGAAACGCCGGTGGCCAACATCCATCGCGGCGAAATCCTGGCGGAGAAACAATTGCCGGTCCGTTACTGCGCCTACAGTCCATGCTTCCGCGGCGAGGCGGGCGCGGCCGGTGTCGGCACGCGCGGTATGATTCGGGTGCATCAGTTCGACAAGGTTGAATTGATCAAAATCGTCAAGCCGGAGGACGGCTATGACGAATTGGAGAAGATGGTCGGCAACGCGGAAAAGGTTCTGCAACTGCTCGGCCTGCATTACCGCGTGCTGCTGCTGTGTACCGGCGACATGGGCTTCGGCAGCGCCAAGACCTACGATATCGAAGTCTGGGCGCCGGGGCAGGGGAGTTATCTCGAAGTTTCGAGCTGCTCGAATTGTGAGGATTTCCAGGCGCGCCGGATGAATCTGCGGTTCAAAGCGGAATCGGGCGAAAACAAATTTCCACACATCCTCAACGGCAGCGGCACGGCGCTGGCCCGGTTGTTTGTGGCGCTGGTGGAGACGCATCAGCAAGCCGACGGCAGCGTGCTGATCCCCAAACCGCTTCAGCGGTATTTGAAAGCCGACCGGATTACGGTCTGAATTCATGATTGATGATTTGTGATTTGCGATTTTTTCCGATGCAATCCTCCATCCTCAATCGTAAATCATAAATGAATGTTCTCCTGGCCAGCAGCGAAGTCCATCCGTTCTCCAAAACCGGCGGGCTGGCGGACATGGTGAGTGCGCTGGGCAAGGCGCTGGCGCGGGCGGGCCATGAGGCGCGCGTGGTCACGCCATTGTATCGCGGCATCCGCGAGCGATTTCCCCAAATGCGCCGCGTGGACTGGCATTTCGATTTGCCGCTGGGTGACCGGCACGTTCAGGGAGCCTTGTGGTCGCTGGAAATGGAAAAGGGCTTGACGGTTTATTTCATCGAGCAGCCTGGCTTTTTCGATCGTGCCTCGTTGTATCACGAACACAACATCAGCTACGCCGACAACGCCGGGCGTTTTATCTTCCTGTCAAAATGCACCGCGCACCTCGCGCGTTACCTGCCCTGGCGGCCGGACGTGGTGCATGTTCACGATTGGCAAACCGCGCTGGTGCCGGCGTTGCTGTTGCAACAACAGCGTGCAGAAGAGTGGGGGAATCCGCCGCCGACCTGCCTGACCATTCATAACCTGGCGTATCAGGGGATCTTTCCGCCGGGCGCTTTTGCGCTGACCAATTTGCCCCTGGAATTTTTTACACTCGAAGGTGCGGAATTTTACGGCCATTTGAATTGCCTGAAGGCCGGTATTGAGTTCGCTGATGGCCTCACGACGGTCAGCCCGCGCTACGCGCGTGAAATCACAACCGAAGAATTCGGCCATGGCCTGGACGGGCTTTTGCGGCGGCGGCAGAAACAGCTTTTGGGAATTCTCAACGGCGTGGATTACGACGAGTGGAACCCGGCGCACGACCCGTTTCTGGCCCGGCCGTATTCGGTGACGCGCCTGGCGGGGAAAGCCGTCTGCAAGCTCGCGCTGCAGCAGGAAGTCGGCTTGCCGGAGGGCAGGGGCGTGCCATTGTTCGGCACGATTTCGCGACTGGCGGATCAGAAGGGCGTGGACATCCAATTGGCCGCTCTCGAAGAGATGCTGAACACCCAGATGCAGTTCGTGCTGTTGGGCAGCGGTTCCTCCGCGTATGAACGGGGTTATACCGCACTGGCACGGCGTTTTCCATCCCAGGTCGCGGCCCGCGTGAAATACGATGAAGGATTGGCGCATCGTATTGAAGCCGCCTGTGATTTTTACATCATGCCGTCCCGCTTCGAGCCGAGCGGCCTGAATCAGATGTACAGTCTGCGCTACGGCGCCATTCCGATTGTGCGCGCCACCGGCGGCCTGGATGACAGTGTGATCGATTTTACGGAGGACACCACGCGCGCCAACGGAATAAAGTTTTACGAATACTCGGCGCGCGCGCTGGCCAAAGCCATTCGCAAGGCGCTGGTCCTGTATCAACAGCCCGGGTTGCTGCGGCAATTTCAGCGCCGCGCCATGAAGACGCTTTTTCACTGGGAACAAACCGTGCAGGAATATCTGAAAGCCTATGAGCTGGCCCGGGATTTCAGGACGCGTTCGTTGCTTTCCTGAAGGAACTGGCCGCCTGAGTCTGGCGCGCATCGCGGTCAACCAGATTGGCGAACCGGCGGGCGCGTTCCGCCACACACGGCACCGGATGATCTATCTCCGCCGGCGCATTCCACAAAACGTAAAATTCAAAGTTGGTCGGGGACCGTCCGTGGGTTTGTACGAATCGTTGTACGCGCGCCTGCATGATATTCCGGGCGACGCCCAGAGCCGCCCGGGCGTTTTGCGGATTGCCACCCGGCCAAAGCTCGGCGCGAATTTGGAATCGCGAAATTTCGCCGCAGCGTCCGATTGCCGAATCATCGTTTCCGGTTTCCAGCATCGACAAAGCTTCCCACCGGTTCATTCCTGAAGCGCTTACAACCACCCCCAACGCGGCCAGCGCACACATGGCCAATTTGAATCTCATTATAGATATTAGACACTATGCCTCAAATTTCGTCAAATGAAGATATTCACACATTGAATATAACAAACATTGTGCATCATTATTTCACGCTGGTAAAGCGGCTTTTAAGATGTCTTGCGCCAGGTTTTTCAAAAAACCGCAGATTTTTTGTGGCGCTTTCCAGTACGGATGTTTCCTGCGCCACCCTCCGGCCGGCAGAAAGTTCGGGAAATGTTGGAACAGTCGGAGGGGTAAAAAAGAGACACGGGGCTCGCGCGCGAGTCGAAGCTCTGACTAAAATCAAGAATCAAAAAACCGGATAGTGAGTGTCTTTCCGGGTCCAATCCTGTTTGCTTGCAGGATCCAGATTATACGGGGGGCTCTTTGATGTCATTATCTTTGCGATATTCTTCGTGGAAAAACTTTACCAGCCGCCAGATGCCAAACACGACGAGACCAAAGGCAATCAGGAGCGCGGTCCCTATCGCAAAGGTCGGTGACATAATCATGGCTACAAAGTTCCGGGTTGATCTCTTCGTTGATCAGCTTGTCTGTAGCTGGTTCTTTGCCACCTTTGAGGGACCTTTCTTAAATTCCGTTAAACTTGCCCGCTGTTTTCCTTATGATTGAGCGCGGGGCGAGTCGGGCCAGAAAGATCAGAAGACGGTTTCGCATACCGGGAACTGCCAGCACTTGTTTTTTTCGAAACGCGCGGTGGCCGCAAACAGCAACCGCTGCGGCGGACATTCTGGCCAGTCGAACCATCCGGGTCTTGTCAGCCCCGGCCACGTTGCCGAAATTCGTGGCCGTGGGGCCCGGGCATAAAGCCGTGACGGTTACGCTGGCGCCGGTCAATTCCTCCGCCAGGGCTTCGGTGAAGGAAAGCACCCAGGCTTTGGTCGCGTAATAAACCGCCATGCCCGGCCCCGGCAAAAAACCGGCCACCGAGGCGACGTTCAAAATTCCGCCGCGCCGGCGTTGCGCCATGCCGGGAAGAAACAATCCGGTCAGTTGGGCCAGCGACGTGATGTTGACCTGGACCATCTCAAGCTGTCTGGAGAGCGCCAATTCGGCGAACTTTCCCCAGACGCCGAAGCCGGCGTTGTTCACGAGAACATCCACCACGATTCCCCTGCCCTGCAATTCCCTGAAAATGCGTTCCGGCGTTTCGGGCCGGGCCAGATCGCCGGTCAAGACCAAGGCCTCAACCTGGTGCGTGCGGCGCAATTCATTGGCGAGCGATTGCAACGCTTCCGTATGACGGGCGGTGAGCACCAGGCGGGAACCCTCCGCGGCAAAGCATTTTGCCAGCTCCCGGCCGATGCCCGAGGAAGCGCCGGTGACCAGAACCGTTTCGCTGTTCGCGCCGCTCATGCTGCCGGGGTCTTATTGATTGCCCCACCCGAATCGTCTGGTGATGGGCCAATAGACGAAGAAGGATTTCCCGATGACGTGGTCGCTGGAGAAATCGCCCCAGTAACGCGAGTCCGAGCTGTTAAAGGTATTGTCGCCCATGACAAAATAATGGTTGGTTGCGTCTTGGAACGTTTTGCCCGGGGCCAGCGCTTGCAGCAAGGCATGTCCATAATAGTGGTCGGGCTGGTACTGCAACACCTTTTGACCGGGACGAACGCCGGGAAAAGCATACAAATTCGCAAAATGAGGCGTCGAAGCGGACAACGGTTGTCCGTCCACCACCAGATGTCCGACCGGAACGGTTCCCAATCGCGGCACGTTCTCGACGACATAGTCTTGCTGGAGCGATAAGGTTTCGCCGCCCAGCCCGACCAGGCGTTTAATATAAAAGGTGTTCTGCTGGTCGGGTGGCAGGCCGGTGATGTCGTGAGTATCAAACACCACAATCTCGCCGCGCCTGGGCGGGCGGAAATTATAAGTCAGCCGATCCACGAACAAATGATCCCCGGCATGAACGCGCAGTTTCAGCACATCCTCACCCTTGCGAAAAACACGGCCTTTAAGCAGGTTGATGGCCTCGCCGTCGCGCAAAGGGTAATCGAAACCGGAACGAACTTCCAGGAGTTCCTCGCCGTAGTCCGGCGGAAACCAAATGGTGTGCCATTTCCCGGCAAATTCTATATGTTGATAGATGGGAAAAAATGCCGGCGGCCAGGGTTTTGTTATCGCCTCCACCGAGCCGTCCGTCGGGGCCACAAAATGAACGTAGGAAATGCCGTGGAACCAGTCCCGGATCCGTCCCAGGATGGGCGGGATTTTTATGGCCTGTTGCGATCTCAACTGGTCATTGATCTCAGCCTGGATTTTGGTCCGGTCAGTCAAGCCCGTGCCGATGTCATTGAAAACGGGGAGAAAATCCGGTGTGGACGTCACGCCGTAAAGCGTCGGCTGCATCGAGCCGGTGGGGATTTTGAACGGCTGGATGAAAAAGGTGCGGATGCCCATCGCCACGGCAATGGCCACCAGCAACACTTCCACGTTCTCGCGCCAGGCGGCATTGGGATACGGTTTCAACCATTTATTGGCGGCGAACTCCAACTCCTCCATCTTGATTCGGATCCGGCCCCTGTTGACCTTTGCTTCACTGATCGCGGCTTGCAGCTCGTTCATGCCGAGCGTTACCGCGCCAATGGCCTGGGGCGAGAGCAGGTCGCGCTGTGCGCAATACCAGCGGTGGACGTGTTTGCGCATCGCGACAGCTTCCCGAACCGTTTTTGAAAATAGCCAGCGAATCATAAGATGTGTCGGGGGACGAGTGTCGAGGGTCGAGGGCAAAAAAACAAGCCTTCGTGCAAAGCAATCCCCAGCCCCGCCCCCGCCCTTCGACCCTTTTAGACACGAATTACACGAATTTTCACAAATTATTTTCCGGGTTTGCTGTCGTGTCCATTAGTATGCTGCGCGCCTCACGCTTTGAGCACTTCAATAAACGCCTCCTGCGGGATGTTTACGTTGCCGATGGATTTCATCCGCTTTTTGCCTTCCTTCTGCTTCTCCAGCAGCTTGCGTTTGCGCGAGACATCGCCGCCATAACATTTCGCCGTCACGTCCTTGCGAAACGCGCTCACGTGTGCCGAGGCAATAATTTTCCCGCCAATGGCCGCCTGGATTTTCACCTGAAACTGCTGGCGCGGGATGACTTCCTTGAGTTTCTCCGCCAGCGTCCGTCCCCGGCCCTCCGCCTTGCTGCGATGCACGATGCTCGAAAAGGCGTCCATCGGCTCGCCATTCACCAGCATGTCCAGCTTCACCATGTCACTCTCCATGTATCCGGCCTGTTCGTAATCCATCGAGCCGTAGCCGCGCGTCATGCTCTTGATGCGGTCATGGAAATCAATCAGGATTTCGTTCAGCGGAATCAACGTCGTCAGCATCACGCGTTTGGGGTCGAGCGTTTCGGTGTGGTCCAGTGAACCGCGTTTCTCGGAAATCAACGACATCAGGTCGCCGATGTTCTCGTTCGGGCAGATGATAAACGCCTTCACCATCGGCTCCTCGATTTTCCCGATGAACGTCACTTCCGGCAAAAATGTCGGGTTGTCCACTTCCTTGAACGTGCCGTCCGTGAGGGTCACGTGATAGACCACGCTCGGATACGTCGCGATGATGTCCATGTTGTACTCGCGGCGCAGCCGTTCCTGCACGATTTCCATGTGCAACAATCCGAGGAAACCGCAACGGAAGCCGAATCCCAGCGCCACGCTCGTTTCCGCCGAATACACAAACGCCGAGTCGTTCAGTTTCAACTTCGACATGGCCACCTTCAGGTGCTCGTAGTCGGCGGTGTTGATGGGATAAATCCCGCTGAACACCATCGGATGGATTTCCTTGAAGCCGGGCAACGCCGGCGCCGGATTCCGCGCATCCGTGACCGTGTCACCCATTTTCACTTCCTGCGGGCTTTTGATGTTGGCGGTAATGTAACCCGTCTCGCCCACTTCCAGCTTTTCGCGGACGTAAGGCTTGGGATTGAAACTGCCGACCTCCTTCACCTCGTGGCTCTTGCCGGAATACAGCAATTTGACCTGCAATCCGGCGCGGATCTCGCCGTTGAAGACGCGCACATGCGTCACCACACCCTTGTAAGTGTCGAAATAGGAATCAAACGCCAGCGCCTGCAGGCCGGGCGCGCCCGTCGGTTTGGGCGGCGGAATGCGCGCCACAATCGCCTCCAGGATTTCATCAATGCCAATCCCTTCCTTGGCGCTGGCGGGAATCGCCGTCTCGCCGGGAATCGCCAGGATTTCTTCAAGCTGCTGGCGCGCCTGCGCCACGTCCGCGTGCGGCAGATCAATCTTGTTGATCACCGGGATGATTTCGAGGTTCTGTTTCATCGCCAGATGCACGTTGGCGACCGTTTGCGCCTCCACACCCTGCGCCGCGTCCACGACCAGCAATGCGCCTTCGCACGCGCTCAGGCTGCGCGAGACTTCGTACGAAAAATCCACGTGGCCCGGCGTGTCAATCAGGTTCAACTCGTACGTCTCGCCGTTCCTGGCCTGGTACCGCATCGTGACCGGATGCGCCTTGATGGTGATGCCACGCTCCTTTTCCAAATCCATCGAGTCGAGCAACTGGTCCTCCATGTCCCGCGTCGAAATCGTGCCCGTGCGATGTAAAAGCCGGTCCGACAACGTCGTCTTCCCATGGTCGATATGGGCGATGATGCTGAAATTGCGGATATGTTGCGTGTCCATCGTTTAAATCAGAGCGCCACAAGATAACCGCAAAACAATTGAAGAAAAGGAAATTTGGACGGTGTGTGAATTCACAAATTCCCTGGCGATCTGGCCGAGGGGATTTCATCCGCATGGACCTCAATTCCCTTGGAGCCGGAAGAATTCCGTCGGGCCGGTGATGCTGTTAGTATAGGGATTGCCTGCTCCGACGATGGTCGTGTAGGGCGCCTGGACGTTGGTTGCAGATTGGAGTGAGAATGCCGGGTCATCCCAAGTGAGCACGGCCTTGCCGCCCAGTAATTGGATGTTCAAGGCGGGCGACAGGCTTAACGCAAACACCACGCCGTCTCCCACCGGGCCGCCCTGGACGGTGGTGCCATAGAGCGTGTTGCCGGACAGGAGCGAGGCGGAGGGGAAAAAGCCGTTGGTGAAACCAAAATTGAACAGCGTTCTGAAATTCATCCCGTTAGTGCCGACGGCGAATATGGTGCCGTAACCCAGGCTGCCGCCGATGGTGGTCGTCCCGTACAACGTGCCACCTGCCAGGACCAGCTTGGCATAAGGCGCCGCACCGTCACTGTTTGTGGGAAACAGGAGGTTGGGGGCGCTGTTGGTGGCGCTGAAGGTGTGAAGCACGGTAAAGTCCGAGCCATCGCTGTTCATCGCAAATACCGTCCCCGAACCCAATCCGCCAAACGCGGTGGTGCCGTAAAGCCGGTTGCCGGATTGCAACAGTTCCGTGGCTGGATTCGCGCCATCCACGCCGGTGAAACTGTGAAGGTCGGTAAATCCACTGCCGCTGGCATTGATGTTATACACACTGCCAA
>JAJXYT010000006.1 GCA_021780375.1 bacterium | reverse complement strand
GCAGCCGCTTTCACCGACGAGACAGACGGTTTCGCCCGCGCCGATAGTGAACGACACGTCGTCAATCGCCCGCAGCGCGTCGGCGTTTTTGCCGAAGTCCATCTTCAGGTTTTTGATTTCGAGCAGATTCATTTTCAGAAATCAGATTTCAGAGGTCAGAAGTCAGAATCCGCACCCGCCGCAAACGCGCGCGCGCGAGTCTGACCGCTGACCTCCGTCTTCATAACGACTTCGTGTCCGCCGCGTCTCTTAATCCATCGCCGAGGAAGTTGAAAGCGAGAACGGTGATAAAAATCGCCGCGCCGGGCGCGAGCAACCACGGATAATTTTTTAAATACTCGGTGTTTTGCGCGGCGGTCAGCATGTTGCCCCAGCTCGCGTTTGGCTCCTGGATGCCCACGCCGAGAAAGCTCAGCACGACTTCGCCCAGAATGTAATACGGCACACTCAACGTCGCCGCGACGATGACATAGGAAAACGTGTTCGGCAAAATATGGCGGACGATGACTTTCAGGTGTGACTGGCCGAGGGAACGCGCCGCGAGGACAAACTGTTGTTCGCGCAATGACAACGTCATGCCGCGAATGACGCGCGCCATGCTGGCCCAGCCGATGAAGCTCAGGATGATGACGATCATCGCATAGACTTGCGCGGAACTCATGCCGGGCGGAAATGTCGCGCGCAGCGAAATGATGAGGTAGAGCGCGGGAATGGACATGATGAGTTCGCAAAACCGCATGATGAACGAATCCGTCCAGCCGCTGGAATAGCCGGAAATCCCGCCGATGATCATGCCAAACGTGAATGACAGCAGAATGCCGATGATGCCGATGGACAGCGAGATTTGCGAGCCGTACAGCAGCCGCGAAAATTCGTCGCGCCCGAACTGGTCCGCGCCCAGCAGATAGACCGGATAATTTTTGTCGCCGGTGCCGAACAAATGAACCGTGCTCGGAATCAAGCCGAACAATTTGTATCGGTCGCCGCGCACAAAAAAATGAATCGGCTTGGTGTCGCCGGCGACCGGATGGTAATTGAACGTGCCCGGTTCCTCCTGATAACGCGGTACGACCAGGCGAACGCCCTCCAACCGCGGCCACGTCGGGGAATGGAAAAAGCCGTTGTCATCCATGCGCTGGTAACCGTAAGGCGCGATGAAACCCGCGAACAAAGCGACGAGATAAAGCACAATCAGAATCACGCCACCGAGCAGGGCGATGCGCCGGCGTTTCAACCGCTGCCAGAACAATCGCCACGGCGAAAGCGGGGCTTCCGTTCCAGGGGTTGCTATGGGCCTGGCGGTTTCCATTTATGCGGCTTGAGAAAAAAATGTTCTGGCAGGGACAGCGCGCTGCGCTGTCCGCGCCGCAGCGCGGCGCAACATCTGGAGTAGAATCGTGAATTTCACCACATTCGTGCCGCCCGCTATTGCGCGGGCGGTGACGCCGCAGCGCGGCGTCCCGGCCATTGTATTTCGGGAATTGGACCTGGCAGTCATGTTACAGTCATTTTCATTCCAACCGAATTCTTGGATCACTCCAGGCGAGCAACAAATCCGCGATGAAATTTCCCGCAATCAGCAGCGCCGTGGCCATGACCACGCTGTCCACGACCAGATAGGAGTCCTTGGCGAAAAAAGCCTCCATGGTCAGCCGTCCCAGGCCCGGCCAGGCCATGATGTTTTCGACGATGAACGCGCCGCTCAACAAGCCTGCCAGTGAATAGCCAAAAATCGTGAGCAGCGGATTGATGGCGTTGCGCAGCGCGTGTTTATAAACCACCCAGCCTTCGGCAAGGCCGCGGGCGCGGGCGGCGGTGACGTATTCGGTGCGCAAAGTATCGAGGAGATTCGAGCGCATCTGGCGCATGATGCCCGCCAGGCTGCTGGCGGCGAGCACGAGCGCGGGCAGGATGAGATGATGCACGCGGTCCCAGAATTGTTGCGCCGGCGACATGAAATCATACAGCGGGCTTTGCGCCCCGCCGACGGGAAACCAGCCGGTGGCCGCCGCGAACCACAACGCCAGCAGCGACAGCAGCACGTCGGGCACGGACAAGCCGACGAACGCAATCAGCGAGCAGGCGTGGTCAATCCAGGAATCCTTTTTGACGGCGGCCCAGACGCCCAACGGCACGGCCACGCCCCAGGCAATAATCAGGGCAAAAAAGGAAAGCAGAAACGTGTTCCACATGCGTCCCACCATGAGCGTGGTGGCGGAAATGTGGTAGGCCATGGAATAGCCAAGGTCGCCATGCAAAACGCCGTCGAGCCAGAAAAAATACTGGATGTACCAGGGCCGATCCAGATGGAACTGGGCTTTAAGCCGGGCCACGACGTCCGGAGAAATTTGCGGATTTTGCAGGAGCGAAGTGTAGTAATCGCCCGGCGCCAGCGACATGAGCAGGAACGTGAGCAACGAAACGCCCAACAGGAGCGGAATCATGTGCAGCAGTCGCTTGAAAACGTAGGACCACATCTCAATAACGTCCGGCAGCGTGGCAAAAACCCGCCGCGCTTGGCGAGTGAAAAGGAGAGAGAGTCCGCAGCAGCGAACGTCAGTTCGCTCCCTTTTCTGAAAGGGAGCCGACTGACGTCGGCTGCTGCAGGCAATGAAGAAACGAAAAGTTGTTGAAATCCTTCATCTTCGTTACTTTGTTTCTTCGTGGTTCAAACTGTTGAAAGCAAAATGAACATTAAAAAATTCGCTTGGAGCTCCGGGGTCCTGGTCGCAGTCATCGCCTGCCTCTCCGGCTGTGGCAAAAAACCGGAAACCACCGGAAAATCCGCCGCGAGTTATCCGTTGCCGGAACCGCCGCTGGTGGCGCCCTGCCAGCCGGGCAAACCGGGCGGGCGTCTGGTGGTGGCCACGTTTGGCGACCCGAAAACCTTCAACCCGATCACCGCCAATGAACAGTCGTCCATCGACATCAGCCGGTTCCTCTTCGCTTCGCTGCTCGGTTTTGACTGGCCGTCACAGCAAGTCACGCCGGGATTGGCCGAGTCCTGGACGAATTCGCCGGATGGAAAAACGTGGACGTTCAAGCTGCGGAAAAATCTGCGCTGGAGCGACGGCGCGCCGCTGACGGCCGATGATGTGGTGTTCACCTGGAACGACGTCATTTACAACCCGAACATCGACAACGTCACACGCGACCTGTTCGTCGTGGACGGAAAGGAATTCACCGTGACCAAGGTGGACGACCTGACCATCAAGGCCGTCACACCGGAGGTTTACGCGCCGATGCTGGAAAATTTTGGCGGGGTGCCGATCCTGCCCAGGCACATCCTGGCCAGGGCCGTGGCGGACGGGACGTTTCTGTCCTCCTACGGCGTGAACTGGAAGCCGCAGGACATCGTCGGCAGCGGACCGTTCCGGCTTCGGGAATACAAGCCGGCGCAATACACCCTGATGGAACGCAATCCGTATTTCTTCGAGGTGGACAGCAACGGCCAGCGCCTGCCGTATTTCGACAACGTGGTTTACACCGTCGTGCCGGACATGAACGCGATGGCCCTGCGCTTTCTCAGCGGCGAGAACGACGTGGATGAATTCGTCACGCCGGACCAATACAACCAATTCAAGGCCGAGTCCGCCAAGGGCCGTTTTCAACTGCTCTCACCCGGCATCGGCCTGGAAACCGGGTTTTTCTTTTTCAACGAAAATACCAATGTCAATTCGCAAACCGGCAAGCCGTACGTGGACCCGGTCAAATTGAAGTGGTTTCGCAACACAAAATTCCGCCAGGCCTGCTCGTATGCCATCAATCGCGACGCCATCATCAAATCCGTCTATGCCGGCCGCGCGATTGCCAACTATGGTTTTGTGACGCCCGGCAATAAAAAATGGTACGATCCGAACATTAAAAAGTATCCGTACGACCCGGCCAAGGCGCTGGAATTGCTCGGGGAAATCGGCATCACCAACCGCAACCGCGACGGCATTTTGGAGGACGCCGATGGTCACCCGATTGAATTTGTGTTGAACACCAACACCGGCAACGATGCGCGGGGGAAAACGGCCGTCCTGGTCCAGTCGGATCTGAACAAACTCGGCTTTAAAGTCATCTACCAGCCGATTGAATTCAACACGCTCATCAACAAAATTGACGTGACCTACGATTACGAATGCGTGCTCATCAGCCTCGGCGGCGCCGGCACCGACCCGTCGTCCAGTTTGAACGTCATCGAATCCTACGGCTTCACCCACCAATGGTTCCCGCGGCAAAAACAGCCGTCCACCCCCTGGGAGGCGCAACTGGACAAGTTGATGAATGCGCAGATGCAGACGCTGAATTTTGCCGAACGGAAGAAGGATTATGACCAGGTCCAGGAAATTCTGGCCGAGGAACAGCCGATGATTTTCACCATCACGCCGATGTACTATGCGGCCGTCCGCTCGGACATCGGCAACGTGCGCCCCACGCCGTTGAGCTATTACCGCGCAACGTGGAATGTCGAGGAGCTTTATTTCAAGCATTGAGGCCGCGTTTAAGGATTGAAGCGGGGAGGAGTTTTTTTTACGCTCCGACGCCTTAGCGAACTTATGCCACTACTTGACGGAAAAATCGGACTGGTCTTTGGCGTCGCCAACAAACGCTCCATCGCCTGGGCGATTGCCCAGGCCTGGGCGGCGGAAGGCGCAAAACTCGCGTTCACCTACCAGGGCGAGCGGCTCAAGGACAACGTCACCGAGCTCGTCAACACGTTCGGCGCGGACACGCCCATCCTGTCGTGTGATGTGACCAAGGACGACGAGATTGCCGGCGTTTTCAAAACGGTCGGTGAAAAATTCGGCAAACTGGACTTGCTCCTGCATTCCGTCGCTTTTGCGCCCAAGGACGCGCTCGAGGGCGAATTCGTAAACACCAGCCGCGAGGCATTCCGCGTGGCGCACGATGTGAGCGCGTATTCGCTGGTCGCGCTCGCCCGCGCCGCCACGCCGCTGATGACCGGCGGCGGCAGCATCGTGGCGATGAGCTATTACGGCGCGGAAAAGGTCGTGCCGCATTATAATGTCATGGGTGTTGCCAAGGCCGCGCTCGAAGCCAGCACGCGTTATCTGGCCTATGACCTCGGCCCGAGAAAAATCCGGGTCAACTGCATCAGCGCCGGCCCGGTCAATACCCTGGCCGCGCGCGGCATCGCCGGGTTTACCGAAATGCTCAAGCATTACGAAGCCAAGTCACCGCTGAAACGGAACGTGTTGCCCGAGGAATTGGGTGCCACGGGAGTTTTCCTGGTCAGCCCCGGTGCCGCGGCCATCACCGGCCAGACCATTTACGTGGACTGCGGCTACCAGATCATGGGGGTGTAATCTTCGAATGCAGAAGGCAGAATGACGAATGAAGAAAGATTGTTATAACCGTTGTCGGCATTATTTCATTTCTGCATTCTGAATTCTTCCTTCTTCATTGCTTTTCATCCCGGCCGGATCATTTCAAAGCGATCGCGGGTGCGGCAATACCAGTGCGGCGAGGCCATGCGGCCGATCAGGAACAGTTTGTCAGTGTTGATCCGCTTCTGCTCCGCATTGAACAGTTCCTCGCGCAGGTGCAGCCGCTTCACCACGCCAATGACCACCCGATTTTTGCCGATCTGCAGCGTGCCCCACTCAACGCATTCCAGATTCGCCGGCGCTTCGGCGATGCGGGGAGGTTTTACCAGCGATGACGGCGTGGCCGTCAAGCCGGCGCGCACCAGTTCATTTTCGCCATAAGGCAGCGACGCGGCGCATTGGTTCATCGCTTCGGCAATGGCTTCATCCACGAGATTGACCACGAATTCGTGCGTGGCGCGGACGTTCAAGACGGTGTCCTTGGGCGTGCCGTTATCGCGGTCGCCGGGCGCAAAGGCGACAATCGGCGGCTGCGCCCCCAGCACATTGAAGAAGCTGAACGGCGCGGCGTTTACCTTGCCGTCCGGGCTGAGGGTCGTGACCAGCGCAATCGGCCGCGGCGTGACGAGGCTGACGAGCAATTGATAAGCGCGGTCGGCGAATTCTCTTTCCAGGTCGAGTTCCATAAAACAGCCGCCAATCTACGGCAACCGCTTCAAGCGCGCAACAAACGCGCCGTCCACACCGTCCCAAAACGGCAGCAATTCCCGCTCGGATTCCAATTTGAAATCTTTGTGTTCACGCAGAAATTCTTTGACGACTTCCTGATTTTCCTCCGGTTCCAGGCTGCACGTGCTGTAAACCAAAACGCCGCCGGGTTTTAATCTCGAGGCAGCCTGTTCGAGCAAAACCAGTTGCGTTTGCTGTAACCGCAGAATTTCCTCCGGCCGAATCCGCCAGCGTAAATCCACGCGCCGACGCATGACTCCGGTGTTGGAGCAGGGAGCATCAACCAGGATGCGATCAAAAATACGTCCGCCCTCACCCCGGCCCTCTCCCGCGGGCCGAGGGGGAATTGCCGGCGGTTGGTCGGCAAGCCGGGCATCGCTTGAAATTTTGCGCGCCGAACTTTGCTGTTCCCTCTCCTGAGGGTGAGGGTCAGGGTGCGGGCGGTTCCAATCGTTCATGACTGTCTCCACGCACGTTACGCCAAGCCTGACGCAGTTTTCCCGAAGCAATTTCAGCCGGTCTTCAAAAATGTCGCCGGCCACAATCTTGCCTTCGTCACGCATCAACTGTGCGATGAAGGTTGTCTTGCCGCCGGGCGCGGCGCAAAAATCCAGAATCGTTTCGCCGGGCCGGGGTTTTAATTCACCGGGCGCGAGCAGCGTGCCGGGATCCTGGACGTAAAACCAGCCTCGCCGGAAACTTTCCAGCGCCGCCAGGGGCGGATGCGATTTCAGTTCAAAGACCAGGTTTTCCTCCAGCCAATCGCGTCGGACGAAATCGTATTCGACATCCTCTTCGCGCCATTGAGCAAGCAGATCACCAGCGTCTCTCAATTCGCTGGTGGCAGCCGACGTGAGGAGGCTCTGACTTATTTCCGATTTTGAAATCAGAGCCTCCTCACGTCGGCTGCTACAAAATTTCAAGGTGTTCACGCGCGCAAAGGTCTTCGGCGGCGTGTTGTTCCATGCCAACAGCAGCGCCGTCTTTTCCGCGCCCCAGCGTTGCCGCCAGCGCGCCACCAGCCATTCCGGATGTGACCAGCCGAGCGCGGGCCGGGAGATTTTCAAATCGGCCAGGAGTTTTCCGGCTTCGTCCTGTTCGCGCAAATAGCCGCGCAAAATGGCGTTCATCAAACCGGCTTGTGCACCGAATCCGTTGCGTTTGGCGAGTTCGACGGTTTCATGCACCGCCGCGTGGTCGGGAATCCGGTCGAGCCAGAAAATCTGGTAGAGGCCGAGCCGGAGCAGGTTTTGGAGGCCGGGTTTTTGTTCCCGCTGATCCGTCTTCCGGCCGATGAGCCAGTCGAGCGCGACCTGCCAGCGAACCACCCCATAGACCAGCTCCTGGCACAACGCGCGATCCACGGGTGAAAGCCTGGTTTTGGCCAATGCGCGTTCCAGCAAATCCTCCGCAAAGCTGCCGCCGGCATGCCGTTGCCGCAAAACTTCCCATGCAATTTGTCTTGGATTTTGGTCGTTCACCGCATTTAATAGGGGCATTGTGCGTTCATAGTGCTGGAAAAACGATGCTTTTATGAGAGAGGAATTCGAGAAATTGGCTGCCGCGGGCAAGATTGAAGGCCGCCATGTTGAACCGCTGACACAACTGGCCACCGGCGGTTTTTGCATGCACCGCAGTTGGGGGTTCGGCCGGATCAAGACTGTGGACACGGTGTTCGCGCGGTTCACCATTGATTTTCCGGGCAAGCCGGGTCACACGATGGATCTGGCGTTCGCCGCCGAATCACTGAAGCCGATTTCCAAGGATCATATCCTGGCGCGCAAGGCCATGGACCTCGAGGGCCTGCACCAAATGGCCGCCCGGCACCTGGACTTGATCAAGCTGGTGCTGAACAGTTACGGCGGCAAAGCAACGGCAGACCAAATCCAACAGGCGCTGGTGCCCGATGTCATTCGCGACGACTGGCGGAAGTGGTGGGAAACCGCCAAACGCGAAATGAAGAAAGACGGGCATTTTGTCGTGCCGCTGAAAAAAACGGAGCCGGTGGTTTTTCAAGAGCAGGAAACGACGCTGCAAAACCGGTTGCTGACGGATTTTCGGGCAGCAAAAGGTTTGAAAGCCCGCGTGGCAGTGGTCAGCGAAGTCCTCAAAAATGCGACCGATTTGACGGACAAGCAGGCGGCGGCTGACGAAATCATCCCGGTGCTGAACACGGACATTACCTCCCATCAACGCACCCAACCGGCGGTCGCGCTCGAAGCGGTTTTCGTACGCGATGAACTCCGCGCCGTCGCCGGATTGCCGCCGGCCGCCGACGAAATCACCGACACGCAAATCTGGGGACAGGAAAACGTCAAGTTCGGTCCGGTGCTGGAATTGATTCCGGCCGTCAAACATCATCGCGCGTTGGAATCGTACAAGACGGCGAACCCCGAGCGCTGGCACGAAATTCTACGCGGCTCAATGAACATCGTCACCGCCAAGCTGTGTCGCGAATTTGCCAACCTGCTGGTTCAGGAAAGCAAAATGGATCTGCTCAAGGAAACGCTCGCGCGCCTCATCAACCAGCATACGGCCAGCAGCGAACTGCTGCTCTGGCTGGGCCGCGACCGCAGCGACGCCTACGCCGACATTCTCGGACCGGAGGTGTTCCGCGCCATGCTCACGGCGATGGAACGCGACCAATTCAACGAGAAACGCTCCAACCGCCTGCGCGAGTTCATCCTCGACGACCACGAATTGCTCGCCGAATTGACCGCGTCCGCCGACATCGACGTCGTCAAGGATCTGACGCGCGCGCTGCAATTCTCGCCCGTGTTCGACGACATGGACAAACGCTCGCTGCTGGCGCGGCTGGTGAAGGCGCATCCCGCCGTGCAAGCGCTCGTCAGCGGCGAACAGACCCGGCAGGACAGTGCGCTGCTGGTTTCCTGGGAAAGCCTCGAACGCCGGCGCGGCGAGTATGAGGAACTCGTGCAGAAAAAGATTCCCGCCAATTCAAAGGAAATCGCCATCGCCCGCAGTTATGGCGACCTCAGCGAAAACCACGAATACAAGGCGGCCAAGGAAATGCAGAAAATTCTCATGCGCCGCAAAGAGGAACTGGAAGGCCAACTGGCGCGCGCCCGTGGCACGGATTTTTCCAACGCCAAGACCGACGCCGTCGCCATCGGCACCATCGTCCTGGCCACGGACCTGGGCGCCAATCAGTCGGAGAGTTTCACCATTTTGGGCGCCTGGGATTCCGACCCGGAGAAGGGCGTTATCAGCTATCTTTCGCCCGTGGCGCAATCGCTGCTGAACCACAAGGTCGGCGACGAGGTGGAATTTGAGTTTCACGGCGCCAGCCACCGGCATCGCATCGAAAAAATCGATCCGTGGAAAATCCCGGGCGCGCCGCTGGCTGAGGCGCCGGTACCGGTTCCGGCGCAACAGCCGCAGGCTTGAATTTATGATGGATGACCCGGCGCGGCGGGTTCGCACATCGTAACTCCCAAATCATCAATCGCAAGCGCCTTCAGGCCTTGCCCCCGAAGTTCACGTAATCGTCCACATCCAGCACATCGAACCAGGTGGCAATATCGTCGCGCTTCGGGGCGGCGGCCTTTTGGATATCGTTGAAATGCTCGCGCGATTCGAGATTGTCCGGCGCGGCCTGTTCCTGCCACGCTGACCAGGCCAGGATTTCCGGCACGGTACGCTTATATTTGGCGTTTTTATTGATCCATTCCAGCACTTCCGAGTCGCTTTTGTTCAGTTGTTTCTTCAGCGGTTCAGGATCAATGCCGACGAATTCAAGGAAACCCTGGTCGAGCGGGCAGGCATAATTGTATTCGCCGTTTTTGCCGGCAACCGTCGCCCGGCCCTTGTCCAACATGCGCGGTAAAATCACGTAACCGCCCAGCCGCACGCGCGGACTGCGCGGTGGAAACTTCGTCAAATCAGGTGTGTTCAGTGACATAATCATTTTGAATTTGGTTCTGTCCGTTGCGCCTCCGGCCCCTTGCCGGATTTTGCAACGTGAGCCTAAATTGCCGCGAAAATGGCGAATTGCAAGCGGGACGCAAAAATTTTATCCTGAGGGCGTGAAACACTCTGGCAAAGCGTCGCTCGCCGCGCTGCGGCTCATCGGTCTGGCGGGCGCGGCGGTCCTGGTGTTGCTGGTCGTCGCGTTTCTGGCCAAGTGGGCCGCCTTCTTCATTCTGAATTATATGACGTGGGCGCTGGTCGCGCTTTGGGGCCTGTTTGCGGTGTTCACGTTCTATTTTTTTCGCGACCCCGATCCGCTCGTGCCCGCCGGGCCCAACCTCGTTATTTCCCCCGCCCACGGGAAGGTGGATGTGATTGATACAACGACCGAAGCCGACTACCTCGGCGGCGAATGCCAGCGCATTTCCATTTTCCTTTCCGTGATTGACGTTCACGTGCAATGCGCGCCGCTGACCGGCCGCGTCGCGTTTTACAAATACACAACCGGCCAGTTTTTAAGCGCCCTCAAGACCGAATCGGCGCAGTTCAACGAAAATCTGCTCATTGGCCTGGAGGCCGGCGAGCCGCGCGGCGAAAAAATCGGCGTGCGCCTCATCGCCGGTTTGATCGCGCGGCGGATCGTGCCGTGGCTCAAGGAAAACGACATCGTCCAGCGCGGCGACCGCATCAGCCTGATCCAGTTCGGTTCGCGCGTGGAGGTTTACCTGCCGCGCCGCGCCCAGATCAAGGTGAAGCTCGGCGACCGGGTGGTCGGCGGTCAAACCGTGATTGCCGCCTTTAATTGAATCCCGTTATGACTCCGCTCAATTCCCCGCCGCCGCCGTCCGACCCTCATGACAACAGCCAGTTGAAAATTTATTTCCTGCCGAACCTGCTGACGGCCGGCAATCTGTTTTGCGGTTTCGTGGCGCTGACGAAAATCGTGGAAGCCGATCCGGCCAGTGATTTCTATTTCGCCCAGATCAAGCTCGCCCTCGCCTTTATTTTGCTGGCCTGCATTTTTGACCTGCTTGACGGCCGGGTCGCCCGGCTGGGCGGCGCGGACAGCCCATTCGGACGTGAATTTGATTCACTGGCGGACCTGGTTTCATTCGGCATTGCGCCCGCGTTTCTGGTGCAGCGCGTTGTGCTGGCGGACGTGTTTGGCGAATATCGGCAAATCAGTTGGTTCATCGCTTCCATTTACCTGCTCTGTGGCGCGTTCCGATTGGCGCGGTTTAATGTGCTGTCGACTTTCGCCAGTGGTGGCGGCAAGGATTTTCTGGGCTTTCCCATTCCGTCGGCGGCGGGTCTGGTTGCGTCGCTCACGTTGCTCATGATTCATTTCCACGAAAACGAAAAGAGCCTGGGCCGATGGAACTATCTATTGGCGGTGGTCCTGGTTTTTTTGTCCGCGATGATGGTGAGCACCGTGCGGTATCCCAGTTTCAAATCGCTGGGGTTGCGCTCGACCAGCACTTTCATGAAAGCCATCGGCGCGGCGCTGTTCCTGGGCTGTCTGTTGGTGTTGCGGGAACGGGTCCTTTATTATGTGCTGCCGGCGTTTTTCACCCTCTACCTCGTTTACGGTTTCGTGCGGCCGCGGCTCTCGCGGGCGTGGCGGCGGGAAATCGAGGAAGAGGAAGAAGACGAACCGGAAGCGTACTGAAACATGTTGTCACCGTCAACCATTCTCCTCGCGGGAGTCACGGGTTTGATCAGCGGACTGCTGCTGTCCATGCCCATCGGGCCGGTGAATCTTTCTATCATCAACGAGGGCGCCTGCCGCGGTTTCATGCGGGGAATGCTGGTGGGGCTGGGCGCATCGGTGATGGAACTGATTTATTGCACCATCGCGTTCACAGGCTTCTCGTCGTTCTTTGGCGATCGCGTGGTCAAGGCTTCGATGGAAGTGTTCAGCTTCGTTTTCCTGTTGTTTCTCGGCGCGAAATTTCTTGCGGCCAAAACCCCCGCGGCCCCCACGCAACTCGGCGCCGCCGCCGGGAGGATCGAAGCCCGCGTCGGTGAAAAACTGAACCCGCATTCGGCCTTTATGAACGGTTTTGTCCGCGTGTTGGGCAATCTCGGCGTGCTGCTGTTTTGGATCGTGCTCGCCGCCAACTTCATGTCGCACGACTGGGTGGCGGACACGCTGGTCGCCAAAGCCACGTGTATCGGCGGCGTGGCGTTGGGCACCAATTTGTGGTTTTGTGTCCTGAGTTACGGCGTATCGCGCGGGCACGGCCGGTTCAGCGAAAGTACGCTGGTGCGCATGCAACACATTTCCGGCCTATGCCTGGTCGCGGTGGGACTTTTTGACGGCGGCCACATCGTATGGCAACTGGCCAGGCACAAAATTTGACGGCAAAATCTTTCTGCGCCTCCCGTTTCCTGATAAGGATCGCTACCGCCGCGTCTCGGCGATAAATTTATGTTGAAAGCCGGAATCGTCGGATTGCCCAACGTGGGCAAATCCACGTTGTTCAATGCCGTCACCCATTCCCGCAAGGCGCCGGCGGAAAATTACCCGTTCTGCACCATCGAACCGAACCTCGGCGTCGTCACTGTGCCGGAACCGCGGCTCGCGCCGCTGGCCCGCATCGCCCGGGTCAACACGCTGATTCCGACCACGATTGAATTCGTGGACATCGCCGGGCTCGTGAAAGGCTCGGCGCACGGCGAAGGCCTGGGCAACAAGTTTCTGAGTCACATCCGCGAGGTGGACGCCATCGTGCACGTCGTGCGCTGCTTTGAGGACCCCGACATCGTCCACGTCACCGGCGGCCTGGATCCGGTGCGCGACATCGAAATCATCAACACGGAACTGGTGCTGGCCGACATGGAGACAGTCAAAAAGCGGCGGGAAAAAATTGCCAAGGACGTGAAACGCGGCGACAAACACGCGTTGCTGGAGGAGCGCCTGCTGGAACAAATTGGCGCCCACCTGAACACGGGCAAACCGGCCAACACGCTGGGGTTGCCGCTGGCACCCGACGAAAAATCCGTCGTCCGGAGTTTCTTCCTCCTGACCGACAAGCCGGTGATTTTCACCTGCAACGTCAAGGAATCCGACCTCGCCACCGCCGACCAGAATCTGTCTGTTCAAAAAGTCCGCGACTACGTAAAGACGCATCTCGCGTGCGAAGCCGTCGTCGTCAGCGCGCAGATTGAAAGCGACCTCGTTGATTTATCGTCAGAGGAAGCCACGGCGTATTTGAAGGAACTCGGTGTTCCGGAATCCGGTCTCGGCCAGCTCATCCAGGCTACGTATCATGTGCTCGGGTTGCGGACGTTTTTCACCTTCAACGAGAAGGAAGTCCGGGCGTGGACGATTCACGCCGGCGACACGGCCGCGAAGGCCGCCGGAACCATTCATACCGACTTTGAGCGCGGGTTCATCAAGGCGGAAACGGTGAACTGGGAGGATCTGGTGAAATGCGGTTCGGTCGGCCACGCCCGCGAAACCGGCCATTACCGCATCGAAGGCCGCGATTACGTTGTCAAGGACGGTGATGTGATGCTGTTTAAATTCAACGTTTGAATCTTTCCTGGAGGGAAGCGCTTCGTCGCTTTCCCGATTTGGGGCACTGACGAAGCAGTGCCCTCCACTCAACCCAATTTATATCTTCGCATTTTCGAATCCACTTCCTGCGCCCAGGCGTCAATGCCGCCGCGCAGGCAACGCACGTTCTGCAAACCGTGCCCCACGAAATACGCCGCCGCGTCCAAACCATTTTTGCCTTGATGATCCACAACGACAATCGGGTTTGGGTTCGAACCGCTCGCCATGAGTTCCCGCATCACGTCCTGCGAAAGCAGAACCGAGCCTTCGATACGCACCGCGTCGAATTCCTCGCGCGAACGAACGTCCACCAGCTTCACCGATTTGTCCTGCTGCAAAAGTTCGGCGAGTTCCCCGGGTGAAATCAAGATTTTCGCGTCCTGTTCGTGGCTGGACCGGATCTGCGCCAGCACTTCGGCCACGTCCAGATTGCCATTGCGCGCGCAGACCTGCGCCAGGGTTTCGTCCGGTTGGAACCCGCAACTGCTGCACCCGCCAATGTGATACCGCCGGAACAACGCCCGCTGCGCGCCGGGAAAAATTTCCAGCACGGCGCTCATCGGTGATTGCGGTTGGATGTTCGATTCGGTGATCACAATCGGTCACCAATTTTGCCCGCAAAATGCCGGTCTGTCCACCTTCACCAATCCTGGATAATGGCGCATTTTGCTGCTTTTGGCGGGGCGAGCGTACTTGCGAGCCGGACCCAACGCGCCAGAGCGAAGCGACGGCGGCTCGTCCGCAGCTTCGCCCCACCAAACCGTACCACTCCCCAATCCTGGCATACGTTGGCTTGTTGGGTGCGCGGTTACGGATTGCTCCGCCTCAACGGCACCCGCCCCATTTCCTTCGGCCTGCATGGCTGGTCAGCGCGAAGAGGGAGCGGCGGTTGCGGGCGTGTTCCGCCGGAAAAGACGCAGCAGCCGTTTGCCGATGGCATAGATGATCAGCCAGCACGCCACGAACAGCACGAGCGCCAGAATCAACGCGGCCACCGGCCACAACACCGCGACACCTGACAAAATGGCAGCAACAATCGCTTCAATGGTCGCCAGAACGGGATTTCCCAAACCCGCTGTCGTCGTGGTGGAGAGCATCCGTAATTTCGTCGTGGCCAGTTGAGTGGACGTGGCCATGCCGCCCCCGGCGATGATGGCCAGGGTCCAGCGCCAGAACGGGTCCACATTGGTCATCACCAGGGCCGCCACACAAATGCCCGCCGCACCCGCCACCGGGACGGCGATGGCATCCAGGAAGTTGTCCACCAACGGAATGTAATAAGCGCCGATTTCAACCACCGTGGCGACCGCAAAAGCAATCAAGGCCGGGGTGGTTCCAATCCAGGCGAAAGAACTGTCGAGCTGCACATATCCGGTCAGCGACGCGATGCTCAGACAAAGCAACGGCACAAAAATGCGGAAACCGCACGCCGCGCTCAAACCGATGCCGAGGCAGATGCTCAGGAAAGTCTGCAGGTCATCCATGTGTATCCAAGATACCTCAATGCGGCAAAATGCCAACGCCTTCTCTTCTTGCGCAATGAACAGGCTTCCGCGGCGACCGCGTCCGGGCTAACGTCCGGCGATGAAAAAGCCCGCCCAGGCCAAACCGGTGGAACGCCTGTTTCCGTTCGTGTTGCGCTCACGCAATCTGCTGGTGGGCCACGAGACCTTGCGCCGCAACAAGGGCAAGCTGCACTTCGTCTTGATCACCTGCGACCTCCCGGAACGCAGCCGCGCGGAAATTCTGAGGGATTTCGCGCATTACCCGGTGGTTCAGTGTTATGTGGCGGCGGACCTGGAGAAATTTTTCGGCGTCCAGGGAGCGAAACCGATCGGGTTCAGGAAATCCGGCCTGGCTCAATCCATTTACGCCGAACTGAAGGGGCGCCGGATCAACCAACCGATGACGAAGTCCAAGCCTCCCGCATCGCCTCCCACTCCTCCCGGCGCACCAATAGCTTCGTGAGATTTTCCCTCGCCGCGGCGAGGCCGGCCACTAGTTCATGAGTCTGGCCGGCACCTGTTCGGCAACGTTCCAGTGACGCAACTGCTGCACCCTTCGAGTTTTCTCCCTCTCCGCGTTGGGGAGAGCGTCGGGGTGAGGTGCTTTGGAACAACGCCTGCTGTGCTGCCGGGAAAGACCTCCAGCACCTCGGACGTGGGCAATTGTGGTTGAATATCAACTCCCACGGTCATGGCTGGAATTTAACCTGAAGGGTTTCCCTCGTCGAAAAGGAATCGGACCGGTGGATTTGGTGGCGCGTCGCTTTAGCTTGGAGTTCCGCGTTTACGCGTCCGTGTGAGGGCCGGGACTCCCAACGCTCGTCAAATTGACTCGTTTCCGCAGATTTCAGGAGCTTGACGGCAGAAGGCTTTCTGTTATCTTGAAATCGTGAACAGCACGCAAGCGAACCACGCAAGCAGCAGCCGGTTTTTCTTTTATCGGTTTTGGCTGACGCGCGCGCGCTTGCGGCTGCGATAGAACTATTTTAACAAAACAAATCGCCGCAGGTTGCCAGACGCCTGCGGCGTTTTTGTTTTGGCAAACGGCGGCCAACCTGAAAACAACCCATGATCATCGTATTGAAACCCCGGATTTCGCGGAAGGAGGAACATGCCGTCCTCCGCGAAATCCGCAAGCTCGGCTATGCCACGCACGTCATGCGCGGCGTGGCGCGCACTGTGATCGGCGCCATCGGTGACGAACTCACCCACGCCAACCTGGAAACGTTGCTGGCGCAGTTCCCGCAAGCGGTTGAGAGCGTCACGCCCATTCAAAAGCGCTACAAACTGGTCAGCCGTGAAGCGCACCCGGCCAACTCCACCATTCGCGTCCGCGAGCACGTCATCGGCGGCAAAAAACTTCATGTCATGGCCGGGCCTTGCTCCGTGGAAAGCGAAGACCAACTGCTCCGGACCGCCGAAGCGGTAAAGGCCGCCGGAGCAACCATCCTGCGGGGTGGTGCCTTCAAGCCCCGCACGTCGCCGTATGAATTCCAGGGATTGGGCGAGAAAGGCTTGAAGTTGCTCGCCAAGGCGCGGCGTGTTACCGGGCTGGCGGTCATCACGGAACTGCTTTCCGAAAACCACGCCGCACTGGTGGCCGAATACGCGGACATCATTCAGATTGGCGCCCGCAATGCGCAGAACTTCCAACTCCTCATCGCCGCCGCCGGGACCGGGAAGCCCGTTCTGCTCAAACGCGGTCTCTCGATGAAAATCGAGGAATGGCTGCTGGCGGGGGAGTATGTTCTTGCCCATGAAAATCCGAATCTCATGTTTTGCGAACGCGGCATCCGCACGTTCGAGACCTACACGCGCAACACGCTTGACCTTTCTGCCGTTCCCATCATCAAGCGCGAGTCGCATTGCCCGGTCGTGATTGACCCGAGCCAGGGTGCCGGGCGCGCCGACCTGGTGACGACGCTGTGCCAAGGCGCGGTGGCCATGGGCGCGGACGCGCTGTTGATTGAAGTGCACCCCAACCCGGCCGAAGCCTGGAGTGACGGCGCGCAACAATTGTCGCTCGACCGGTTCGCCCAATTGATGAAGGAACTGCAGCCGTTTATTCAGGCCGCGGGACGGAAATAAGGCACGTTGACGCTGGATTCGTTGGCGATCATCTTGCCGGCGTGAGCACGATTGCTGAAATCGAGGCCGTTCTGCCAAAACTAACCGCCGAAGAACTTGTGCGCGTCGAACAGGCCGTTCACAACCAGTTCCGCCAGCGCGGCGGTGCCCCCGTTTCCTGTGGAGTGGATTCAAGATAGGCAGCCCATAAAAATCCCAAGCGTTGAAATTCAGATTCAAGTGGCTGCCAAGTTGAGACGTGCCATTCCAAGCAAGTTTGTATTTTGCCAACGAATTGTTTGCAAACTTGCTCTGGTCGGTCGCCAAGTTCGGAACAAGCCGGACCGCCCTGGCACGCCATCTGGCGTTCCCATCGCTCGGTTACTCGCCAAAAAATTTCTGAATTTCCCTCACCACTTCCACACACCGGTCCACCTCGGTTTTGGTGTTGTAAAAGTAAAAACTGGCGCGGGCGGTGGATTCCACGCCGAGCTTGTGCATGAGCGGTTGCGTGCAGTGGTGGCCGCCGCGCAGGGCCACGCCCGCCTGATCCGCCAGCGTCACCACGTCATGCGCGTGAACGTCCTTCAGCAAAAAACTCACGAGGCCGCCACGATCTCGTTTTGGGCCGAACAAGCGGATGTCTTTGATCGCGGCCAGCTTTTCGTAGGTGTAATGCGCAAGTTCCTGGTCATGTTTCCAGATGTTCGCGCGCCCGATGTTGTCGAGGTAATCCATCGCCACATGCAGGCCGATAGGCCCGGAGATGTCCGGCGTGCCGGCCTCGAAGCGGTGCGGGGCTTTTTTGAACTCGGTCTTCTGGTATTCCACCGACAAAATCATTTCACCGCCGCCTTGATACGGCGGCATGGCATCGAGCAGTTCCTGCCGTCCCCACAACACGCCAATGCCGGTCGGCCCGCAAATTTTGTGCCCGGAGAACGCGAAGAAATCACAGCCGATGGCCTGCACGTCCACGGGCATGTGCCCGGCGCTCTGCGCGCCGTCCACGAGCGTCGTGATGCCGAGCTGGCGCGCCCGGGCGCAAAGGTCGGCCACCGGATTCACCGTCCCCAGCGAATTCGAGATGTGAACCATCGAAAACATCTTCACCTGCCTGGTCAGCAATGAATCGAGTTGGGACAAATCGAGAACGCCTTCATCGCCGGTGATGGGCACGTAGGCAAGTTTGGCGCCGGTGCGCTGGGCGAGCATTTGCCACGGCACGAGGTTGCTGTGGTGCTCCATTTCCGTGAGCAGAATCACGTCACCGGCCTTGAGATTTTTTGCGCCCCAGGAACTGGCGACGAGGTTGATGCCTTCAGTCGTGCCCCGCGTGAAGACGATTTCTTCGGCACTTCTCGCATTGATGAATTTGGCGGCACGCGCCCGCGCCGCTTCGTAAGCTGATGTGGCGCGGTTGCTCAATTCGTGGATGCCGCGGTGGACATTGGCGTTGTCATGCTCGTAGTAATGCTCCAACGCTTCAATCACCGCTCGGGGTTTCTGCGACGTGGCGGCGTTGTCGAAATAAATCAGCGGCTTGCCGTGGACCTGCTGGTCGAGGATGGGGAAATCCTTTCGCAGCGCAGCCCAGTCAATTGTCTTCGTATCACTCATCTAAAAATTTTAGCCACCCATAAACACAGATGGACACAGATAAAAGGCATAATTCATCCGTGTTAATCCGTGTCCATCCGTGGTTGAAATCACATCAAACCGAGTTGCAGCTTGGCCACCTCGGTCATCATGCCCTGGTTCCACGGCGGGTCCCAGACGAGTTCGACGTTCGCCTCGTCAATCGGTTCGAGGTTCAACAATTTGTTTTGCACGTCCTGCGCCAGCATCGGCCCCATGCCGCAGCCGGGCGCGGTCAGCGTCATTTTCACGTCCGCCTTGAAACTGTTTTCGCCGGCGGGCGTCAGATGGCAATCGTAAATCAGGCCGAGGTCCACGATGTTGACGGGAATTTCCGGATCATAACACGTCTTAAGCGCCTCCCAGACCTGCTTTTCCAACTGCTCCTGGGTGATGGGCCCGGCCGGCGCCGCCACCGATTTGGTTTCCACCTGCACACCCAGCGCGTCGGCGTCCTTGGCCTCGATGCGAAACATGTTGCCGTTGACGACGACGGTGTAACTGCCGCCGAGCGATTGGGTGATGTGGGCCTGTTCGCCTTTTTGCAGCGTGACCTTCGTGCCGACGGGCACCACGGCCGCCTCAACATCGCGAGTCAAAGTTTTCGGTTCGTTATTTTGCATAGAGATATAATCCACTAAATTACCGTTTCTTCAAATGCGTGAATTCTAGTCAACGAACTCGTAGTCCCAATCTCATTACGGCTTTCAGGGTGCTGGCAATAAAATTGAACCGTCTTCACGACTGCTTCCAGCGGAAACACAATGGTTTCTTGGAAAAAATAAAAATACCAGCCATTCCGAATCTTGGACTCCAAAAACTTTTTTCGACTCCATTTACTTGTCCTAAACAATGCTGGGTCAGAGACATTCAAACCGAAAGTCCAAATTGGTCTTAACGCGTTCTTCTCTTTCTTCAAGAATAAAGCTGATTGGCTAATACTTTCCCACGGGATGAAACAAGGCGCGCGGAACATCTCGTTCCAGATAATTCCACTCGGAACAAGAAAGAGACCTTTTTTTCCCTTGTGCAAAGACCTTAATCCAACAACAAAGACGCAAACATAAAATGCGAGGGCAATTAGCCCTCTTACCCGGTTATCATTGTTGTCAGCAAAAAAGAGCAATGTGCCAATTCCAACCGACAACGAAATTGCGGCACCAAGTATAATGAACTGCTTGACGCGCGACATTGGGAAAAGGATCGCCTCGCAGTGCATGTCAAATAAATGAACAAATTCAGCTTGGATTGCTTTGGGTTCCTTTTTTCGAAGAACTGGCCAGAGAAGGCCACCCACGCCAAAAATTAAAAATATAACGCCCGTCGAAATTCCAACGCCACGAGTTCGTCTGTCTTCGCTGAACGACGTCAAAAACGAAACTCCGGACATCACTAAGAGCATACTGACGCAAAGCCAGTAAGTCCAAGGTACAGCAAATTCAATTCTGCTGATCTTTTGCATTTAGCTTTCCGATTCCGTCGTGACTGGCTTGGCGTCGCCTTTCAGCGCGGCCATCACGGCGTGCCACGCGAGGATGGCGCATTTGACGCGTGCGGGGAATTTATGCACGCCGGCGAACACCGCCAGTTTGCCCACGTCGCCCTGGACATTGCCGGTCGTGACCATCTCATGGACCCGCGCGAACATCTTTTCCACGTCCGCCTTCGTTTTGCCCTTGGCAAATTCCGTGAGCAGCGACGCCGAGGCCTTGGAAATGCAGCAGCCGGAACCGACGAAGCTGATGTCTCCGATGGTGTCGCCGTCCAGCGCCAGAAAGAGCTTCAACTGGTCGCCACAGAGCGGATTATGGCCCTGGGCCGAGCGGGTCGCCGCGGGCATTTCATGGAAATTCCGCGGCTGCTTGCAGTGGTCCAGAATGACCTGCTGATAAAGATCGTTCAGTTCGTCGAACATATTATTCGCGGTAGGGACGCCGCGCTGCGGCGTCCGGACAGCGCAGCGCACCGTCCCTGCCTTATTTTCCCGCCAGATGCGGGTTGGCCTCCAGCCGGTCCCAGATGACCTTGTCCAATTCCTCGCGCACGGCGTCGTGCTTCACCCGCGCGATGATTTCGCCGGCGAAGGCGTGAATCAGCATCCGCCGCGCGGTGTCCTTGCCCAGGCCGCGCGAACGCAGATAAAAAATGGATTCGTCGTTCAACTGGCCGACGGTGGCGCCGTGCGTGCATTTCACGTCGTCCGCATAAATTTCGAGCTGCGGTTTGGTGTCGGCGGTGGCGTCGTCGGAGAGCAACAGATTCTTGTTCGTCTGTTTCGCGTCGGTTTTTTGCGCGGCGGGATGAACGTAGATCCGCCCGTGGAAAACGCCCCTGGACTTGTCATCGAGGATGCCGTTGAAATACTCGTGGCTGGCGCAATGCGGTTGCGCGTGTTCGACAATCATGTGGTGATCGGCCAGCTGTTCGCCGCGCGTGAGGTAAAGGCCGTTTAAAATGCATTCCAAACCTTCACCGGCGAGCCTGGCGCGGATGTTGTTGCGCGACAATTTTGCGCCCAGCGCGAACGAATGGACCTGGACGTGGCTGGCCCGACCGAAGTTCCCGAAAAGGGTCGCCAGATGAAATGCGTCCGGCGCCTCGTCCTGGAATTTCAAGTGCTCCAGCGCCGCGTTGTCGCCGGCGACAATCTCCGTGACGGCGTTGGTAAAGTACGCGGCGTCATCCGCGGCCAGGTAGCTTTCGATGACCGTTGCCTTGCTGCCGGCCTCGGCCACGATGAGGTTGCGCGGCTGGATCGTGTCACCGGTGTGTGTCGCGGTGGAAATGAAAATAAGTTGAATGGGCTCGGCCACGGACTGGTGGGCGGGAATGTGGACATAGCCGCCGTCGAGGAAAAACGCCTGGTTCAATGCGGCGAACGAATTGCCCTCCGTCAACGCAAACCGGCCGAGTTGCTTTTCCATGAACCCGGAATCCGCCGCCAGGGCGGCGGCGAGGCTGGCGACTTTCACGCCCTGCGGCAGCCGGGGCACGGCCGACAGCGCGGCATTGAAATGACCGTTTACAAAAACCAGCCGTGAACCCGGCAAATGTGCAAAGACGTATTTCTCCAGTGCGGCCTTGGCGCCGCCGCCGTCTGCCGGTCCCGGCATCGGCTTGAACGGCAACCGGGCCAGCGGCGCCACGTTTGTGAAACGCCAGTCTTCGTCGTGAACGGTAGGAAAACCGAGCTCGGAAAACCGTGTCATGCCGGCCTTGCGGAACGGCAACAGCCAGGCGGGCGGTTGCGGTTCCAGCTCGAAATGGCGGAACTTTTCCAGAAACGGTTCGGCGCCTTTTGCCGATGCCTTGGGTGTCGTTTGCGTCATAATGCAGTGTCCATTGCAAAAATCAGACCGTCAATCTTCCATGCCCTGCACCACCGCGCAAGTCTGGAGCGCGACTGATTTGTTGGAGTTCAGGCTTCCGCCTGCATGTCCAAGGCAGGCTAACGCTTGAACTCCCCTACCAGGACACTCTTTGCGTCCTGCGAACTTGTTTTCGGGCGTAAAACTGGCAATTTGGTGGGACATGCTCTCGCAAGCAGAAATTCAAAACGCGTTGCAGGCCGTCAAATACCCCGGCTTTTCGCGCGATATCGTCTCGTTCGGGCTGGTAAAGGAAATTTCCGCCGTCCACGGCGCGGTGAGTGTTTTGCTGCAACTCACTTCGGCCAATCCCGCCGCCGCGCAACAAATCAAGGAGGAATCCGAGCGCGTGTTGAAGGCGTTGCCGGGCGTGAATCACGTCCAGGTCGAAGTGCGGCAGCCTGCCGCCGGCCAGGCCGGGCCATCCAATCCGTTTGCGAATCAAAACCGCGTGCCGGGCGTCCAGCGCGTCGTTGCCATCGCCAGCGGCAAGGGTGGCGTCGGCAAATCCACGGTGTCGGTCAACCTCGCCTGCGCGCTCAAACGTCTCGGCGCCAGGGTGGGGTTGCTGGATTGCGACATTTACGGGCCGAGCGTTCCTTTGATGATGGGCGTTCACGAACGCCCGACCATCAGCCCGCAGGAGCAGCTGGTTCCGCCGGTGGGGCATGGCGTGAAGGTCATGAGCATCGGGCTGCTGCTGACGGATGAGCAGCCGGTGATCTGGCGCGGGCCGATGATTACCAAGACCATCCAGCAATTTCTGATGGCGGTGGAATGGGGTGAACTGGATTTCCTGCTCGTGGATTTGCCGCCGGGCACGGGCGACGCGCAATTGTCGCTCTGTCAGACCGTGCCGCTCGATGGCGGTGTCATCGTGACCACGCCGCAGGAGGCGTCGCTGGGCGTTGTGCGCAAAGGCATTGCCATGTTCAACAAAGTGAACGTGCCGATTCTGGGCATCGTCGAAAATATGAGTTATTTCACCGCACCGAATGGTGAACGGGTGGAAATTTTCGGCCATGGTGGCGGCCAAACCGAGGCAGGACGGCAAAACCTTCCGTTCCTCGGCGAGGTGCCGATTTTCACGGAAATCCGCGCAGGCGGCGACCAAGGCGTGCCGGTGGTGGTGTCGGCCCCGGATGGCCCGGCGGCGGCAGCCTTCGCCAAAATTGCAGCGTCTCTACGCAAGCAGTTGGAATAAACAATGTTGCACAAACTGTTCACCCTCCGATGGTTGCGATTTCCGGGCAAAATTTTTATTGCAATCCGGTTGAAAAGCCCTAGTTTTGCGTCACATTTTCTATGTCGATCGCTATGAAAGCTGCATCTCCAGCGGACGATTTGCTGAAGAATTCCTCGCTTTATCGCGAGTTCCAAGCCGAGCGCGAGGAAATTCTCAAGCACAAGTGGATTGAGTCGGAAAAGGCCGGGCATGACATCGGATTTGAACGGGCGTTGACGGATTGGATCATCAAGCACCGGGCGAACTGGCGCCGGGCCCGCCAAACCGCCAGCCGCTGACACAATTGAAAAAGGTTCCTTTAAGGCGGCCCGGTGAGGTTGCCAAGGAAATCATGAACGCATATTGCGCACCGCGAATCAGCTCCGCCCGGCGGAGAGGTTCGCATTTTTTATTTCTTTCACCGGAAGACAGACTACCGTTTTGCACAAAGACGGTTTGATTTTGGTTTATGGCTGAATCCAACGTCATCCTCGACGCCGCTGCGATGCAACGCGCGCTCACCCGCATCGCGCATGAAATTGTCGAGCGCAATGAAAACAGCGCGGAGGTCGTCCTGGCCGGCATTCCCGTGGGCGGCGACCATCTGGCCAGGCGGCTGGGCAAAATCCTTTCGGAAATCTGGTCCCAGCCCGTCCCGGTCGGCATTCTGGACGTGGCCATGCATCGTGACGATCTGGACCGGCGCGCCGCCCCGAAAATCCATCCCACCGTCATTCCGTTTGACGTGACCGGCAAAACGGTCGTGCTGGTGGACGATGTGTTGTTCAGCGGCCGCACCACGCGCGCCGCCATGGATGCCCTCAACGATTTTGGCCGGCCCAAAAAAATCCAACTGGCGGTGGTAATTGACCGCGGCCATCGCGAACTGCCGATCAAGGCGGATTTTGTCGGCAAAAATGTGCCCACGGCCGACAATGAAAAAATCCGGGTGCGCCTGGTCGAAAACGACGGCGTGGACGAAGTCGTGCTGGAAAGGTTGAAATGACTTGGGCCCGCAAACATTTGCTCGACATTGAATCGCTCACGCCGGACGAAATCGTCACCGTGCTCGACACGGCGCGGGCGTTCAAGGCGGTCGGCGAACGCGCCATCAAAAAGGTCCCCGCGCTGCGCGGCAAGACGGTGATCAATTTGTTCGTTGAACCGTCCACGCGGACGCGCATCAGCTTTGAGCTGGCCGAACAGCGGTTGTCCGCCGACGTCATCAACTTTTCCACCGAGGCGTCGTCCTTCAAGAAGGGCGAAACCCTCAAGGACACCGCGCGCAATCTCGAAGCGCTCAATGCCGACTTTATCGTCATCCGCCACAGCGCGAGCGGCGCGCCGCATTTTCTGGCGCGCGTACTCGACGTCCACGTCATCAACGCCGGCGATGGCGCGCACGAACATCCCACGCAGGCGTTGCTGGACGTGTTCACCATTCGCGAGCACAAGGGGAAAATCGCCGGACTGAACATCACCATTCTGGGCGACATTCTGTACAGCCGCGTGGCCCGCTCCAACATCTGGGCGCTGCGGAAACTGGGGGCGACGGTGACCCTGTGCGGTCCGGCCACGCTGGTGCCGAAAACCTTCGAGCAAATGGGTTGTCGCGTGACCTACGACGTGGACGAGGCGATCCGCGACGCGGACATCATCAACCTGCTGCGGATCCAGCACGAGCGCCAGCGCAAGACCATGTTCCCGAGCATCAACGAATACATCCCGCTTTTCGGCCTCAACCGGGCGCGTCTGGCGAAGGCGAAACCCGATGCGCTCATCATGCATCCCGGCCCGATCAACCGCGGGGTGGAGATTGACAGCGACATCGCCGACTCAAGCCGGTCGCTGGTTCTGGAGCAGGTGACCAACGGCCTGGCGGTGCGCATGGCCGTCCTCTTTCTGGTCAACGGCGGCAACGGGCCCCAGGAAGTGGCGGGAAATTGACTTTTATTTCCACCTCCAAAAAATCAAAAACGCGCCGAATAATCCCACCGCGACGCCGGCTACATAGTAGTGGGTGGCCTGGCCCAGCGGCTCGCCGGTAAACGCCTTGGTGAATTGCGAGCCAATCGAATTGGCCACGTCGTGCCCCTGCAACAGCAGCAACAGGCCGACGACGAGACAAATGACCCCGATCACTTTCTGCATAAATTCCTTCAAATTGACCTCCAGCGCCGGATTGTTTCACCCAAACCTGCCCAAGCTTTAACCAGACCGGCGGAATTTGTGAATCAAAAATTCGGCAGCGGTGAGCCCTCTTGTACCGGAAATCACGGCTGCCAGAGGGCGCGCCAGAATTGTTGGGAGGCGCCCGGCAGGATCGGATTGGTGATATTCAAAACCCCATCCGGGAGCGTGTTGGTGGAGACCGGAACCCAGGTCTGGAGATCCGGGGAGGTCTGGACCACGTAGAAAACATTGGTGTCGCCCCGCAGTTGAATCACGAACTGGCTGACAGAGCTGGACAAAACGGACAAACGAGGCGGCGCGGGTGTGCCCGGGGAAACCGTGAATGAAATGGGGAACGGGGTGACCGGCTGCAGCGGATCACTGGTAGTGACGAAGAGCGTGAAGGTGTAAGTGCCGGGCGCAAGCCCCGCCGGATTAAAAGCCAGATAGACTGTCAGGGCGCTCGACTTCGACACGTATCCGTTGGTGGAAGAAAAACTCAACCAGGCCGGAATCGCGCTGGTGGAAGAGAGTGAATAGGCCAAGGGCAAGCCACCACCGTTGGTTATCACTAATGGGACATTGAAGGACGGCGCGTTGGAGACCGCGGATTGGTTCAGATTGGGAGCGATAATTCCCGCTTGCGCCGGAATCCCGACATACAGCGCCACGGACCGCAAAATCGGCGGCGTGGCCAGCGTCACGGGCACATTACTGCCGGTGACGGTAAAAGTGAAATTGCTGAGCGCGCCGGCCCCGAACGTATCCCACCAGGTGCCGGAATAAGTGCCGGGATCCAGGCCGGCGACAACCACGGTCCCTGTGATACTCGGCCCTGGAGTGGCCGCGAAGACGTTGGTGCGGTTCCATAGCCAGAGCGCCTGCCAGTTGTTGGTGCCAATCGCATAGGCGCCCAGCCCGGACACATAAGGGTTAAGGGTAATGCTGCCCAGCAGAAGCCAGTCCTGCCCGGAATCGAAAAGCTTAACCGAGTGCGAGCCGGTTGGAACATTGATTGAGAACGTCACGTTTGTGGTTGTGCCGTTGTAATTGCCGCCGCAATTCGCGTTGCTGGGAAAAGCGATATTTGTCTTCGTCACTCCGTCGAGAATAATTTGCAGTGTGGCTCCACACGCGGCGATTTGAACGATTTGAACGGAAAAAGTTCCGGTCACCGGATAGTTGACCAGAAAGGTGTAACCGTTCGGGGTCCATCCCGGATGGCCATTCTGGCTTTGTAAATAAGGTGGCGCCGCGCCAGCTCCGTCCGGCGCAGAAGTTCCGACCGTAAAGGTGTCCTGTGTTGCGGGGCTGAATCCTCCGCCAAAGGCGAATGTGAGCGGACCAGTCGCACCGCCCGTCACCAGTGGAGTGGATTTGGTCAGAGCGTCTTCATCGGCCAAACCGGACACGGCAACAAAATCAGCCGCGGCTTGAATCAAATAATAGTCATTGTTCGTGTCAATGGTGTCCCACCACCACGGTTGGGCGCCGCCGGATTGCCCGGCCATCAGTCCGGCCCAAACGGGCGGGCTGACCCCCACGTGCGGTGTGAAATCTATACCACACTCGCCACTAAAATCCGGCGCGACTGGCTGTGACGCACTGATATCCTGGGCGTCACGAATTCCGGTTATCAAGTCGGACGGATAATCGTGGTGTTGATAGTAATCCGTCTGGTCCCAGATGGGTTTGGTGAGGTCTGAACTGCTCGTTATCAAATGATGATAAACGTCGTTCGTGCGGATGAACTGGGCCATCTCATTGTGCCAGGCCTCGATATTGCTCCATTGGTTTGCGTAGGCGGCATCTGTGAATTGGACCTCATTGAACAACTCAAAAGCCATGATTGCGGGCGAATAGCCCCAGCGCGCCACGATGTACCGAAGCTTGCGTTTGGTCAATGCCTTGGCCGTTGCGTCGGTGAAAAAATTGGTCGCGTTGGAGAGAAACCCACCGTTGGCGACGTTGTAGGGGTTCTGTTCCCAGTTCGGGTTGACGTCGCTGCCGTTGGTGCTCGAATACTGTCCGTGATGCTGCAAGGTCATCTGGAAATGGATACCGGCTTGATCCGCGGCGGCAACAATGGCGTCCCAGTTTCGCGCGTTGTTCAGGCTCAACTGGCCAAAGGTGTTGTTGACCTTGGGCCAGTCCAGGTTCAGCCCCAAGCCTTGCCAATCATAGAAATGCGTCATCCACACCCGCGACCAGTTCTCGTGGGCTGCGCCCATTTTGGGGAAGATGGTCGTGACCCGGTAATCGGCGCTGGGACTATTGCTGTAACCCCAGGCGACATCCTGGCCCACGGGAAAATACCGCCGGCCATTGCTGGTGATGAAGCGGCGCGGGTTGGCGGGATCCACGCGCACAAAACCCGGGCTGGTCGGAAAGCCGGTCACCGTCCAGGAAGCCGGCGACAAATTGCTGAACGACAGCGGCGAACCATTCAACGTGATGTTGCTGATGCGGTAAACTCCGGCCGTGGTGGGCGTGTGACGCACGCGCCAGGTGGCACCGCCGTCAAAAAAGGCGGGCAGGGAAATCGTGCTCGCATCCGGCTGGACTATCAGCACCCGCACGTCATTGCTGTAGTCAAACGGATCCGCAATCGGCGTGTTCACCGTGAACGACGCCTCGATTTTCGGATACGTGCCCTGGGCATGAACCGACACCGGAACGCAAATTGAGAAGAGGGCGAGAATGGCGACCCCGAAGAACCACACGTCAAAAGTGGCTCTGTGAAACGACGGGTGCATGATGTTTAAGATGCGTTATCCTGGGGGCTTACTCAAGCCGGAATCCTGAATTGATCTCCAAATCACAACAAAGTCTGGAAATCTACAGGAGCAACGGTTGGCGCCCGGTAACTCCCTTGGAATTTTTTCGAAAACAAGCTGTCGGACGTCAAAGTTAAAGCTGCAGCAATTTGAACTGTTCGTTGTCCTTCTCCACCGCTTCGCCGAGCGTTTGCGCGTGACGGCGGCGGTGCTCGATGATGTGCTTGTCCAGCACCGGATCGTACGGCACGGGATAATTGCCGTCGTAACAGGCCATGCAGAATCCTTCCTTCGGCAACCCGGTGGCCTGAACCATGCCGGCCTGCGACAGATAATACAACGAATCGGCGTTCAGGTATTTGCGGATTTCGTCCACGCTGTGGTTCGCGGCCATCAACTTGCTGCGGTCGGGAAAATCAATGCCATAGACGCACGGGTTTCGATGCGGCGGACAACTTACCAGCACGTGCACCTCTTTGGCGCCGGCCTCCTTGAGCGTCTTCACGCGCGCCTTGCAAGTCGTGCCGCGGACGATGGAATCATCCACAATCACGACCCGCTTGTCTTTCACCAGCGAGGCAATCAGGTTCAACTTCACGCGCACGTCGAAATCGCGGATGAGTTGGGACGGCTGGAGGAAGCTGCGGCCGACGTAGTGATTGCGGATGAACGCCATCTCGAACGGGATGCCGGACTGCTCCGAATAACCGATCGCCGCGACCACCCCGCTGTCCGGCACGGGAATCACCAGATCGGCCTGGACGGGATGTTCGCGCGC
>JAJXYT010000106.1 GCA_021780375.1 bacterium | reverse complement strand
AATCTGTTGCATCACTGGCCGGAACTCGCTCCGGGCCAGCCGCGCCATTCGGCGCGCGCGCGCGCCGAACTGATTTATGTCCTGACGCGTTATCCTGACGCCACCGGTGAGCCGGTTACGATCTTTTTTGACGGCGCCGGCGCGCCGCCGGAGGTTCCGCCAAAGGAATCCAGCACGCCGGTGGAGGTTTTATTTTCGCGCGCGGGGCAGACGGCCGATCAAATGATTGAACGCGCGGCGCATCGGTTTCAGGCCTATGGCGAAGTGCTCGTGGTGACCGACGACCGCGCCGAACGCGACACGATTACGGGCATGGGCGGCCTGACGGCGGGCTGTGCGAACTTCATTCGCAGGATTGAGAGTGCGCTGATGGAATTGCGGGGCGAATTGCGAAACCACAACCGGGCGGAAGGAAATCGTTTCAGCCGCCCACATAAAAACAAGAGCCTATGAACAGTCCGAGATTTCCACACCGGTTTGCCCTGTGCGCGCGAATCATCGCCATCTCCGGCGCCGGGATTCTGCTGACCTCGACGCTGCCGGCGCAACCGGCGGCAAGCAGGGTGGACAGCCGGTTTCTGCTTGTCTTCGACACGTCGGCGGCGATGAAAGCGCGCGTGCCGGCGACTCAATACGCGGTGGAACGTTTGTTTTTTTCCATGATGAACGGGCAATTGCAGTCGGGCGACACTATCGGCGTGTGGACGTTTGGCCGCAAATTGCGCCTGGGGGAACTTCCGCTGCAAAGCTGGCTGCCGCAAAACGCGGCGGTGATTGCGTCCAACATCACCAACTGTGTCAGGCTCCAGCACTACTCGAGGAGCGCGCGCTTTGACGTGCTGATGCCGGAGGTCAATGGCCTGGTGCAAAAGTCGGAACGGCTGACCGTGCTGATTTTCTGCGACGGCAATGAAGTCATCAAGGGGACGCCGTATGACAACGCGATCAATTCCACTTTCAAACAAAACGAGAGTGCGTTGAAAAAGGCAGGCGAGGCATTCATTGTGGTTCTGCGGGCGCAGTTTGGCCAATACATCGGTTATACCGTGAATTCCTCGGCGATTGGAGTGAATTTCCCGGAATTCCCTCCTTTGCCCCAGCCACCTCAACCCATCGCACCGGCTGAAACCAATCCGCCGCCGCCGCCGCCACCTCCAGTACCGGTCGTCACGGCGCCGCCGCTCGTGATTGTGGGCACCAATGTCGTTACCACCCTGCTTCCTCCCATCCCGGCCAGTTCGGTGCTGTCCAATTCACCACCGGTCAAGATGGAATCGATTCCGCCCCCGGCCGAAGCGCGGTCAACTCCCACAAACGCAAGCCCAACGAATGCGCCGCCGTCAATAATGGCAGAATCACGGACCAACGCCCAGGCGTCATCGGGGGAAAATTCCGGGCTGAGCCGCAACGGCGCGCTGGCTATTGGCGCGGTGCTGTTGGCGGTGGCGGTCGTGGTAATCATCGTCGCCCTGGTCCGTTCCCGCAGGCGCGGTCGCGGCAGTCTCATCACCCGCTCGATGAAATAGAGTGAATTCCGGGCGTGACTTTTTGGCGCGCGCGTGGAAAATTCACCGGCCATGAAAATGATCAATTTACTTTGTGCGCTCGGCCTGTTGGCCGCCGTGGTCGCGACCAAAGCCGAAAATGCCAAGCCGGCGGTAACCAGGGAGAAGCCTTCGACTGCTTCACCGGGCTTTGCCGATCCGGCCAAACTCACCGCGAAGGCGCCCGCAACGTTCAAGGTGCAATTCGAGACCACCAAGGGGAAATTCACCATTGAGGTCACCCGCTCGCTTGCGCCCAACGGCGCGGACCGTTTTTATAACCTGGTTCGTTCCGGCTATTTCACCGGCGTCGCCTTTTTCCGGGTGATCCCCGGTTTCATGTGCCAGTTCGGCATCCACGGTGACCCGAGCGTCTCGGCGAAGTGGCGCGCAGCGACGATTCCCGATGATCCCGTCAAGGGCAGCAACACGCGCGGCACCATCACCTTCGCCACCGCCGGACCCAACACGCGTACCACGCAGTTGTTCATCAATTTTGGCGACAACACCCGTCTGGACAGCGATGGGTTCGCGCCCTTCGGCAAAGTGAGTGAAGGGATGAACGTGGTGGACAAAATCAATGGCGAGTATGGTGAAGGCGCTCCGGCTGGTAACGGACCTGATCAAATGCGCATTCAACGCGAAGGCAACGCCTACTTGAAAAAGGATTTTCCCAACCTGGATTACATCAAGTCCGCAACCATCGTGTCGAGGGAATTGCCCGCCAAGAACGACCCAATCCGATAATTATTTATGAGCGAACTAGCCCACATCACCACCACCGAAGGCGAAATGTTCATTGAATTTTGGCCCGACGTTGCGCCCAAGACCGTCGATAATTTCAAAACCCTCGCCCAAAAAGGTTTTTACGACGGCACCTGTTTTCACCGCATCATCAAGGGCTTTATGATTCAAGGCGGGGACCCGCTGTCCCGGGATCCGGCTGCCGAAAATCGTTGGGGCACGGGCGGGCCGGGCTACCAGATCAGGGCCGAGTTCAACGACCGCTCGCACCAGCGCGGTGTCATTTCCATGGCGCGCAGTGCGAACCCTGATTCCGCCGGCAGCCAGTTTTTCATCTGTGACGGCGACGCCTCGTTTCTGGACCGCCAATACACCGCGTTCGGCAAGTTGATCAAAGGCGATGACGTATTGGCGAAAATCGCCAACACGCCCGTTGGCTCCGGCGGTTCCGGCGAGCAGAGCAAGCCGCAGAAACGGGTTGGTGTCATCAGCATCAACATCGTTTCCGCCGACGCCGGGAAATGATTTTGTCGCAGCCGACGTGAGTCGGCTCATTTTGAATTCTGTCCAAAGTTGGAGCGGACTGACGCCCACTGCCACAGTTTTATGGAAATCTCTGAACTGGCCAAAACTCTGGTTGCGCTCGGCTGTCCTGCCGAAAAATCCGCCGAAATGGCCGCGCAATTGGACAAACGCGCCCGCCAGCTGGCTGAACAAAAAGGCCGCCCCTACGAAGCAGCTCTGGAGCATTTGCTGACGTTGATGCGCCAGGGTTGGGCGGCGCCAAAGAATCTATGATTTACGATTGATGATTTGTGATTGCCCTTCGCCGCGGAAGCGGTTTGTGTTGACGTCACTCGTAAATCGTAAATCATAAATCGTAAATGATCCGGCCCTGGAAAAAAGTCCGTTCGACGCCCCTCGGCGATTTCCGCGTCTTCAAGCTGCGCTCCGACGTGAGCATTTCGCCGCGCACCGGCAAGGAACACGACTTCTTCGTCCTCGACAGCGTGAACTGGGTCAACGTCATCGCCGTTACGCCTGACCAAAGGCTCGTGATGGTCGAGCAATTCCGGCACGGCTCAAACACGGTGGAATTGGAAATTCCCGGCGGCATGATGGATGCGGGTGAAACCGACCCGGTGGCAACCGCTGTGCGCGAACTGCGCGAGGAAACCGGCTACGCGGGTGAAAACGCGCGTCTGCTTGGCAAAATCTGGTCCAACCCGGCTATCTTGAGCAACAACACCTTTACCGTGCTGATTGACAATTGCCGGTTGAAACACGAAGTGGAGTGGGACCACGGCGAAGATCTGGTGACGCGGCTCGTGCCGGTGTCGGAAATTCCGAAACTCGTCGCCGACGAAAAAATCGGCCACTCCCTCGTCGTCGTCGCACTGTATCACTTCGATTTGTGGCAGAGAAAGTTGAAGAACATTTAGCCGGAGTTGAGTTTCCACCGCTTCATCAACCATTATGAAACCTTGCAGTTTTCTCGTACAGTTATTCCGCAAGCAGTGGTCGTGTAAAAGCAATCAGCAAACGGTAATCCCTCTTCGAGCATTGATGCGGGTGACCGTGATGGAATGTGACCTGTTACGGATGTTCGCGGTTCGAGGCATAAACTATGGGAAAGGTCTGATGGTGTGGAATACTTTCATCCCAAATTCACCGGGTCAATGTCCACGGCCAGCGTCACGTCATCCGGTAGTGCCAGCGTCTCAATGATTTTCGCCAGTGTCTGGCTGAGTTTGCTCATCGCGCGGGTGCGCAGCATGATTTGGTACCGGTAAAATTGTTCCGCGCGTAACAAAGGCGCCGGCGCCGGGCCGCACAAAACCAAATCCTTGAACGCGCCGCTCGCCCCGGCCCTCTCCCCACCCGGCGGGGAGAGGGTGGCCGAAGGCCGGGAGAGGGGTTCCTCACTCGTCAGATTTTTCTCCAGTTCGCGCTTCAAATGCCCGGCGGAGAATCTCACCTTGTCTTCATTGCGGCCTTTGAGCGTGAGCAGCGCCACGCGGCTGACGGGCGGGTATTTCAATTGTTCGCGGAACTCGACCTCCTGTTCGTAAAAACCCGTGAAATCGTGGCGGCGCGCGTATTGGATGGCCGGATGAAATGGCGTGAACGCCTGCACAACCACTTCGCCCTCAACATCGCCGCGGCCGGCGCGCCCGGCAACCTGGGTCAGGAGCTGGAAAGTGCGCTCGCCGGCGCGAAAATCCGGCTGATGCAGCGCGAGATCGGCGTAAATGATGCCCACGAGCGTTACGTTCGGGAAATGCAATCCTTTGGCAATCATCTGCGTGCCGACCAGGATGTCGGTCTTGCCGGCGCGAAAGTCGCCGAGCGTTTTCCGGTAATCGTCTTTGCGTTTCATCGTGTCGGCGTCCATGCGCCGGACGCGGGCGCCCGGGAAAAGTTTCGCCAGCGTTTCCTCAACCTTTTGCGTGCCGGTGCCGGCGAAGCGGATCGCCGGGTTTTTACATTTTTCATTCGGGCAAACTGACGGAACTTTCTCGCTGTGACCGCAAATATGGCAGGAAAGTTTTTGCTCGATACGATGGTAAGTCAGCGCAAGACTGCAATTCGGACAGTTCGCGACGAATCCGCACTTCGGGCACTGCAACGCCGTTGAATAGCCACGCCGGTTCAAAAACAAAATCGTTTGCTCATGCTTTTCCAGGCGCTGCGTGATGGCTTCCTTGAGCTGCGGCGAAAAAATCGGCGGCCCTTTTTCCCTGGCCGCCTGCCGCATGTCCACGACGCGAACATGCGGCATTTTCTGGTTGTCCACACGCTCAGGCAATTCGAGCAGCGTGTATTTGCCCTTTTGACAGTTGTAATAACTTTCGAGCGACGGTGTGGCCGAGCCAAGGACGACGACGGCATTTTCCATCTGGCCGCGCATAATGGCCACGTCGCGCGCGTGATAACGCGGCGCTTCCTCCTGCTTGTAAGTGTGCTCGTGTTCCTCGTCCACAATGATCAGCCCCAGCGGCTCGACCGGCGCGAAAATTGCCGAGCGCGCGCCAATGACAATGCGGGCACGACCCTGGCGAATTTTGTGCCACTCGTCGTGCCGTTCGCCGGCGGAGAGATGCGAATGTAAAACCGCGACGAGTGTCTGGAGTTTGCCGGAACTGAAGCGCGCCTTGAATCGTTCGACGGTCTGTGGCGTGAGTGAAATTTCCGGCACCAGCACAATGGCGCCCTGGCCCTGTTCGAGCGCGTGCGCCAGCGCCTGGAGATAGACCTCGGTCTTTCCTGAGCCGGTGACGCCGTGGAGGAGGAAGACGGAAGTCGGAGGTCGGAGGTCAGGGGTCAGACTTCCGGTTTCTGGCTTCTGACTTCTGGCTTCTGACATCCGGCTTTTAATTCTTTCCAGCGCCTTTTCCTGCGCTGGATTCAAGGACAGCGGTTGCGTCGGCAGAATATGTTCGTGCGCGTAGGGATCGCGTTCGGAAATTTCCGGAGTGACTTCCACCAAACCGCGGTCTTCGAGTTTGCGGACGGTGGCGGCCGTGGTTTCGGCCAGCTCGACCAGTTCCGTCAGCGGCAATTCGCGCCGCTCCTCGATGAGGTTCCAGACTTCCTGCTGGCGTTTCGGCAGCTTCGGAAATTCGCCGCCAACCGTCAGCGCGCGGACGAACAATTGTTTCTTCCAGCCTTCCCCCTTCCTGCGCACGGCTTCCGGCAGGACGGATTTCAGCGCGATTTCCGGCGCGCAGCAGTAGTAATCGGCAATCCAGAGCGCCAGTTTCAATACCCTCGGCGTGACGAGCGATTGTGCGCCGATGACTTTCAGAATGGGTTTGAGCTTCGCAAAGGCCGATTCCTCCACGAGCGCGGTGACGGTGCCAAAAACCTTCCGCGCGCCAAACGGCACCTGCACGCGGCTGCCGGCCTCGATTTGTTCCGCTAATCCGGGCGGAATCAGATAATCAAATTCCTTGCGGAGCGCGATTTCAAGGCTGACTCGGGCGATCATGTCGCAATCATTTATGATTGATGATTGATGATAGTCCCGGAAGGGCGACGCCACTGGAATTAAATCTTAAATCGCAAATCATAAATCGTAAATGAATCTCAATCCCGCGAAATGGCGACCAGGTCAGCTTCGAGCTGCTGGCGCAATGCCTCGCGTTCGGCATCGGTGGTTTCGCGGGGAACGCGCAGGAAATGGCCGACAGTGATTTCACAGCGTGAAAACGGCAGGGGAATTTGAAAACGATCCCAACTGTTGGCACGGATTTTCCAACTCAAGTGATAGGACACCGGCACGACCGGCAGGCCGGTGACTTGCGCCAGCGACATGGCGCCTTCCTGGACGACATAACGCGGGCCGCGCGGGCCGTCGGGCGTAATGGCCAGGTCATAACCGCGCTCCGCCCAGGTGGTCAATTCCAGCAACGCCTGCGGCCCGCGCCGGCTGCTGGACCCGCGCACCGGCAGCACCCCGAAACGTTCAAGGATCGCCGCGAGGAGCGCGCCGTCCTTGCTGGCACTCACCAGGCCGGCCAGCCCCGCCGACTGATGGTACCTGCGCCCCAAGGCAAAGTATAATTTCATGGAAAGCGCGAGGCGGTTGTGCCAGATACAATAAATCGCCTGCCCGAAATCCTTTCGCGCGGTGTACCCGTGTGGATCATTGACATGGTAACGCAGCGTCGCCGCCACTGCGCGCAGCACGGCCCAAATGATCCAGGCGCCGAGCCGCTGATGCCATTTCGGTGAATTGGGGACAACCACGCCGGATTTCCGGCGTCGGCGACGGCTGACCGGCGCCGGTGGTCGCAGGTTTGCGGCATCCATCACGCACCTTTTTTCAGGCAAGCCCGCACGAGTTCTTCCACGGTTGCCTTTGCGCCGAGCATCGTTTGTGCGGCACGGACGGCGTCGTGCGCCTCAACCTGTTTAAAGCCAAGCGCCATGAGCGCCAGCACGGCGTCGTTGACTTTTTGGTCGTCGGGCGAAAGCGCACGTTTGGCGCTGGCGGCTTCCCACGCGCCCGCCGCGCCGATTTTGTCGCGTAACTCGACAACGATGCGCTCGGCGGTTTTCCTGCCGACGCCGGAGATTTGTGAAAGCGATTTTACATCGCCGCCGGCGACCGCGCCACGGAACGCGACCGGATTCATGCCACTCAGGATGTTCAACGCGGTTTTGGGACCGATGCCGGAGACGGTATTGACGAGCAGGCGGAACAAATCGCGTTCCACCACGGTCATGAAACCGTAAAGGGTGTGCGCGTCTTCGCGAATGACGAGTTGGGTGAGCAATTTCACGTCCTGGCCCGACGGCGGCAACTTGTCAAAGGACGATAGCGGAATCAGAACCTCGTAGCCGACGCCGTTCACATCCACAATGACCTGCGTGGGCAGCGACTCGACGAGTTTGCCGTGAAGAAAGGTGATCATACAGAGGCGGACTGAGCAACGCCGGACAGAGGATTCATATGCGTTTTGGCGGCGTTAAGTTATATCGCGAGTTTTCCTGCGCATGGGCCAGTGCCAGCGCCAAAGCGTCGGCGGCGTCCGGTGCGGGCGGTTTGGGCAGGTTTAATAAACGCTGGACCATTCTGGCCACGGCGGATTTTTGCGCCGCGCCGTAGCCGACGACGGCCTGCTTCACCTTGCGCGGGGCGATTTCAAAAATTTCCAGACCGGCTTCGGCGATGACCGCGAGCGCCGCGCCGCGCGCTTCACCCAGGACGATGGCGGTCTGGAGGTTTTGCGCATAGAAGAGCCCTTCGACCACGCAGACGGCGGGGCGATGTTGTTGCAAAACCTCACGCAGGGTTTCCACAATTTTGACGAGGCAGCGGGAGTGCTCCCAATTTTGCGGGCAGGAAATCGTCCCATGGCCGAGTGCGACCGGGTGCGGTTTGGCCCAGCGGATGACGCCGTAGCCGGTGCCACGCAGGGACGGATCCACACCGAGAATCACGCGGTGAGTGGAGGCCGGCGCCCGCAGGCTCGCCGCAAAAACAGGCACGGCGGCACGCGCGGTCGCGCCGCCGAGGCGCTGCTGTATTTGTTCGTATTGCCGCCGGGTGATGCCCACGCGCGTATTTTGCCCCTCACGGAAAAGTTGCGAAAGAAAAAAGCCGTCTGATTTCTCCCCGGCCGGCGCCTTCAAAACAGTGGAACTTCAATGTCCGCCCCGCCCGTGGTTCTGGTTCTGGCCCGGATTACCGGACGATGGCGACGATGACGAGGAAGATGGAGATGACGAGTGCGGCTGGACCACCTGCCGCGATGACTCGGAATGAGAATCAGAACGATTGGAATTCTGGTTGTGGTAACGGGATTCATTCCGCGGCGGCGCATAATTATTTTGCTGCTGCCTGACCGGCGGAGAATAATGATTGGCGGTGGAGGAACCGGAAGGAGATTGTTGCACCGTGGTGTTGCCATGCGGTGCCTGTTGTTCAAAACCCCGCGCCCTGGGGGTCAAAACCCGGTTGCCGGGGTTGCTGTCATTGTAGTTCGGCCTCTGATTTTGATGTTGAGCCGGCCAACCCGAATAATTTCCGTGCGGCGTTGGAACTGAATTATTGGGTGCCTGCGGGGCAGGCGTGTTGACGCGCGGAACCACCGGCGGCTGAGTCTGCGGCATTCGCGGCGGGGTCCGGTTGAAATTTTGATAAGGATTTTGGTTGAAATTCCGGCCAGGAGAATTGATTTGCCCTGGATTCAACTGGCGCGCAGGCGCGTTGTTTGCGTTTCCGCGCACCACGGGCTGAAATGTGTTTTGCCGGGGTTGGGTTGTCGGCGGAGTTCGCTGATGCACTGACAGGACCGGAGTGCCGACAAAACGCGGACGATTCACAACCAGTGTGTTGCGGTTGCGCTCAAATTGTTCATGCCGGCCGCCCCACGCAACATTTCCATTCCCGGCCTGAATCGTGACCGGATGAATCTCCCGCCGGGTGACAGCGGTAATGTCATGCGGCGGGATGCCGGCATTGACAAGGCCCTGATGGTGACTGTCAAAACTGACGTTGTTAATGATTGTGGTTTGATTGAAAATCCGTGTTACTTGACCGGCTTGGATGCGATGACGTCGTGGATGCGGATCGCAGAAGTCTTTCGTAGCCACGAACGTAAAGGCGCCCGCGTTCAGACCGAAGTCAAAACCGGCGTTGACCGCGTGACCTCGATAAACGAACCCAGCCCCCGATTGATAAACCGCATGGGGCGGCAATGGCGCCCAGCCGCAGTAATCCCGGTCATGGCGCCAGAGCACCCAGGATGGCGCCCAGGTCGTATCCGGGCGCCAGCACCAACCGTAACGCGGATGATGAAACCAGCGACCGTAGTGAAATGTCGCCCAACCCCAGGAATAGCCTGAAACCCAATACCAACCGTAATCGGTGTATACCCAATGTCCGTTGTCGCAGTAGGGTTGCCAACCGGTGTTGTAAACGACAATCGTTGGCCGCCAGCACCAGCCGTAACCCTGGAAATTCACCCAGCCGCCGTAGGGCGCGAGGTTGTCGTAAAAATAATTCACCGTAACGTCAGCCGGTTGCGTCGTGGTGGTCGTTGTTTCAGGAGGCGGCGTGGCTGCGGCGCCCGTCGTCACGCCCATCTGCTGCAATTGCAGATCACGCTGCTGCATGGCGGTGACAATTTCTGTCGGCACACCCAGGTCATTCAGGTAAATAATCTGGTCTGCATTGAGGTTGAACGGATTCATGGAGTTGCCGATATACGACAAAATCACGCTTTGCTCGACACCGGCCTGCACCAGCCGGATGACTTGTGCCAGCGGGCTGTCGGGATCAATGTCTGGCGGCAAGGTGCCGGCCGTTGAGGCGTTGTCCGGAGCTGCGGGGGCGAGATCGGTGTTTGGCGGTGGGGCCGGTTGTGTCTGGGCATTGGAATTCTGTACTGAGAGAACACCAATCAATGCCCAGGCCAGGATTACTGAACTGAAAAGAAATTTAATTGAAATTGGTTTTTTCATGCGGGGCGCTTGGTTGTTGTCTGCAACATAACACATAAACCCATTTAATTCGATCAGTTGCCAGTAAAAGTATTCAAGGACGGCCGCAATTCTGCCCAATGGGCCTTAATATGGCGTCCCCGCCCGGAATTGAACTGGGATACGCGGTTTAGGAAACCGCTGCTCTATCCATTTGAGCTACGGGGACAAAGTTGGTTACCAAGGACTTGGCTCAAAAATGAGCCGTCGGCCCTGTGCCATCAGGCGTGTATTTCACACGAATGCAGGTCGCTGGCAAGCTCGTTCGTAAAAGTCTTCGAACAGAAGTATCGCCGTGACCAAACACGGCTGCGGTTTCTCCCGAAGAAACGGAATCTATTCCGGGATCAGGCTTTTCCGCCCGAAGCGTCGCCGAGATTGCTGCCAAAGGTTTCCATCTCCTGCAATCTCGCCTGTAAGTGGTGCATATTTTCGCGCAAACCCTCAACCAGTTTCTTTTGCCGTTCCCGCAATTCGGCCTCGCGTGTCGTCTGGCGCTCGCGCAAGCTGCGCAATTCCAAATTCAACGCCTCCCTGGCGTCCGCCATGGCTTTAGAGTCCGATTCCAAACGCGCCCGTTTGGCCGATTCCTGTTCCAGGCTGGCCCTGGTGCGTTCCAGATCCGCGACTCTCCGACGCAAATGCTCCTGAAGCTCTTTAATCTCCTGTTGGGATTTCGCAACGGCCTGCTGCTCGGCCGCAAACTTGCCCTGAAGTTCATCACGCACCTGACGCAATCCGGTCAATTCCTTTTCCAACTGGCCACACCGGGCTTCTTTTTCCTTGAGCGCGGTTTCCGTCTGGCCAGCGGCCGCCTTCACCGCATGCAATTGCTCGCGCCATTCTGATTCCAGGCGCGTTCGTTCCGCCGTTTGCTGCCCCAAACCAGCCTGGAGTTCCTTGATTTCCTGTTGCAAGTTCCCGGCCGCCTTTTGCCCGGCGGCGAGCTTGTTCTGAAGTTCGTCGCGCGCTTGTTGCAATCCAACCAACTCCCTGGCCAACTGGTTGCACCGGGCCTCCTTTTCCTTCAGCACGGTTCCCGTCTGGCTGGCGGCCGCCTTCACCGCATTCAGTTGCTCGCGCCACTCCGACTCCAAACGCGTCCGCTCGGCCGATTGCTGTGCCAGGGCGGTTTTGGCGCGATCCAACTCAGCGGCACTCTGACTTTGGCGTTCCTGGAAAGCTTTGATTTCCTGCTGGGACTTTGCAATCGCTTGCTGTTCGGCCGCAAGTTTGCCCTGGAGTTCATCCCGCACTTTTCGCAATCCGGCCAATTCCTCTTCCAACTGGCCGCACCGCGCCTCTTTTTCCTTGAGAATGGTTTCGGTTTGCCCGATCAGTGCCTTGGCGGCATTCAATTGTTCGCGCCATTGCGATTCAATGCGCGTTCGTTCCGCCGATTCCTGTTCCAGATTGGCTTTGGCGTTTTCCAACGCCGCGGTGCCCTGGCGCAGGCGTTCGTGAATTTCCGCGCTCCGTGTTCCTCCATTGCCCTCCGGGCCGGTCGAGGTGGCAGCCTTCGGCGGAGGGGCGGAGTTGGGAGCGCGGGTCGGACGCGGCTCAGGTGCAGGCTGTATTTCAGGGAGAGGGCCTGCCGTTCTGGCATTTTTGGCACCCAACTCGGGAGGCGGCGCCAACCGCGAGACCGGAGGCATCTGGGGTATCTCGGTAGAAACTTGCCGATTGGTTTTAGTCTTGGCCGGAGGTGGAGGCAGGTCGGAGGACCCGTTGGCCGCAGCGGCAGGGGCCTCCAATTGTGGAGCGTGGGCGCCTTGCACTCGCGCCTTGATTAAATTGACGCTTACTTTTAACGCCAGTTCCGAGGGGGAAACCGGCTTGGCGACGAAATCATTACCGCCGCTGAGGACGCTCTGTTTGCGGTTGTCGAAATTGCTGAAGGCCGTGACAAAAATGACCGGCGTTTTCGTACAATGAGGCAAACGGCGCAGTTTCTCGCAGACATCGAAACCGGTCATGCCGGGCATGTTGATGTCCAGGACCACCAGATCGTATTGGGTGGTTTCCAACAGGCTCAGGGCCGCCACCGGATCCTTGACGCCTACGGTATCGAAATTGGCCCGCTTAAGGGAGGTCACGTTGACATGATTGCAAACGGCGTCATCGTCCACGACCAATACCTTGGCCTGGAACGCCGGTCCCATGGAATAACCGTCGGTATTCTTCAACAAGCCATCCAGACAGTCCACCGTCTGGGCGATGGTCTGCAACACCGATGGAGTAATCGTCGAGGGCTTGTCCACAATTCCCGAAAGCAAGGCGTCAAATGCGCTGGTCAGCAGCCCAACGCGGGCGCAGTCGGCTTGAGTGGCGGCGGTATTCAACAGCTGCACACGCTGGTGAAGGCCGGATAAATGAGCCCGACTTGCGTCCGAGTCGGGTGCCTTTATGTATCCCATGCTGTGTTCCCGAATCTTGGGCATGACCGCCACGGCTTCTTTTAATAAATCCGCGCGCGCTTTCGCGGCCTTGCCTTCAGGTTCAGTTGCCGACAGGGAGTGGGCGTGTGCGGTTTTGCTTTCCGCTTTGCCGTTGTGCGCCGGCACGGGCTTGGCCGAGGGCGCTTTGCCGGCTTCGACCACTACCAATTCGGGCGCTGCGGCAAGCGTCTCCTGAATGGTTTCGAGCAGCCTGGGAAAAGTGCAATCGCTTTTAAGCAAACGTTTGGCGCCCTGGGCCAGGGGACTGTCCGGCGGCACCTCTGTCATCGCCGCGTTGGAAAAAATAATGACAGGAACAGTCGTCAGGCGTGGATCGGCGTGCATGAATTTGAGCACGTCGGCGCCGCTGACCCGGGGCAGCATCAGGTCAAGCAAAACCAGATCGGGAGCATGGTCGGAGAGAATATCGATGGCGACCTGGCCGTCCCGGGCGCATTCAAGGTGAAAGCCTTCGCGCTCCAGACGTTTTTGGTACAGACTTTGCGAAACCGCGTCGTTTTCAACAAAGAGAATGGTTTTAACACTCATCATGGCTTTAAATGCCTTTCCGCACGCCAACTCTGCGGCGAGCGCAGGACTCGGCAACTTCTCCCCGGATGGTTGACCCGGCGCAGGCACAGCTCTCGTTTCTGTCTCTCACTTCACAAGAAAAAGCACCACTCGTGCCAAAAATCGCCTGTTTCCTTTTGTGTCTTTTGGCGGAGAACTGCCACTGGGGAGGGACTTCTTAAGTCTGAATTCGAGGTGTTCTGGAACCGCAAGAAGCGCCAATTCAGAGGCTTTTGATTTCCATCAAACTTGGTCCACAGCGGCACGGAAGGTGCTGAAAACGTTCCAGCTGTGGCGACTTTTTTACAGTAATACCTTAGCCCTAACGCAAAGGACAAACCATGCAAACAACCAGCAAAAAGAACGAAAAAAAATCGCAAAATCGCAAGACGAACGGGATGTTTGAAACCGCTTCTCTCCGCGAACAGATCGAGGCCCGCGCGCACGAAATTTATCTCGCCCGCGGCAGCGAACCAGGCTACGAACTGGACGACTGGCTGCAGGCCGAGCGCGAAATCATGGGATGGCTGTAAAACGCCCCCGGCCAGGGCATGATGGGCGGCGCAGGGTGCACGGCAAGTTAGTTCAGAAGCCATTCCAGCGGCTGTCTGCGGCCCCTGTTTGTTTTCCGGGGAAACAGCACCAACGTGCGGCGGTTACCAGCGCCGCTATCGTTTAATGGAGGCTTCCGTGCGGTGCTGTTCAACAGCGGCGACGATGGTATTGACGCTGTGAATGACCTTTCGCGCGGTTTCCGGGTCGGGAATTTTCAGGCCGTAGTTTTTATCGAGCGCCACCACCACCTGGAGCGCATCCACGGAATCCAATCCCAGGCCGCCGGGACCAAAGAGCGGCTGGTCGTCTTTGATTTCATCCGCCGTATTCTGCAGCATGAGGTTTTCCACCAGCATGCGTTTGATTTGCTTTTTGAGTTCCGCTGAATTGCTCATTGAAAATTACGCCGTCAATTTTGAATGCCGAGCCTGTAAGGTTACCCGCTTCAACGCAAGCCGGAAATCGCGCCGCAATTTCTGCCATTTCTGCCACGGACGCCCCATGGCCAGTAAATTTGGGCTTGTCAACCCCGCGGGTCGTGCCTAAGTTTTTCTGATGAACATGAAAACTTTTTTCATTGCGGCGCTGATACTCGCGGTCGCCGGTCGCGCGGCGGCGCGTGATTTGACGGCGTTTGAATTAATCAAGGCCGGCGATCCGTATGTGGGCATCCAGAGCAAGGACAAGGTGGTGGAAATCCACTCCGAGAAATCCGTGGCCAGCCTGACCCCGGACATCTGGCATGTGGTTTATTATGATCCGGATGCCACTTTCAAGTCCGTGGAAGTGAAATTTGGCGCGGGCAAGGAAATGGAAACTTCGCATCCGATGCGGATGTTTCAAATGGCCGGCAATCACGAGGCATTGGACCGGTCCACGCTCAAGGTGGACTCGGACCAGGCGCTGAAAATCGCCAGGGCGCAACCGTTGCTGAAAAAGCTCACCCTCAAGGCGTCCCAACTGACACTGCAACACGGTGACGAAGGACCGGTATGGAATGTCCGATTGTGGGCGGCCAAACTGGATAATCCGGACAAGCAGGTGGACATCGGCGTGGTCACTCTTTCCGCCACCGACGGCTCGGTCGTCAAAAGCGATTTGCATCCGGATAAGGTGGATTAGGGCCGGTTCCGCCGGGTGAGCGGCTTGAAAATATCAACCGCTTCCGCAGTCGCCGGAGCGGTAAGAACTCCCGTGAGTTGAAACAGCTCACGTTCCTCTCCCCGTAAACCATGCCACTGCCACTGTCGATTCGTTTTGACGGTGGGCCATTCCTCGCGTAGCGTGTCCCCTGCTATTTTCGCAAATTGTCATGATTGGGCTCATAAAAATGATCTTCGGGTCGAGGAATGACCGCGAGGTAAACAGGCTGAAGCCGCTTGTTGATCAGATCAACAAAATCGAAAGCGGCCTTCACAACCTTGCCGACGACGAGATACGCCGGAAAACCGTCGATTGGAAGGCGCGCCTGGCGCCGATTCAGGACCAGCAGGAATTGGCTGCGGCGCTCGACGAAATTTTGCCTGAAGCCTTTGCTGTCGTCAAAAACACCTGCCGCCGGTTGACCGGGCGTAAATCCGAAGTAGTGGTGCGGGGCCACCCGGTCGTCTGGGAGATGATTCCGTTTGACGTGCAGCTCATCGGGGGAATTGCGTTGCACAAAGGCAAAATTACCGAAATGGCCACCGGCGAAGGCAAAACGCTCGTCGCCACCATGCCGATTTATCTCAACGCCCTCACCGGCCGTGGCGTTCATGTGGTGACCGTGAACGATTACCTGGCGGCGCGCGACTCGGAATGGATGGGCGCGATTTATAAATTTCTCGGCCTGAACGTTGGCTGCATTTTGCATGACCAGACACCGCAAGTCCGGCGCGAGCAGTATTATTGCGACATCACCTACGGCACGAACGCCGAATTCGGTTTCGATTATCTCCGCGACAACGGCATGGCCGTGCGCAAGGAGGATCAAGTCCAGCGCGGGCATCATTACGCCATTGTGGACGAAGTGGACTCGATCCTGATCGACGAAGCCCGCACGCCGCTCATCATCAGCGGCCCATCCCTGCACACTTTTGACGAGCAATACGCGCAGTGGAAGCCAATGGTCGAATCGCTGGTCCGCGCGCAGGAACGGCTGTGCGGCCGGTTCCTGTCGGAAGCCGAGTCGTTGATGAAGAAATTGAATCCGGCCGACGGTTCGAATGCGCAGGACGGCGCGGGGCTGGAAAATGAAATCGGCCGGTTGCTGTTCCGGGTCAAAACCGGCCAGCCGAAATCCGAGGGTTTGATGAAACTTCTGGAGAATCCCGACAACCTGCGGCTGATGAACCAGGCCGAACTGGATTTGCACAAAGACCAGAAGAAAGTGGACCTTTACCGGGAAAAGGAGGAATTGCTGTTTGCCATTGACGAAAAGAGCCACGATGCCGACCTCACCGAAAAGGGCCGCAACGCCGTCAGCCCTCAGGATCCGGATGCCTTTGTGTTGCCCGATTTGACGACCATGCTGCACGAAATTGACGTGGGCCCGGAGGCCGACCCGCGCAAACGCATGGAGGCCAAGACCAAATTGCAGCAGGATTTCGAGACGAAGGCGCAAAAAATGCATTCCATCTCGCAACTGCTCAAAGCGTACAGCCTCTACCAGAAGGACGTGGAATATGTCGTGCAGGAAAACAAGGTCATCATCGTGGATCAACACACCGGCCGGCTGATGAGCGGCCGCCGCTGGAGCGATGGTTTGCACCAGGCCGTTGAAGCCAAGGAAGGCGTCGAAATCGAGCACGAAACCCAGACGCTCGCGACCATCACCATTCAAAATTATTTCCGCCTCTACCAGAAACTCGCGGGCATGACCGGCACGGCGGAAACCGAGGCGACGGAATTTCTCGACATTTACAAACTCGGCGTGCTGACCATTCCGACCAACCAGCCGAACATCCGCAAGGACACGCACGATTCGGTCTATAAAACCAGGCGCGAGAAATTCAACGCCGTGGTTGCGGAAATCAAGCAGCTGCACACGCAGGGCCGGCCGATTCTGGTCGGTACTGTCAGCGTGGAAACCAGCGAAATGCTGTCGCGCATGTTGAAACGTGACGGATTGATTCACTCCGTCCTCAACGCGAAATACCATCAGCAGGAGGCCGAAATTATCGCCCGCGCCGGCCAGCGCGGCGCCATCACCATTGCCACGAACATGGCCGGCCGCGGCACGGACATCAAACTGGGCTCCGGCGTGACGGAGGTGGGCGGCCTGCACGTGCTCGGCACCGAACGCCACGAGTCACGGCGCATTGACCGTCAGTTGCGCGGCCGCTGTTCGCGCCAGGGCGACCCCGGGTCGTCGCACTTTTTCATTTCGCTGGAAGACGATTTGATGCGGTTGTTTGGCTCCGATCGCATCGTCAAGATGATGGAGAGAATGGGCCTCGAGGAAGGCCAGGAATTGTCGCATCCACTGTTGAACCGGTCCATCCAGCAGGCGCAAAAGCGCGTCGAAGAGCATAATTTTCAGATCCGCAAACGCACGCTCGAATACGACGACGTGATGAACAAGCAGCGCGAAGTCATCTACGGCTTCCGCAACGAAATCATCAACTCGACCGACGTGCGTGACCGGCTCATGGACATCATCGAGGAAGTGGTCATCCTGAAGGTCGAGCAATTCACCGGCGCCGACGCCGAGCCGAACGAATGGAACATTCGTCCGCTGGCCGACTGGGTGAATTTGAATTTTCCGCTGGGCATGCCCGAAGCCGAAATCGTCAAGGCCGCCAACTCCGGCAAGGAAACGCCCGTGTCCGGGTCGATTTTCGAGGGTCTCAGCCCGGCGCAATTTGCCGTCTGCAATTTCATTTCCGACAGCATTCGCAAGTCCTACGAGGTGAAAATCAGTTTTGAGGACCCGGAAAAACTTGCGGTGGTCGAGCGCTACACGATTCTGAGCGCGATTGACAAGCTGTGGCAGGAGCACCTTTACGAGATGGACAGCCTGCGTTACAGCATCGGCCTCCGCGGTTATGGCCAGCGCGATCCGCTCGTCGAGTACAAGGCCGAGGCGTACAAAATATTCGACGAATTGATGGTCAACATCAAAAGCGAAATCTGCCACAACGTCTTCCGCAGCGCGTCCTCCATGATGGCGTTTGAGAATTTTCTGCGCAACGTCCCCCGCCAGACGTTGCACCAGGAAACCAGCGCCTTTGGCGGCGGCGCCACCACCGCCAGCTCCGGCGGCGCGCCGGCGGCCAGACCCAGCGACGTGGTCAGCGAAGCGGCGGCGGCGGCGGAAAAGGCCAAACCCGTCCGCACCGGCCCCAAGGTGGGCCGCAACGACCCCTGTCCCTGCGGCAGCGGCAAGAAGTTCAAGCACTGCTGCGGCAAGTGAATCTGGTAGCAGCGCCGGTAAAAGCACGGAAAGCTGCGGACAGAGCGGACGGTAGTTTCGAACCGGACACTGACCGGGTCAGTTCATAGTATTGTAGTATTTTCCCATTTGCTCATGATGCTCGACGGCGAGCCCAGTATAACAAGTGGTTGAGGTGTGTCCAAGTCCCCATCTTTAGCCGTTCGGCGATCCATTTTACGGTCACGGTCGTTTCCGCTCGCAAGCGGACCGCCAGCTTCAGTTTCTCCGGATCGCCCTTGCGCCGCGCCTCCAGGTCAGCCTCCGTCCACCCCAGCTTCTTCAATCTCCCCCGCACCATTCCCTCCGCCTGTTCCTGTTCCGTTTCAGCCCGTTCTTCGCCATAGTGGTGTTCCCTTATTTGTTCCTTCATTTGCGCCAGCAACTCCTTCCGAAAGGCCTGGTCTCCCAAACACCACCCCCGCCGCACTCCCTTGAATTGCCCGGGCCCGTCCTCCGCCCGGCGTTGCAGTTCCATCCGCCGGCCAAATTCCCGCCGCCCCGCCTTGCTGTCACGCGGGATTCCATGTTCCCCCAGCAACCGCCCCACCCGCAGCCAGGCCGGCCGCTTTCGCGGCGATTGCAGATAAAAGCGCAGGCTGCTCCAGGGATAGGCACTTAACTTCTTTTCCGGCCCCAACAGCTTGGCCCGCACCGGATTCAAGTGCACGTAATCGCACACCGTCTTGAGATACCCGGTGCCGCTGCCATCCACCATCAGGGCCTTGTAGCGTCCACTGAAGAGATGGCCAAAATGTTTGTGCCGCCGATTGAATCGTCCAGTGTAGGTTCCCAGCAACCATTTCATGCCGGCGACCAGATTGGCCTGAGGCGTCTCGATCACCAGGTGAAAATGGTTGGACATCAAACACCAGGCATGGAGCTGCCAGCCGGTTTTCTGACAAGCCTCCCCCAACGTCTCCAAAAAGAGCTTGTGGTCGGCTTCGTCCCGGAAGATCGGTTCGCGCCGATCCCCGCGGTTCATGACGAGGTAAATAGCGCCCGGATACTGCACTCGCAACTTTCTGGCCATGTCAGAAGGCAATCAATTCACCCCGCGCTTGTCAATACTATATTACTAGGAACCGACCCGTTTACTGCGAGTTTTTCCTGCATCAAGCCGATCGGTTGGCGAGCAGTACGGATGATGTCGCCAGCCGTTCCGGTTAAAAGGTATTTTTCCTGCTTCAAAACGGCTGGTTTATTGGCCAAAACGATGTGAATTTGGCTTTGTATAAAAGTCCAGTGCGCCAAAATCCGCACCGGATCTTCACCCATGCGGCTACAATGCCAAAAATAAGCCTTGCGGGAGGCCCGACTTCCATTAAATTGCAAATGATTTGCAATTAAAACCATGAGTCCTCTCTGGTTGTTGACGATTTATTGTGTGCTGGTGTTGCTGGCCTCGCTGGTGGGCGGCTGGCTGCTTTTAATCGTTCGTCCCACCCACACGCGCCTGCAAATGGCCATCAGTTTCGTGGCCGGCCTCATGCTCGGCATTGCCCTGTTGCACTTCCTGCCGGACGCCAATGAACAACTGCATTCCCTGAACCGGACGGTGACCTGGCTGCTGGGCGGGTTTCTGGTTATGTTCTTCCTGCAGCGCTTCTTTCACTTTCATCATCACGACTCGGCGGAAGGCGACCCGGAGGATTGCGACCAGGGACAGGCCGTGCCCATGGATCAGGATCACGACCATGCCCACCATGCCCACACGCTGGCCGACAAATCCGCCCAGCAACTTTCCTGGGTCGGCACCGCGCTTGGATTGACCTTGCACTCGCTGCTCGACGGCCTGGCACTGGCCGCCTCGGTCGAAGTTGGCGCGCGCGGTCATGTCCCACTGGCGGGCCTTGGCGTGGCCCTGGTGGTGATTCTGCACAAACCGTTTGACGCGCTGGCCATCTCCACTTTGATGACCGCCGGTGGCAGTTCACGATTGTCGCGGCACGTGTTGAACGGTTTGTTTGCGCTGGCCAGCCCTGTTGGCGCGGTTCTGTTCTATGTGGGTGCGAGTCAGTCTGCCGATTCCGATGCGGCCTTTCTCGGTTGCGCACTGGCGTTCTGCGCCGGCACTTTCCTGTGCATCGCCAGCAGCGATCTGCTGCCGGAACTGCAATTTCATTCCCATGACCGTTTCAAACTCTCGGTCGCCTTGCTGGTGGGTTTAACTGTCGCCGTGCTGATTAAACAGTTTGAAGTGGAAGGCCAACCGGCGCCAACCCCGGTTCCCGCTGCCACACCGACAACGGATTAGAATCATCCCGTCACCGTGAGCACGATGCCGGCAAGGATGCCAAGGGCGGCGGCGATTTTCTGCCAGTTGCTCCGCTCGCCAAACAACAACAGCCCGCCCGCAAATGCCACCAGCGTGCTGCCCCGCCGCAGGCTCATCACCACCGACACCAGCGCGTGCGGATGCCGCAGCGCGCCGAAATAAACGTAATCCGCCGCCAGCAATGCCAGCGCGATGGCCGGGATGCTCCAACGCCAGCGGAATTCGTTGCGTTCCCACCAGCGATACTGCCAGCCGATGACGAACGGTGTAAACAACACCACGAGATAAATGGAAAACCATGCCTGCACGGTCGGCACCGAAAAGTGCGCCCGGCCCAGCAGATATTTATCGTAAAGCGAGCTCACCCCGCCCAGGACCGTGCCGGCCATCAGGCACCCTACCCATTTGTTCCGATGAAAATGCACTCCCTCCAGCCGCCCGGCAAAGGAAAGTCCCACGAAGGACCCCAAGGTCGTGATAATGCCCAGCAATTGCAGACCGGTCGGACGTTCGCCCAAAATGAGCAGCGCACCCGCCAGTGTCCACAACGGCGACGTCGCACGGATGGGCGAGGCGAGTGACAACGGCAGGTGCTTCAGCCCGAAATAGGTGAAAATCCACGATGCCGTGACGATGGCCGACTTCAGCAGCAATTGCAGGTGCTGCCCCGGCGTCAGCGGATCCGGAACCAATGCCGCCGGCAGCAGTCCCGGATGTGCCCCCTGCACGAACAGCAGTGCCGTCCATACCGCCGCACCCGTGAACGTGCTCAGGAATAGCACCGGCAGCACAGCGTTGTCCCGGATGGCGTGCTTGATGCAAAGATCATACACGCCCAGGAACAACGCCGACACCAGACTGGCTTCCATCCAGTGCATAAAAAAAACAGGACAGGCTTCCAGCCTGCCCAGTGTACTGATTCCGAGCTGTGTAGCAGCCGACGTCAGTCGGCTCAAACTCCTTATAGTGAAATTAGCGCCGACTCACGCCGGCGACTACGGCCCGGGAAAATGGATTTACATGTTGGCGATGATGTTGTCGCCGAACTGCGAACATTTGATTTCTGTCGCGCCTTCCATCTGGCGCGCGAAATCGTACGTCACGCGCCTGCTGGCGATTGCGCCGTTCAAGCCCTTGAGAATCAAATCCGCGGCCTCGATCCAGCCCAGATAACGGAACATCATTTCGCCGGAGAGCACCACCGAGCCGGGATTCACCACGTCCTTGTTCGCGTATTTGGGCGCGGTACCGTGTGTCGCCTCGAAAATCGCGTGGCCGGAGACGTAGTTGATGTTGCCGCCGGGCGCGATGCCGATGCCGCCCACCTGTGCCGCCAGCGCGTCGCTCAGATAATCGCCGTTCAGATTGAGCGTGGCGATGACGTCGAAGTCCGTCGGGCGCGTGAGCACCTGCTGGAGTGTGATATCGGCGATGGCGTCCTTGATGACCAGACCCGCGCCGGGTTTGCCCTCGGGAATTTTGCACCACGGACCGCCATCCATCTCCACTGCGCCAAATTCGCTCTTCGCCAGCTCATAACTCCAATCACGAAACGCGCCTTCGGTGTATTTCATGATGTTGCCCTTGTGGACAATCGTCACCGACTTCTTCTTCTGCGCGATGGCGTATTGGATGGCCGACCGCACCAGACGCTGTGTACCGGTTTTGGAAACAGGTTTGATGCCGACGCCGACCAGCTCCGGCGCTTCCGCCCCGAAACGGATTTTTTTGAAATCCTTGGGGAAGTTCGCTTTGAGAAATTCAATCGTCTTGAGCGCCGCCTCCTTGCCGGCCTCGAAATCAATGCCCGCGTAAATGTCCTCCGTATTTTCCCGGAAGATGACCATGTTGACTTTTTCGGGATGTTTCACCGGTGACGGCACGCCTTGAAAATACTGCACCGGGCGCAGGCAGACGTAGAGGTCGAGCATCTGGCGGAGGGCAACATTGAGCGAGCGGATGCCGCCGCCGACCGGCGTGGTGAGCGGGCCTTTGATGCCGACGAGGTATTCCTTGAACGCCTCGACGGTGTCGTCGGGCAGCCAGTTGTCGAATTTATTCCTGGCGGCCTCGCCGGCGAACACCTCGAACCAGGCGATTTTGCGCTTGCCGCCGTAAGCCTTTTGCACCGCCGCGTCAAACACGCGCACGCTGGCCGCCCAGATGTCCGGGCCGGTGCCGTCACCGCGAATGAAAGGCAGGATGGGGTTTTCCGGCACGTTGAGCCTGCCGTTCTGTGCCAAAATTGTTCCGCCTGCCGGCGGCGTTACGTCTTTATAAGCCATGGTCGGAATTTATGATTTACGATTTGCGATATACGATTATTCGAACTTTAAGACGCGTAGCATCAGGTCGAAAACCGGGGAAAGCAAGGAAAGAAAATGGTTTGATTGAGAAATTGAGAAATGCACGCTCGCCCTCATTCTGGCCTTCTCCCCCGGGGAGAAGGAACAGCAATTGGCCGATCCTGGCTTTGCGGATAACAGTTCGGCAAATCCAGCCGCACGAATTTCCGAAAAGGCGGCGGATACCTCTCCTTCTCCCTGGGGAGAAGGCCGGGATGAGGGAGGGCAAAATTTCCTTTTACGCCACCTCAATCAGCCGAGTCACCTTCGCCGCAGTATCCCCAAACTGGGCCTTCACTTTGGCCACGGCATTCTCTACCGTCAGGCCGTATTTCCGACGGAGTTCGTCCTGCGTCGTGGCGTGTTCAATAAATTGATCCGGCCAACCGATGCGGACAACCGGCGTGGTCACGCCTTTTTCGCTGAACAATTCCAGCACCGCCGAACCGTAACCACCCATCAGCGCATGGTCTTCCAACGTCAGCAGCACGTCGGCCGCCTTGCCGAAAAATTCGTGCGTGCCGGCATCCAACGGTTTCGTAAAGCGCGGATTGACGACCGCGCAATCGAAGCCTTCCGCCATAAGCTGCTCGGCGGCCTTGCGCGCCAGGGTGTTCAGCGGGCCGAGGCCGAACAGGGCGACTTTGCGTCCGCCGCTGCTGGAAAAGTTCTGGACGACTTCCGCCTTGCCGATTTCGAGCAATTCCGGTTGTTCCTTGATCGGCACGCCTTCCGCCGCGCCGCGCGGGTAACGGATGAACGTGGGACGATTTTGGTGCGTGGCGGTGAACATCATGTCCGCCAGTTCGTCCTCGTCCTTCGGCGCCATGGCGACGACGTTCGGCAGGCAACGCAGGTACGCGATGTCGAACAGGCCGTGGTGCGTCGGACCGTCATTGGCGGAAAGACCGGCTCGGTCCATGCAGAAAATCACCGGCAAATTCTGCAAACAAACATCGTGATGAATGCAATCGTAGGCGCGTTGCAGGAACGTGGAATAAATCGCGACGACCGGATGGAATCCCATGGTCGCCATGCCGGCGGCAAAAATGACGGCGTGTTCCTCGGCGATGCCCACGTCGTAGTAACGGTCGGGCATCGCCTTTTCCAGATGTTTCATGCCGGTGCCGCTGGGCATGGCGGCGGTGATGCCGACGAGCGTGTTGTCCTTCTGGCAAAGTTTTACCAGGGTTTGCCCCATGACGTCCTGATACATCGGCGGCGCGCCGGCCTTGGCCGGCAGGGAATCACCCGTCTTCATGTCATAAGGCCCGGTGCCATGGAATTTTTCAGGAAACTTGATGGCGGCTTCGAAGCCCTTGCCCTTTTGCGTAAGAATATGGATGACGATGGGGTGATCGCACGTTTTGGCGTATTCCAGCGTGCTGATGAGCAACGGCAGATCGTGTCCGTCAATCGGGCCGAGGTAACGCAGCCCGAATTCCTCGAAAATAATCGGGCTGCCGTAGCCACCACGCCCATCCGAATCTGGCACGTCGCTTTTCGGGCGCAGCCCGACATCCGTGATCGCGCCCTTGAAACCGCCTTCGGCCTTGTGCGCGAGTTTGAGCGCCAGCTCGCCTTTGGGCAGGCGGCGCACGAAATTTTGAAAATCCCGCGCGAGCTTGTTGTAGCGCGGATTCGTGATGAGCTTGTTGAGATAGGCGGAAATCGCGCCGACGTTTTTGGCAATGCTCCATTCGTTGTCGTTGAGAATGCCGATGAACTTTTTCGTCGTGTGCCCGACGTTATTGAGCGCCTCGAAGGAGATACCGTTGGTCAGCGCCGCGTCGCCGAAGATGCAGACGATGTTTTCGTTCGAGCCGCGTTTGTCGCGTGCCGCCGCCATGCCGAGCGCCGCCGAGAGCGCCGTGCCCGCGTGGCCGGCCCCGTAGCAATCGTGCGGGCTTTCCGTGCGCAGCGCGAAACCGTTCAGGCCGCCGGTGGTGCGGATGGTGCCAAACCGGTTTTTACGGCCGGTGAGCATTTTGTGGACGTAGCATTGATGGCTCACGTCCCAGACGAACTTGTCCCTGGGTGAGTTGAAAACGCGGTGCAGAGCGATGGTAAGTTCGACTACGCCGAGGTTCGGGCCGAGATGCCCGCCGTTTCGGGCCAGCACCGAGATGAGTTCCTGCCGGATTTCGTCGGCGAGTTGCAGCAGTTGCGAGGCCGTCAAATTCTTGACGTGTTCCGGTCCGTCCACCATGTCGAGATATCGGCTCATAATTTTTTTGCCATTCCAACCACGGATAAACACGGATTAAAAACCGCGGCGGCAATTACACCTGTTCATCCGTGTTCATCCGTGTTCATCCGGGTTCATCCGTGGTAAAACTCAGGACTTTTCTTCGGATAAATCAATCGGTTTCAACTTCATTTCGCCCGCGGCATCCTTCTCCAATTGCCGGATTTTCAATTCCGCCTCGGCCAGCTTTTCCTGGCAGATTTTCACGAGCCGGGTGCCTTCTTCATACCGGGCCAGCAAGGTTTCCAGCGGCAAATCCTCGGACTCCATCGCCTCGACGATGCCTTCGAGCTTCTTCAAGGCATCCTCAAACGGCAGGCTACCCCTGGCGGCCTCGGCCTTGGCTGGTTTTGACATGCCGGCAGGATAAAATAAGCCGCTGCGCCCGTCCAGCTTGGAGTCGGGTCCGCGTCACGCCGCTTTTATTCCTCGGTCCGGCTGAAGATTTCGCCGGTTTTCAGGCGCGTTTTCAAGCGTTGACCGGTTTTGACTTTGGCGGCTTCGCGCAAAACCGTTCCCGTCGCGACGTCCGTAGTGATGGAATAGCCGCGTGACAAGACCTGCTCCGGACCGAGCAAACGCAGCCGCGACTCCGTTGCATGATAACGATTTTGCCAGGTTCGCAAATGGCCCTGCGTCAGTTCGCTCAGGCGGTGCCGGGTCGCCTGCAAAAGCTCGCGCCGTTGCTTCAACAACTGCGCCGGCCGCACACGCAGAAGCCGCGTCGCCAAATTGTGCCAATTCACCTGCCGTTCCTTTGTTCCCTGTTTTGCGCAGCGCAGCAGGCCGCTCTGCAAATCGTCCAGCCGTTGCAAAAATTCATCCAGCCGCCGGCGCGGATGCGCACGCGTCAATCGTCCTTGAAGCTGCTCGAATTCCGTGGTGACACCTTCCAGTTGTTGCCGGACTTTTCGCCGCAACACACCCGGGGCTTCCGCTACAAACTCGCGGCTGGCAAATACGCCTTCGGTGATGATTTCCGCCGCTGCGCTCGGTGTGGCCGCTCGGACATCCGCCACAAAATCGCTGATGGTGAAATCAATCTCGTGCCCGACCGCCGACACCACCGGCAGCGCCGACTCAAAAATTGCCCGCGCCACAACTTCCTCGTTGAACGCCCATAAATCTTCCAGAGAACCGCCGCCGCGCGTGACGAGAATTAAATCCAGCCCCATTGTAGCAGCCGACGTCAGTCGGCTCTGACTTTCAGATGGAGCGGACTCACGTCCGCTGCTACGGGAACTGAACTCATTCAATAACCGTATGGCCGCCGCGATTTCGGCCGTGGCGCCATCGCCCTGCACCCGGCAAGGCGCGAAAATGATTTCCAGCGCCGGATTCCGCCGTTGCACGACGTGCAGCACGTCGCGAATCGCGGCGCCGGTCGGCGACGTCACCAGGCCAATGCGTTGCGGATATTCCGGCAGCGGACGTTTCCGTTCCGGTGCGAATAATCCTTCCGCGGCGAGCTTTTGTTTGAGTTTCTCAAAGGCGATTTGCAGCGCGCCGACACCCTGCAATTCCACCGCCCGCACAATGAGCTGGTACTGGCCGCGCGCCTCATAAACCGTCACATCGCCTTGCAGGAGAACCTTTTGGCCGTCCTGCAAAGCATTGCGGTTCATCACCGCCTCGCCCCGGAACAGCACACAGCTCAACACCGCTGCGCGCGTGCTCGCGTCAGAACGGAGCTGCGCTCCGGCATCCTTGAGCGTAAAATACATGTGCCCGGAAGATTGCGCGCGCAAATTGGTAATTTCACCGCTTACCCAGACCGAGCCGACCTGTTTTTCCAGCAACCGCCTGACCTGCGCTGTCAATTCCGAAACAGACAAAACCTTGCGCACTCCTTCCGCCGGAACTGTCGCGCCAAGGCTTCCCGGCGAAGGCGGAAACAACTCACCGAAGTCCCATTGTGATTTGGTTGGTTTGCTCATCAAATTCAAATGCAACTAAACCACCGGTGGCGAATTTTAATTGCGCCGTGTTTTGGCAGAAAACTTGGTTCGATAAGTCGCTTTCTTTTCTGCAAGAACCATTGCCAACTGTTGCTTGTCCTCGCGCTCAACAGAACCATAGTCACCGTTCATTTGAAGTTCCTTACCGATGAAATCTGGATACAGCGCCGCGAGTCGCGGGATGGAACGCTCTGCCAGCTTGAAATATTCGTTATCCAACTCGACGCCAACGGAATCATAGCCGACAGCTTCAGCAGCAGCGATGGTCGAACCAGAACCCATGAACGGATCGAGTACCGTGCCTTCGCCGAGTGGAAGTAGCGAACGGACTATGACGCGCATGAAATGTTGCGGTTTCAGGCACGGGTGGTTGGAAATAGCCTCCTCACGGTCGGGCGTACGCCCGCTGGGAATTGAGTCAGGCAAAGGTTTGTCAACCGAAAGCCGACGAAGTCCACCGGTTTTCCATTTACGAAGATTTTCAGCCACAGTTTTTTCTTCGATGGGTTTTCGGAAAAGCATCCAGGGTTCGTAAGCGCCTTTTGGCGTCACGCAGACTTCGGGGAATTCCCGCTCGGCATTCTTCGGTCTATCACCACCGCGAAAGCTGAAATAAAGCCGCATAATCGCCGTCCGCACTTCATATCCCGCCTCGGCCATTGCATTTTGAACGAGGTGTTGGAGAATCGGATGCCCCGCCACACAAACATGCGCACCCGGCACGAGCGCAGGCGCGAGCACTTTGCCCCATTCATGGAAGAAACGCCGAAGCTCCAGTTTTTGTGCGTCGGTCAAAACAGTAAAGCGAGGCAACGGATCACGTTGGCTGCCGCCGATGGTCGGTGGAAGACGCCACACACCACCACGTCGGGCGCGAAGTTTGGAAACTTCCTTTTCCGTGAATTCCAAAACTCCGTAGGGGGGATCGGTGCAGACGGCATGAAGCGAACACGGCTTGTGCTCGCGTAGCCAGTCGAAGCAATTAGCATGGTGAAGCTGATACATTTCTTATCTGTGGATAGGTTCAACTATAGGCGAAAGACAATCAAGTGGAAAACGTGTATCAACTATGGGCGAAATGGATACCAAAGTGACCATTGGGCGGTTTATTCGCAGACTTCGCGAGCAAAAGCAACTCACACAAGAGCAGTTGGCCGCCAAGACAGGCATTACTTACCAGCATCTCTCCGGCATGGAAAACGGTCGGGAGAACTTCACGATTGATATTCTTGAATCTTTGGCTCGCGCACTCGCCTGCCCGTTGCCGCAATTCATCGCGGGCGCATTCGCTCCCGAATCAACCGCATCCGGCATTACGGTCAATCATGACTATTTTCATCCGCGAGTTCCGTTGCCACCGGGTATGAACATTTCCCACTTGGCGGCGGCGATGAATGCAACGCAAAGTAGCGTGGCTCGCATCAACGCCAACTTGATCGCCAGCGGAGCGAAGCCGCTGCCGGAATACATCCAAGGAAACAATTTCAGCGGGCTCGTCTCGAACGTCCTTTGTGATGCCCTCAACGACCACTCGCCCTACAAACATAACTCCGACCAAGCCTATCCCGATCTCATCAATCCAGCGGTAAAGAAAAGTGGCAAGCCTGCTGGTTTGGAAGTGAAATCCACGATTCAAATCGGTAAGGGCGGTGAAAGCCACAACGGCCACTCCGGTTGGCACCTCATCGCATGTTTCCAAATCGAACCACAAACAGGAAACGTCCGCTTTGTCCATCTTATGTTCGCCGTGCTAAATGGACACAATCAACCTGAACCAGATTGGACTTACGTTGGCAGTAAAGTAAACGCAACTACTGGCAGCCGCCGCACCGAAACATACAATGCGACATTAGCAGGCACTACGAAGCTTCGTGATGGTTCTGTTTTTCTTGATCCTGCGGCTGTAGTCTTTAAACGATGGCGGCAGAAACGCAAAGGTGCTACTCCGTCTTATTCAATTTTCGCAAAATCCTAAACACCTCCGCCACGTCTTGAGGTAACAGCCACTTCAAACCTCTGCTGTATGACGGCGAGAGATCGGGTTAGCAATCAAATCGTAATCCGTGTGGCCGATGACTTTGACGCGGGCAAATTCGCCAATCGGCAACTTGCCGCGGATATAAACCCGTCCATCAATG
>JAJXYT010000088.1 GCA_021780375.1 bacterium | reverse complement strand
CATGCCCGTCAACCAAGCTTCCAAACCGTTTCGTGAATTGGCCGTGGGATTGCCGCGGGATTTGTGGCGCAGGATTGCCAATGGCGCCTTTGTCCGCCACACTGGCTTGTTCATGAACAAACGGTTTTTCATCACCACCGCGATTGATTACGTGAACGGCCAGCCCCACCTCGGCCACGCTTACGAAAAAATCGTCGCCGATGTGATCGCGCGGTCACGGCGCAGTCTCGGTCAGGAGGTTTTTTTTCTGACCGGCCTCGATGAACACGGCCAGAAAGTCCAGCAGGCCGCACAGGCGGAAGGCAAATCGCCGCAAGCCTATTGCGACGAACTGGCGGCGGATTGGCAGGCGTTTGCGAAGAAACTGGAACTGACCCATGACGATTTTGTCCGCACCACCGAACCGCGGCACAAGCAATTCGTCCAGGCCATCCTGGCCAAACTCCACGCCGCCGGACAATTTTACCGGAGGACCTACAAGGGCTTTTACTCGACGAAAGAGGAAACTTTTTTGACGGACAAAGACCGGTTGCCGGACGGCACATTTGATCCGGCTTACGGCGAAGTCATCGAATTGGAAGAAAGCAATTATTGGTTCAAGTTGCGCGACCATCAGCAGTGGCTGATCGATTACCTCGAAACCAATCCATCGTTCGTCCAGCCGGATTACCGGCGCAATGAGGTGCTCGGTTTTCTCAAAAATAACACGCTCGAAGACCTCTGCATTTCACGCCCGGCGGCGCGTTTGAACTGGGGCATTCCCCTGCCCTTCGACCAGGACTTCGTCACCTACGTCTGGTTCGACGCCCTCGTCAATTACATCAGCATCCCCGCCGCCCACGGGGATCCAACCATTTTATCTGCTTCCGACTCTCAACTTTCAACTCTCAACTCTCAACTGTCTTTGTGGCCCGCCGACCTTCACGTCATCGGCAAGGACATCCTGAAATTTCACGCCGTGTTCTGGCCGATCATGCTCAAAGCGATGGGCCTGCCGTTGCCGAAGCAGCTTCTCGTTCACGGCTGGTGGCAAAAGGACGGCGCGAAAATCAGCAAAAGCACCGGCAACATCGTTGATCCCATTGCGGTCATTGACGAATGGGGCCTGGATGCCTTCCGGTTTTATGTTGTACGCGAACTCGACATCGGCCCGGATGGCAATTGGACCGACGCGGGTTTCAGATCGCGTTATCAGGCCGAACTTGCGAACGGTCTTGGTAACCTGGTCAATCGCTCGCTCTCGATGCTCAAGCGTTATCGCAACGGTGTCGTGCCGGCGAAACACGACGAACTCGCCGCCGCCGCCGGGAAAGCGGCTGAGGAAACCTGCGCCTTGCTGAAACAGTATCGGCTCCAGGAGGCGCTGCAAAGCATCTGGTCGCTCATCTCGCGGGCGAATCAATATGTTGACCAGACGGCGCCGTTCAAGCTCGCCAAAGACCCGGCGCAAGCAAAGCGGCTCGACGAAGTGTTATACAATCTTGCCGAGACCTGCCGCGTGCTGGCGGTTCTGCTTTGGCCATTCCTGCCCGGCACGGCAACGAAGATTTACACCCAACTCGGTTTGAGTGGCGCGCCGGACAAATTTTCCGAGGCCGCCTGGGGTGGATTGAAGCCCGGCTACAAAATCGGCGAACCCACGCCGCTGTTTCCACGAAAAGACACGTAATGGCGAGGAGGTTTGCTTCCCCGGCATCAGCTCGTAGCGCAGCCGGCCCGGCTGCGGGTTGCCGCGGCGTCCCGCCGCCAGCAGAAACACCCGGCGAGACGCCGGGTGAACTCGCAGGCGAAGACGCCCGCGCTACCGGGTTGCGATTTGCAGTTCTGAAGTCCGATTTCCGGGACCGTTGAAATTCACCATGCACTCAAAGGAAATTGTCGCTATTGCGATTTTTGCGCTGACCTATCTGCTGCTCAGCGGGCGGCAACTCCACATCCTGCCGTTGAACCGTCCCGCCGCCGCCCTGCTCGGCACCGTGCTCATGATTGCGTGCGGCATCCTCACGCCCGAACAAGCCTACCGGGCCGTGGATTATGACACGCTGGTGTTGTTACTCGGCATGAGTCTCATCTCCGCGTATCTTTATCTCGCCGGCTTTTTTGAGTGGACGGCCGACTGGGTGTTGCGTGTCGCCAAAACGCCGCAACGCTTGCTTTTGTACCTCACGCTCACGGCGAGCGTCCTGTCCGCGCTGCTGGTGAACGACACGATTTGCCTGATGTTGACACCGCTGGTCGTCGCCGTCGTGGTGCGCGGGCGGTTGCCGCTGCTGCCTTATTTGCTGGCCCTGGCGATGAGCGCCAACATCGGCAGCGCCTGCACGCTCGTCGGCAATCCGCAAAACATGATCATTGGCCATTTGTCCAAAATCTCCTTCACGAATTTTTGTCTGTCGCTCCTGCCGGTTTCCCTCGCCGGCCTGGCGGTTGAATTCGCCATTCTGAGCTTTGCCTTTCGCAAGTCCCTGCGCGCCGTTTCGATCCAACCCGTCTGCGTGGCCGAAGCCGATTCGGACATAACAAACCAATCCACAGTCGAGTCAGACACCCGAACGCCGGAGACAAGCACTTCGGCGAGGCGCAGGCCCGCCGAAGTTTCTCAACGTCCGCTGGACCGGCGGCTGATCGCGTTGACCGGCGGCGTGCTGGTGCTGGTGTTTGCGGGATTTGTGGCTGGCTTTAATCTCTCCTGGACGGCGCTGGCGGGTGCGACCCTGGTGATGGTGATTGCCCGCCGCGACACCCACGCGGTCTTCAAACTGGTGGATTGGAACCTGCTTTTTTTCTTCGCCGGCCTGTTTGTCGTCGTGGAAGGACTTAACAGCACCGGCCTGCCGGACCAGATTTACAGTCATCTGCGCGGGCTTTTCGGTTCGAGCGCCGGCGCGCAGGCGTGGAACCTGGCGTGGTTTTCGGTCGCCGGTTCCAATGTCTTTTCCAACGTGCCGTTCGTGCTGGTGGCGGGGAAATGGATTCCCGATTTTGCCAGTCCCGAACTCATGTGGAAGGTCATGGCGCTGGCCACCACCTTCGCCGGCAACCTCACTATCCTCGGTTCCGTCGCCAACATCATTGTCGTCGAATCCGCGCGGCAACACATCAGGATCGGTTTTTGGGACTACGCGAAAATCGGCATCCCGGTGACGCTGCTGACCACCGTCGTCGGCGTGGCGATCCTCCTGCTGCTGGGATAAACAGCCAGCGGAGTGAGCCAGGATTATTGGAGCGCGGAGCATCGCTCCGCCAGTCGCAAATTGACCCGCCCGCAAACATCGTTGCGCTTCCTCGCTGCGGAGATAAATTGAGGCTATGAAAACGGGCCTGGCCGCAACCTGGTCATTGCTTGTGACTTTGGCGTTCGCCGCCCTGGTCGTCGGCGGCTGTGCGACCACGAAACCGATTGATTGGAACAGCCGTGTCGGCACCTATACCTTTGACCAGGCCGTGACCGAGCTGGGTCCGCCCGACAAACAGGCCAGGCTCAGCGACGGCAAAACCGTCGCCCAATGGATTACGCGCCGCGAAGGCGGCGCCAGTTTCAGCGTCGGCACGGGCTTCGTGGGCGGCAACACCGGCTTTGGCGTCGGCCAGACGGTCGGGACGGGCTACCGTGATCGGGTGTTGACCCTGACCTTCGGCGCCAACAACGTACTCGCCGCGTGGTCAAAGAATTATTAAGCATGAAATCTCCGCAAAGCAACCGTAGCGGCTTCCGGCAGCCAGCCGGACCCTTTCCCTTTGTGGAACCAGCGGCGCTCTGCCGTGGCGCCGCTACGGTGAAGCAAACATGTTCCGGAGGTGCCAAAACATGAAAAACAAAATTGCCCTGATATTTTTGTTGGGCGTCTTTTCAGGATTTCTCTTCCTGATTTCCGGCTGCGCCTCCACCGGTCCCCTGACAGTTCAGCAGGCAAATTATCCGGCCGACAAAATTGATGCCCGCGGCTTGTTCGCGGAAAATTGCGCCACCTGCCATGGCAAAAACGGACGCGCTCATACCTTCCACGGCTGGCTCGTCGGCGCCCGGAACCTCACCGACCCGAAGTGGCAGGCGGACACGACAGACGGACAGATTATCAATGCCATCAAAACCGGGCCAAGTGTGATGCCCGCATTTGAGAAGAAATTGTCCCCCACGGAGATTGAAGCGCTGGCGAAGTATGTCCGCACCTTCAAACCGGCGCAATAAAGCAAGGAAGCCGCGGGAAACCGGAAAACCAAACATCGTTGGCAGGCGACCGGGATTCGATTAAATTATTTCCATGAAGATGAACTCGACCGTGTACAGCTTCTGGCTGGCTGCTGTGTTCTTTACCTTTGCCTTCATCACCGGTTGCGCCACGGTCCCGCCGGTCGATTGGAACAGTCGCGTCGGGCATTACACCTACGCGCAGGCTGTCAACGAACTCGGCCCTCCGAACCGGCAAGCCCGCCTCAGCAACGGCGCGACAGTGCTCAAATGGTTTCGCCAGCCCGGTGCCCCTGCCGCCCTGCCCAACAACGGCATGAACAACGGCTTCGGGGTGGGCCAGACCATCAACGTTGGCTTGAACGACCAATATCTGCAATTGACGTTTGACACCAACGGCGTGTTGACCGCCTGGTCGAAGAATTATTGACGTCAGTTCAGCGCCACGCCGCGGCGGATGTAAGTCGGAATATCCAGGTCTTCGCCTTTGTGAATGGTCGGCTCGCTCTTGTCGAACCGGCCTTTGGAAATTATCGCCAGCGGCAACTGGGCCTGGCGCATTCTGGCCATTGCCTTACGGGCGCGCCCGCTGTTATGCCGGGCCAGCACTTGTTCGCGTTGTTCCAGGCTCAGCCCGGATTGCGGCGCACTCTCGCCGGAGACGGCGGCGACCTGTCGCCGTCCCGCACTGCGGGACGCGGACATGTCCGCGCACTCCACCGAGGCCGGCGCGCCGCTCTGCGCCTCGGTCTTCGCATCGGGATTTTGCCGCGCCGCGATCAGGGTTACGGAGAGACGGGTTTTCATCGCTTCATCCACCGCCGCACCCATGATGACCTGGGCGCGTTCGCAGTGACGGTTGATTTGTTCCATCACCCGGTTCACCTCAGCCATCGTCAAATCCCTGCCGCCCATCATGCTCACCAGCACGGCCTCGGATTCCGCCAGCACGCGGCCTTCCTCCAGCAACGGATGGTTGAGCAATTTTTCCACCACTTCGCGCGAACGCGCCGGGCCGGAGGCTTCCACGGAAGCAAACGCGCTTTCGGAATGACGGTTGCGCACCAGCGCGCACAAATCGTCAAAGTGAATCTGGATCAAGCCGGGCCGCGTGAGCAACCGCCACACGCCCCGCACGCCCTGGACCAACAATTCGCCGGTAATCCGAAACGTATCGAGCACGCTGGTGTTCTCGTCAATCAACTTGAACGTTTTCTGGCACGGGAGGCAAATCACGCCGTCGGCGACCGCCCGGAGCTGCTCCAGGCTTTGCTGCGCCTGTTGCTGGCGGCGATTGCCTTCGCATACAAACGGCAGCGTCACAAAGGCCAGCACCAGCGCCCCGGTTTCCCTGGCCGCCCGCGCCAGCACGGGCGTAATGCCGCTGCCCGCGCCGCCGCCCAGGCCGGCGACAATAAAAATCACGTCCGCGCCTTCACAGGCCGTTTTGAGCGTGGTGAATTGTTCCTCGGCAATCGCGCGGCCGCGTTCGGGGTCGCCGCCGGTGCCCAGGCCGCGCAGCAGCCTGGTTTCGAGATGAATTTTCAGGGCGACCGTCGAGCCGGCGAGCGACGTCGCATCGGTATTGACCGCTGCGAAACCCGCGCCGGTGAATTCCCCGCGGTTCATCACTTCCAGCAGACTGACGCCGGCGCTGCCGACGCCGATGATTTTTGCCGCACGCATTCCGGCTGGTTCAAGCATCGCGGCGGGGGTTTCGGTTTTGGTTTTCATGGCAGGTGGGAATTCAGGGTCGTTGCAGAAAACGGCGCAGCGTGCCTTTGATATCCCGCGCCAGGGACGATTTGCTTTCGCGTTTACGCGTCTTGAACGAACCAAATTTAACCAGGCCGATGGCGGTGAAAAATTCCGGCTGGTCGAGCGCGGATTTGAGGCCGCTGATGGAATTGGTCTGGCCGATGGAAACCGGCATTTGCAGGGCGTGCTCGGCGAGTCTGGCAATGTGCGGAATCCGCGCGCCGCCGCCGCCGAGAAAAACGCCCGCGCGCAAAAAATCAAACAGCCCGGCCTGTTCCACATCCTGGGCGACCAACTGGAAAATTTCCTCCAGTCGCAGCGACATGATGCGCTGGAGGTGCTCGACGTTGACGGTCTTGAGCGGCAGGCCGAGTTCGTTGGTGATGGTGACGGACTGGCCCTTGATTTTCTCATCCAGCCAGGCGGAGCCGTGCTCGAGCTTCAGTTTTTCCGCGCGGCTCAACGGCACTTTCAAACCGTAAGCCAAATCATTGGAAACGTGGTCGCCGCCCACCGCGAGCACGCCGGTATGGCGAATCACGCCGCCCGCGTACACGACGTAATCGGTCGTGCCGCCGCCGATGTCAATGACCAGCGCGCCCAGCTCCTTTTGTTCGCCGGTCAGCAGCGCGAGCGACGAGGCGAGACCGTTGAAGACGATTTCGTCCACCTCCAGTTGCAGCCCTTTCACGAGCCGGATGGCGTTTTGCAGGCGATTGGTGTTGCCGTGAACCACGTGAACGTCCACTTCCAGGCGCGACCCGAGCATGCCGGCCGGATTGATCACCCCGTCCTGGCCGTCCACGAAAAAGTGCTGGCGGATGGCATGAACGACGTTGTTTTCCGTGGGCAAATTGATCGCTTTCGCGTTCTTGATGACGTCCTGCACGTCGTCTTCGGAAATTTCGCGGTCGGCGGAGACCACCGGATGCACGCCGCGATTGTTGAAGCCGCGGATGTGGCCGCCGGTGACCCCGAGATAGACGTTGCGGATCTCGACATCGGCCATCTGTTCGGCCTCGACGATGGCGTTGCGCACGTCCTCCTCGGCCTGGGCCGTGTCCGCCACCTCGCCCTTGCGCACGCCGCGCGAGCGCGCCTGGCCAAGGCCGATGATGTTCAGCGCGCCGTCGGCGCCCTGCTCGCCGACGACGGCGCAGACCTTCGACGTGCCGATTTCCAGACCGACAATGATGGATGAATCATCAAACATTTTTCCTCCGAACGGGTGGTGGGTTGTTATGGACGGGCAGACTGGCCGGCACCGCCACGGCTTCCATCCAACGAACCGGCACGTTGTTGGAAACCGCCAGATTGACCGACGCAATCGCCTTGTTCATGCGTTGTCCCAAATCGTAAATCTCGCGCCAGCGTCGCAGTTGTTGATCCAGATTGTCGAGACCAAAAGTAATGTCAGCGCCCTGATCCGTGGTCGCCACGACCACCCCCGGCGACGACACGTCAATGCGCCGCAGGTTCACCAGTCCGGTCATCACCGAACGGTTGAAGGCGCCGAGCAGTTGCAGCGCCGCCAGCACCTGCGGCGATTCCACCCGCTGGCCCGACTGCAACTGATAGACGTTCAAACCCACGATCACCGGCAACTGGTCTCGTATCTGCGCCAGCGGGATCACACACAACCGGGGGTCGAGCGGCTGCATGACGTAACCATTCGCGTCGAGTTGATATACCGTCACTTCGATGCCGCCGGCCGCGCCGGCCCGCGGCACGTCCACTTGCGCGACCGGCTGGCGCTCCGTCACCCGGATGCGCAACAGGCCGGGCAGCACGCGCTCGACCGAGACGGAACCAATCGTCGAAACCAACTCCAGATTCCGTTTCACCGACGCCAGGTCCAGCGCCATCAAATTGTCGCCCGGCTTCACGCCCGACCACCGGCGTAATTGGTCCGGCGAAATCACGCCGTCCGTTTGCACGTCAACGCGCCGGATGGCAAATTCGGAGTTTTCATAGACCAACTTATTGAGCGTCCACTCGCCGGTCCGCCAGAGCAGATAGAGACCGAACACCGTGCCGAAGGTGACGGCCAGCGCGACCGCCCCCAGCCGCAGGCGCGTCGCGCGCACCTGCCGGGAACGCAATTTCACGTCGAGCACGTACTTACGGCTCAATCGCCGGTTTTTTTGTTCGCGCCTGAACCACATAGCCAGACAGGTTTAATGAGTTAAATCGGTTAAATGGGGCGGGGCATTTGCGTCCGTTGCAGCGCCAGGTCCACCATGCGCTGGCACAGCTGCGCGTAATTCAATCCCGCCGCCGCCGCCGCCTTCGGCAGCAGGCTCGTTTCCGTCATCCCCGGCAAGGTGTTGACCTCGAGCACCACCGGTTCGCCATGGGTCCGCACCATCACGTCCACCCGCGCGTAATCGCGCCCGCCCACGGCCCGGAACGCACCCAGCGCGGCGTCCTGAATCCGCCGGGTCGTGGCCGAATCGAAGGACGCCGGGCAGAAATACTCCGTGCAACCGGCCGTGTATTTGTTGCGATAATCGTAACTGCCAACCTTGGGCCGGACTTCCACCACCGGCAGCGCTTCGTCCGCCAGAATACCCACCGTGCATTCGCGTCCCACAATTTTTTCCTCAACCAAAATTTCCGAATCAAACTTCAACGCCTCGGCCAGCGCATTTTGCCAATCCCCGGCCCGTTCCACAAACTGTAATCCGACGCTCGACCCCTGCCGCACCGGCTTGGCCACCAACGGCGGCTGCCAGCCCTTCGGCCAGGGCGTTTGGGCCGAATTCACGACCAAAAATTTCGGCGTCGGAATCCCCGCTTTAAGGCAACATTGTTTCGTCAATACCTTGTCGAAGGCGATGCGGCTCGCCTCGGCATCGCAGCCCGTATAAATCTCGCCCAGCTCGTCCAGGCGCCGCTGCACGGTGCCATCCTCGCCATAAGTACCGTGCAACGCCAGCAGCACCACGTCCATGTCCGGCGGCAAATCGAAGGCGCCCTGTAACGGATCCACTTCATAAACTTCGTGGCCGAGCGAGCGCAACGCTTTCGCCACCGCCGTCCCGGAACGCAGCGACACCTCCCGTTCGGCACTCGGCCCGCCCAACATCACCGCAATTTTAAGTTTGATGCTCATTCCTCACCGATGATTTCAACTTCCGTTTGCAATTCGATTCCCCGTTCAGCTTTCGCGCGCTGCCTCAGCAAGTCAATCAAATCCAATACGTTGCGCGCCGTGGCCGAACCGCCGTTCACAATGAAATTGCCGTGTTCGGCGGAAACTACCGCGCCGCCGACCCGGGCGCCTTTCAAACCCAGTTCGTCCACCAGTTTTCCCGCCGGAATTTGCGAGGGGTTTTTAAAGATACAACCGGCGCTGGGCGCGGCGGGTTGCGAGGCCCAACGCCTTTCGCCGAACATTTTCATGCGGGCTTCGATCTCCGCGGGCGGCGCCGGTTTGCATTTGAACACCGCCGCCAACGCGACGTGATTTTTCAACGTGGCGCAACTGCGATAGGTCACCGCCATTTCCTGCGGCGCGAGTTCGCGGACGTTGCCGCCCAAATCCATCAGCCGGACCGACTCGACGACCTCGAAGGTCTGGCCGCCCATCGCACCGGCGTTCATCCGCAGCGCGCCGCCGACACTGCCGGGAATGCCTTCGAGAAATTCCACGCCACTCAAACCGTTTCGCTTCGCTGCCACGGCCACGTTCTTCAGTTTCGCGCCCGCACCGCAGCGCAGGCGTTCGGCGTCCACTTCAATCAGGCCGAAATGCGCGTGCGCCAGGCAAATGATCATGCCGCGAAAACCGCGGTCGCGGACCAGTAAATTCGAGCCGCGGCCCATCACAAAAAGCGGCACACCGTGCGCGCCGCAAAACTTCAGGACCCCCGCCACATCCGCCTCCGAAGCCGGCTCCACATAAACATCCGCCGGCCCGCCGACGCGCAGCAGGGTGTGCCTGGCCATCGGTTCATCGCGCCGAACCACGGCCGCCCGCGAAACGTGCCCGGCCACTTCGCCGGTCAAATCGTTTTTGTTTTGCGCGGGCATTTCCAGAATGGTTTCGGTCGCGTTCATGCGGCGCCAATGTGTTCCTGCTTCGGCCCGCCCGAGCGCGGCGGTTGGGGTTCCGGCTCCAGCCGGTTCGCTTTCGGCAGGCTAAAGCTGGAGCTCCAGCACGCGCTCAAAATGTTTTCGGCGATTTGGTCCGCGGCCCGGGGCGCGTGCCATGGGGCAAGGGCGGACTGCATGGCGGCACGGGCGGCTGCATTTTCGGCCAGTTCACGCAGGATGGCCGCCACCTTTTCCGGCGTTGCGTTTTTCTGTTCGAGCAACCGGGCCGCGCCGGTGGTTTCGAAAGCGCGCGCATTGTGGAATTGGTGATTGTCCGCCGCGGCGGGAAACGGCACGAGCAGCGACGGCAGGCGCATCGCCGCAATTTCGGCCAGCGACGAGGCGCCGGCCCGGCTCACGGCCACGGTGGCGGCGCCCAGTGCCAGATCCATTTCCGCGAGGAATGGCTTCACCACGGCCTGGATGCCACTCGCGGCGCAGGCTGCTTTAACCCTTTCAAATTGAGCCGCGCCCGTCAGGTGCAGCCATTGCCAGGTGGAATGACGATCGGCGAGCCAAGGCAGGGTGGCCAGGATGAGGTCGTTGATGCCACTGGCACCCTGACTGCCACCCATGATCAGAATCGTGGGCCGATGGGGCTCAAGGCCAAGCGCGGTGCGGCATGATGGGGATTTGGGCGCGCCGGAGTCTGGCTCCACCGAAAACTGCGGACGGACCGGCGTACCCGTGCGGGTGACTTTGCGCACGCGCAATCGCGAAGCCGTTTCGGGAAAGCCCACGAACGCTTCGTCCACAAACCGCGCCAGGAACCGGTTCGCGCGGCCGGGAACGGTGTTCGACTCGTGCAGAAAGGTTCTGGCGCCAAACCTTTTTGCCGCCAGGACCGGGGGCGCGCTGGTAAACCCACCCATCGCCAGGACCGCGCCGGGTGGATGCCGGCGGAAAATCTTCCGCGCGGCGAACCATGATTTTACAAAGCTGCCGGCGAAGGAAAAATAATTCCGATTTTGCAGGCCGACCGCCGGAAGCGTGAAAATCTCCGCGTCGCGCGCGGTTTTCACGGCCTGCTGGTCAATGTCTTTGGGCGAAATCAGCAGTGCCGTTTGGCAGCCGCGCTTTTGCAATTCGCCGGCGACGGCCAGACCCGGAAAGAGATGCCCGCCCGTGCCGCCGCACGCGATGGCGACGAAGGGCGTTTTGGCTCCGGGCTGGGTCATGCGGATTGGGCCGAGGGAAGTTCGTCGCTGCGGGTGGCTGAGCCGGGGATATTCTCGCGCGCCTGGGCGTGACGCGCGATGCTGAATAAAATTCCCACACACGTCAGCATGGCCATCAGGTTCGAGCCGCCGTAGCTGATGAACGGCAGCGGCAGGCCCTTGTTCGGCAGCGCGCTGGTGACCACGCCGATGTTAATCGCGGCCTGCAGACCGATCAACAGCGTCAGGCCCGACCCCAGTAAAAAACCGAACTGATCCCGCGCGTTGAGGGCAATGTAAATGCCACAAATCACGATGATGACAAAAGCGAGCAAAATGAACAGGGTCGCCATCAGACCCAATTCTTCACCAATAATGGAGAGGATGAAATCGGTGTGGTCTTCGGGGACAAAGCCGAGTTTTTGCCGGCCGTTGCCCAGGCCGAGGCCGGTCCAGCCGCCGGAACCGAGCGCAATCATGGCCTGATAAGCCTGATAACCCACGCCATCCTTGTGCTGTTCCAGATCCCACCAACTGAAGATGCGTTTCATGCGCATCGGATCATGCAAAATGGAGATGACCAGCGCGATGGCGCCCACGACGACGGGGGGAACGATATATTTCCAACGGGCCCCGGCCAGCAACAGCAGCGCGCCACCGACGGCCGCCAGCAGGATGGTCGAGCCGCGGTCCGGTTCAACAAAAACCAGGCCGAGGACCGAGGCGATGATCAGACCCGGAAAAACCACGCCCCGATGCCAGGTGTGCATGTGCCGCTGGCTGCGCTCGCAATACCACGCGAGCATGATGACGAGGGCGAGCTTCGCGAACTCGGACGGTTGCAGGCGCATCCCGGGCAGGATGAACCAGCGATGTGCGCCGTTGATCCTTTTGGTGATGCCGTGCGGCAACGGCAGCAGCACCAGCAGGAGCATGGCCAGGGCGATGAGGAACAGCGGCCACGCGGCTTTTTTAAGCCAATGATAGTCGAGGGTGGTCCCCGCCACGCAGAGCACAAAGCCGAACGCGCACCAGATGAGTTGCAACATCAGATAGTGCGCGCCCACCTGGCTCATGCTTGAGCTGTAAAGCATCACCAGCCCCAGCGCCAGCAGGGCGGCAACGCAACACGCCAAAGTCGTGACGGCGAACTTCATTTCAACTCTTCCATCAACGCCGGACACCCTTGGTGCCGGCTATTGCGCACCTGACGTACCGTTATCCGGTGTCGGCATCGTGCCCGTGGCGGGCGGCGCGGCAACCGGCGCGGGGGCAGGCGCCGCTTCGGCCTTCGCCGGAATCTTCAGCTTCTCGCCGACTTTGATATGCGTGGTGGCCAGGCCGTTTGCCGATTCAATCGCCCGGACGGTCGTGCCGTAACGTTTGGCGATCTTCGACAGCGTGTCACCCGACTTGACAATATAGATTTCCTCTCCCCCGCCCAGGCCGGACGAAGCGGCCATGTCGGTTGCCGGCGCGGCAGCGCTGGTGGCGCCCGGGAGGGTCAGTTTCTGACCCACCTTCAATCGGGCGGGATCCAGGCCGGGGTTGGCCGCTTCAATCGCCCTGACCGTTACGCCATTCTTCCTGGCGATTTTCCAAAGCGAATCGCCCTTGACCACGACGTATTCCGATCCGGCGGCTTCCGGCGCCACGGGTGGCGGAGTCATCGCGGGCGGCGGCTGGACCGGCGGATTGGACGCTTCCACCGGCGGCAGATTGGTGTTCATCATTTCCGTCTCGTTGGTGTCGAGGGTCGGCTGATTTTCCGCCTCGGTCTGTTCACGCTTGCAGCCTTGCATGAGCAGGGCCATGAGGCCGACCACGTTGACGGCGAGCACGCAGAACACGGCGACCTTCACGCGTGAACGGCGTTTGCTTTGCAGCTCCAACAAGGAGCCTTGGGGTATGAATGGGTTGGGACTATTCATTGATTTGGCGCTGATTGCGTCCTTTCGTGATGAGGATGGGTTGTTGAGTTTCCCGCCAGGAAGTCTTCCTCTCAAAAACTTCCTGGCGTTTTAAAGCATTTGTGTTCATCATGTTACGCTTGAAGCCGTTGCGATGCAGGTGATTCAAAAACAACTTTGTTTCAAGCCGTCGGCTGGAAAAAAGCACCTTTTGGGCCACCACGCGCCCCACCGCTAACGACAATGGTTTTAACAACAGACGGTCGTCGGCGCAAGGAACAAAGCGCCTCGGTCTCATTTCTTTTTCAGTCCAGTCAGACATTGTCTTCATCTCAGTTTCAGCGTGGCCAGGGCGACGACGGCAAAGAGCACGCACAAGATGTAAAAGCGCATCACCACCTGCGACTCGTACCAGCCCTTCTTCTCGAAATGGTGATGCAACGGCGCCATCAAAAATATCCGCCGGCCGACGCCATAACGTTTTCGGGTGAAACGAAACCAGCCGGTTTGCAAAATGACCGAAACGGCCTCCAGCACAAACACCCCGCCGGCGAGGACCAGGATAAACGGCTGATGGATGAGCACGGCGATGATGCCGAACGCCCCGCCGAGCGGAAGTGAGCCGGTATCGCCCATGAACACCTGCGCCGGATGGCAGTTGTACCACAAGAATCCCAGCCCCGCGCCAATCAACGCTGCGCAAAAGACGGTCAACTCGCCGGCGCCGTTCACATACGGAATCTGCAAGTAGCCGGCGGCCTTGATGTTGCCGGCCAGGTAAGTGAAGAATAAAAACACAAATCCCACGATGAGCGTGCAGCCCACCGCCAGGCCATCGAGACCATCGGTCAGATTCACCGCGTTCGAACTCCCGACAATCGCGAGCACCACAATCAGCAGGCCGATCCATCCCGCGTTCACCGCCACCGGATATTTGTAAAACGGCACGATAATTTCCGTCACCAGTTTGCCGGTCGAAGGCGTCAGCCACAAATAGACGCCGATGAAGGCGGCCAGTAAAATCTGCACCCACAGTTTCAACCGCGGCGGCGTGCCACCACCGCTCTGTTGAATGATTTTTGCGTAATCGTCGTAAAACCCCAGGCCCGACAACACCAGCACGGAAAGCAGCGTCAACTCGACCTGCGCATTCCATTGCGCCCAGAGCATCGTCGAAAACACCAGTACGGCGATGATCAAAATCCCCCCCATGGTCGGCGTGCCCTTTTTGCTGAGCACGCGCGCGCCCAGACCGCCGGCCGCTTCGGCCTTGTCCGGGTAATCCTGGCCGAACTTCAACTGTTTCAGCCAGAGGATGATTTTCGGGCCGAGCCACCAGCTTAAAATCAGCGCCGTGATCGCCGCCCCGGCACTGCGCACGGTGATGTAACGAAAGAGCCGCAAGGCCGAGAGGTGATCCGCCCAATGCGTTCCCGCCGACCAATCGAGCAACTTCTGGCTCAAATAATAAAGCATTATCTTGATTCACGACTGCTCCGACTTCAATGTTTCCGCGATGCGTTCCAGGCGCGATGTGCGTGACGCCTTCAACAAAACCACATCGCCTGACTTCAAAAACTTTTTCACGGCGTGCTTCGCCGCCTCGACATCTGCAAATTCAATCACCCGGCTCAACCCGGCTGCGCGGGCCGCCGCCGCCACCACCGGCGCCATGGTGCCGATGGCGAACAACTGGCCGATGCCCAATTCCGCCGCCCGCCGGCCGACTTCCGCGTGGGCCGCCTCGCTCTGCGCGCCGAGCTCGGCCATGTCGCCGAGCACCGCCACGCGCCGGCCCTGCAACGGCAGGGCGCAAAGCGTTTCGAGCGCCGCCACCGTCGAATCCGCGTTGGCATTGTACGCATCGTCAATCACCCGCACGCCGCCGGCTTCCCAAAATTGCATCCGCATTTTCGCCGGTTTGCATTCGGCCAGGCCGTCCCGCACCGCGGGACGGCCCAGGCCTAGTTCCTCACTGACCGCGACCGCAAAAAGCGCATTCACGACCTGATGGCGGCCCAACAGGTTTACCCGGTACTCGCCGCTGAATTCGGCCTTCGGCGCTTCCACCCGGAACGTCGCGCCGCTTTTATCCAACCGGATCCCCTTCACCCGCCAGTCATTCTTTTCACCCAGGCCCAGGCGCACCACTGCCGCCCGGGTGCGCCGGACAATCGTTTCCGTCCATTCACTGTCACCGTTGACAAAGAGCCGGCCATCGGCCGGCAACAGTTCCGCCAGCCAGCCTTCTTCGAGCGCGACGCCGGCGACCTCGCCGAAAAATTCCAGATGCTCGCGGCCAACGTTCGTAATCACGCCATAGTTCGGTTGAATCATTTTCACGAGCGGCGCGAGTTCGCCCGGATGATTCGTGCCCGCTTCCAGCACCGCGGCCTGATGCGACTTTGCCAGGCGCAACAACGTCAGCGGCACGCCGATGTCGTTGTTGAAACTGGCCTCGCTCCACAACGTCGCCATTTTTTGCCGGAGCACCGCCGCAATCAATTCCTTGACGGTCGTCTTGCCATTGGAGCCACCCACGGCAATCACCGGCAGGTCGAATGCCCGCCGGTAGGCCGCCGCCAGCCGGCCCAGCGCCGCGCGCGCGTCATCCACGACCAGCACGGCGCACTCCGGCAATGGCTTCGGAATTTTCCTCCGTTCCACCACCACCGCGGCAACCCCTTTGGCGGCCACTTCGTTTAAAAAATCATGGCCGTCAAACCGCTCGCCTTGGATGGCGAAAAACAAATCCCCGGCCTGCGCCTGCCGCGAATCGGTGCCGACGCGCCGAATGGAAATTTCACCGGAGCCGCGCTCAAGTCTGGCAGCGCAGGCTTCGGCCGCAAATTTCAAAGAACGTGTTTCCACTGCAAATTCCCGACGCCGGTCACGGATTCCGCGCGGCCGGCGATTTCAAACCGCCCGCGGCGACCAGGGGCGGTGGCGAACCGGGTTCCGGTGCATTTTCATCCGGCGGTATGTTCAAATAGCTCGCACAACGTTCGGCAATTTCCCGAAAAACCGGGCCGCAAACCTGGCCGCCGTAATAGCCTTCCTTGGGATCGTCCATCACCACGGAAATGCAAAGTTGCGGGTTGTCGGCCGGAAAAAATCCGATGAAGGACGCAAAATATTTTCCCGGCAGGTACCCCTCCGGCCCGGCCTTCTGGGCGGTGCCGGTCTTGCCCGCCACCACATAATCCTTCAAGGCGGCTTCCGGCGCTGTGCCTTCCGGCGAAACCACGGTCTTGAGCGCTTCGATCATCAATTTATCCGTGGCCGGAGTGATGACGTGCCGAATCACCTGCGGGGCGTATTGCGCCACGACACTGCCGTTGTGATCCACCAGGCGGCTGACCAGCATCGGTTGCATCAAATTGCCGCCGTTGGCAATGGCGCACATGGCGATCGCCATTTGTAACCGCGTCACCGCCACGCCCTGCCCCATCGGAATCTGGGCGATGGACACCTTGCTCCAATCTTTGACCGGATGCAGGATGCCGCTAACCTCGCCGGGCAGCGGGATGCCCGTGCGCTGGCCGAAACCAAAATCCCACGCGTAATCGTACAGCCGGTCTTCTCCGAGCCGGATGCCGATTTTGGCCGCGCCGATGTTCGACGACTTGGTGATAATGCTTTCCGTCGTGAGCAGGTCGAACGGCTCATGGTCGTGCAACACCCGTCCGCCATAGGCAAAATGGCCATGGTCGCAATCAAAGGTGTCGGTCAGCCGCACCACGCCTTCATTCAAGGCGCCCGAGATCACCACGATTTTGAAGGTCGAGCCGGGCTCCATGATGTCACTGATGGCCCGATCGCGGCGGGCGTCGGCGGAGGAAGCTCCGGGATTGTTCGGATCAAAGTCGGGCAAGGTCGCCATGGCCAGGATTTCGCCCGTTTGCGGCCGGATGACAATGCCGGTGATGCTGATGGGCGTGTGTTTTTCCATCGCGTTGGTCAGCGCGGTTTCAACAATGTGCTGGATGACGCCGTCAATCGTCAGCACCACATTGTAGCCGTCCCGTGGCTGCACATCCTGATCCCGCAAGGCCACCAGTTCCTGGCGGCGGCGGTCCATTTCCGTCACCCGCCAGCCCGGCACGCCGCTCAACCCGGAATTCAAGGACAATTCGATCCCGTCGCGGCCGGAGGTTTCGAAAACCGGCTGGCCGTCCACCAACAATTCATCCGTGCTGACAAAACCCAGCACGTGCGCGGCCAGCGAACCGTTGGGATACACGCGCAACTGATCATCCACGGGACTGGTGAAAATCGCATGCGTCCGCAGGTTGCGGCAGAAGGCGCGCTGGTCCCTGGAAAATCCCGCTTCGTTCGGGCCGAAGGACAGCCGGCTCATCGCCGTTTGAATCTCGTGCCAGGTTTCATCCCTGACCTTGTGCCGCAAGACCACGTACCGGTTGGTCACGACCTCACCTTTTTCGTTCCGGCGCACACGGGGAAGCAATCGCTGATACAAATCGGCCTCGCTCATCTGCAACAGCGGGGCCAGCGTGCGCGCCACGGTGGCCTGTTGGTTGCCGATCAAAACCGGGTCGGCACAGACCGTTTTCACGAAAATGCTGGTCGCCAGCAGATTGCCGTGCGTGTCCAGGATGCTGCCCCGGCGCGGCTCGCGGAAATATTCCAGCTCCGTGTTTTGCTGCGCCAGGGCCGCCAATTCGTCATGGCGTAACAACTGCAAATCCACCAGCCGGTACCCCAGACCGGCAAACGCCAGGCCCAGCAGCACCAGCAACAGCAGCATCCGTCTCAATTGCAGTCGTTTGATCATCACCCAATGGCCAACCGCCCGCGGCGATCGGTTCCTCACCCGACGGCGTCACGGGCGGCGGCCAAAATTTTTATGTTACTGCGCCAGGCCGCCTTCCTGACGCGCCGCCAACCGGCGGCTCGAATTATCCCCCGGCGGCGCCTCAATCAACCGGTAAACCTGGGTGGGCTGTGCCGGCACCAGGCCCAGGTTCAATTCATGCACGCGTTGATCCAGCATCACCGGCGAATTCAACACTGCGAGTTGATCGCTCAACTTTTGATTCTCATCGCGCAAATGCGCCAGACGGCTTTCACAGGCGGTAATCTGTCGGCCGAGCTGGAAAATCTGGCCTTTCTGCCAGACATAGCCCACCGCCAGCCCCGCAATCAACAGGCACAAAAACAATGCTTTCAGCGCCGGACCAAACCGGATCGCCGCCGACTGATTTCTTCGATTTTTTGCCATTTTTCACAGGGCGGTCGCCCACCGCCGTCACAACTTTTCCAATACTCTCAACTGCGCGCTGCGGCTGCGCGGATTGTCCCCCAGCTCAACCTGGCCCGGCTTGACGGCCTTGCGCGTCACCCACTTCAATTCCGGCGTGCACGGCGCGCGCAGCTCCGGAACATCCACTTCGCCGGCGACCGTGTAATCCCGTGCCCGGACACGCCCGAAATCCTTCACCACCCGGTCTTCCAACGAATGAAACGTGATCACGGCCAGCCGTCCACCGGGTTTCAACAGCTTCACCGCCGCCGCCAATCCCGGTTTCAAAAAGCCCATTTCGTCATTCACCGCAATCCGCAGCGCTTGAAAAATCTTCGTCGCGGGATGCGTCTTTTTTCCATGCCGCGGCATGAGCCGTTCCAGCAAATCCGCCAATTGTCCCGTCGTTTCAAACTTTTGCCGCTGGCGGTCATGGACCAGGGCGTTTGCCAGCCGCCGCGAATCGCGCTCACCGCCGAATTCCCAAAAAATTCTCGCCAGTTCGCCGGCGCTCGCGCCGTTCACCAGATCCGCCGCCGTCAGCAATTGCCGCGTGTCCATCCGCATGTCCAGCGGACCATCGTGCTGGAAACTGAATCCCCGCCCCGGCGAATCCAGTTGCGGCGAACTCACGCCCAAATCCAGCAACACGCCGTCACAACTTGCCGCCGGAATCCACCCGGCCAATTCCGCAAAATTGCCCTGGCGGATCTCAAATCGTCCGGCAAATTCCGCCAGCCGTGCGCGCGCCGCTTCAACCGCGGCGCCATCGCGATCGCACCCATACAGCCATCCAGTCGGCGAACTCGCGCTCAAAACGCTCGCCGCGTGTCCAGCCCCACCGACCGTGCCGTCGGCGTAACGGCCGCCCGGCCGGGGCTTCAGCGCGTCCAGCACCTCCGCCACCATCACCGGTCTGTGAACGAAATCGGGCACTGCGCATTGGATTTAAAAATTCAGGCTGCTTTTGCTCCAAAAATTTTCGCGCTCAATCGGCTCCAGGAATCTCCGCCGGGCGCCGGTGGCACAATCGGCGTCTCCAGTTCAGGCACCGTGCGTGATTTGATTGGCACAATCTCCACATCGGCATCGGTCAGATCGTTATGCACTACTTTCACCCGGTCCAGGGACAGCTCGGCCTGCATGGGACCTTGCGTTTTTTGTGGCGCCGGGGCACGCGAGGCGCGCCAGCTTGAAATTGGATTGAATTGGCGGAACCAGGTTTTTTTCCGGATCCGGGCCGCCGGAAAAGCGGGCGGTTTCCGGGTCCTGGTTCCATCCGACGCCAGATCCTTTTTGGCCGGCACCACGTCTGGCGTCGGCGCCGGCGCCACTTCCGCCTTCGGCGCGGGCTCCGCCTTGACGGCGGGGGCAAAGGGGTTTTTCGGTGAAATAAATTTTGGCAGAGAGACGCGGTCGCTGATGTGATAGGAAATCTCCGCGCCGCCGCCGATGATGCTTTTTCCGGCCGCCAATAATTTTCCAAGATTCATAGTTTTTTATTCCATCAGTTTGAAGGCATCGGGCGCCAACGCGGCGTCGGCCGCCTGAACCTTTTCATAACGTTCCGGATTCCAAATCTCAAAGCGGTCCAGCAACCCGACCAGCACCGCGTCGTTTTTAATGCCCGCTCCGCGGGCCATTTCGTCGGGGAGGCAAATCCTTCCGGCCTTGTCCACGCTCGCCTGCGCCGAATCACTGCCGATGATGCGTTTGAGCACGACCTTTTTGGGATCGTTGTTCGGCATTACGTCAATGGACTGCATCAACTTCGCCATCTGCGACGGTGGCAGGACGCGCACGCACTCCCCGACTCCCTCCCGCGGCCAGAGGATGAGCGTCAACTCCGCCGCCTTTTGCGGCCGCCACTTGGCCGGGATTTGCACACGTCTTTTCTCATCCACGCCATGACGAAAGCGCGAATTGTAATAGGACGGCTCTATGTTTTTTGCGCTACCCATTTATTCGCAACGAAAAACCAAACGGCCACTTCTTCCCACAACGACCCATTTTTAACCACTTTACCCCACCCAAGTCAACACAAATTCACCTAAAAATTTTGGGGTTATTCAGAAGTTATTCACAACCTGATTTTGACCAAATCAAAGCGAATATTGTCATCCTGTTTTCTTTGTCCCGGTCTTGTTATGATTTGGTCGCGATGCGAACTGCTGATTTTGATTTTGCCCTGCCACCCGAACGGATCGCGCAACATCCCGCCCCCCGGCGCGATGAATCGCGACTGTTGGTGTTGCACCGCGGGAACGGGCAGGTCGAACACCGCAGATTTCGTGATGTCCTGGAATTCCTGCGCGCGGGGGACCTGTTGGTGTTGAATAACTCGCGTGTCATTCCGGCGCGGCTGCGCGGCCGGAACGCGCGCTCCGGCGGCCAATTTGAAATTTTGTTGCTGGAGGAAAACACCGGAAATGACTGGTGGGCGATGGTGCGTCCCGCCAAACGCGCCCGCGTCGGCACACAAATCGTTTTCCGCGGCGCAACTGACAACGACGCCAACCTCCGCGCCGTGGTTCTCGAAACCAACGAGGAAGGCCATCGGCGGCTGCAATTTTCCGGTTCGCCGGACATCCGCCGTGAACTCGAACGGCTCGGCGAGGTTCCCCTGCCGCCTTACATCCGGCGCACGAACGCAGGCGAAATGCGCGAGGACCGGGAACGTTATCAAACCGTCTTTGCCCGGGCCGATGGCTCGGTGGCCGCACCCACCGCGGGACTTCACTTTACGCCGGAACTGCTGGAACAAATCCGCGACCGGGGCGTGCAGATTTGTTTCATCACGTTGCACGTTGGTGCCGGAACATTTCTGCCAGTTCATACCGAGGTTCTTGCCGCGCATCGAATGCACGAGGAACGTTTTGCCCTGGATGAAGAAACCGCCTGTGCGGTGAACGAAGCGAAGGCCGCCGGACGGCGCGTCCTGGCCGTCGGCACGACCACCGTGCGCGTGCTGGAAAGTGTGGCGGCGCAAAATGGTGGAAAACTCGTAAAAAACACAGGAAAAACGGGCATTTTCATACATCCGCCCTTTCGGTTTCAGATCGTGGACGGGTTGCTGACCAACTTTCATCTGCCGCGCTCAACCCTGCTGATGCTGGTGAGCGCCTTCGCCGCGCCCGACGAATTACGGGGACGCGAAATGATTTTGTCGGCGTATGCGGAGGCCGTCCGTGAACGTTACCGTTTTTACAGTTATGGCGACGCCATGCTTGTTCTTTAAGTTTTTGTTTCAGTTTTTGAGCCCTGAGTTGAAGCGCCGGTGAACTCAAAATCGAAATCCAAAAAATCGAGATTGCCTTTCGTGCTGGTCAACATGGCCATGACGGCGGACGGGAAAATTGCGACGGCTAATCGCGCAGTGTCGTCGTTCACCAGCGCCCGCGATCACGAGCACCTGCTCGCCTTGCGGGCGACGGCAGACGCGGTGATGGCCGGCGCCCGCACGGTGGATTCCGCGCCCATCAATCTCGGCCCCGGCCCGGCAAAATTCCGGCGGCAACGGCTCAAGCGCGGGTTGGCGGAGTATAATTTGCGCGTGATTGCCAGCCGCTCCGGTTCGGTCAATCCTCAGGCAAGGGTGTTCCAGCACCGGTTCTCGCCCATTATTATTCTCACCACGCGCCGCGCCGGCGCCGGGCGGCTGAAGCAACTGCGGGCGTTGGCCGACGTGGTGAAAATTTGCGGCCAGAAGGAAATCAATTTCCGCGCCGCGCTTCGCTGGTTGCGGGAGCGATGGCGGGTGAAACGGTTGCTCTGCGAAGGGGGGGGCGAATTGAATGATGCCCTGTTTCGCGCGGGCCTGGTGGATGAACTTCACCTCACCATCTCCCCGAAAGTGTTTGGCGGCCGCCGTGCGCCGACGATTGCGGACGGTCGCGGGTTCAAACGTCTGGCCGACGCCGGACGGTTTCACCTCAAATCCATCCAATGGAACAGCGGCGAGTTGTTCACCATCTTCCTCAAGGGGTGAAACTCAGCTTTTGGCCGGATTTCCCTTTGTTTCAGCCCGACGCGCCATCAGCCACAGCAGGTCGGAAAGGCGATTAAGGTAAACGATTATTTCAGCGTTTTTCAATTCGCCTGATTCCGGCAACGCGCACACGCGCCGTTCTGCCCGGCGACAAACCGTTCGCGCCACATCCAGTGTTGCGGCAGCTATGGTGGCACCGGGAGTGGCCCAGCCTTTAAAACTGATGTTTTGCGCCTCGATTTCCCGGACCAGCGCGTCGAGCTTTGCGGTCATTTCCGGCGCAACCACTGAATAACCATCCTTCACATAACGCGACAAATCCTCCGGCAACACCGCTAATTCCCCCATCAGCACCACGAGGTCTTTTTGAATCGTCAGCAGATTTTCACGGACCAAATCCTGCCCGGCCGTCGCGCGGGCCAAACCCAGGGCGGCGTTCAACTCGTCCACCGTGCCGTAAGCCTCGACGCGCGGGTGATTTTTGGGAACGCGCCGGCCATACATCAACGCCGTCGTGCCCTGGTCGCCGGTCCTGGTCACAATGCTCACGGCGACCAGCTAAGCCACGAACGGCCCGTTTGCCAAGCAGAACCCGTCGCAAATTTTCCTCCCCGCCGGGAATGCAAAACTCCTGCGCCTTGGCGGGTCTGATTGGACTCTGCCCGGACAGGCCTGTTTTTCAAAACCCGGCTTCCGCAGCAGAATTCACCGATGGGTGTTTTCTCCCCGGTCGTGGACGTTTTGCGGGAGATTTACTGACGGGCTTTGGCGGATGATGGTTTATCGCAGATGAAACGGCCCGGGGCGGCGGCAAAGTCAGCTTTTGGTAAGCCAGGATGCCTTTGACAATCGCCTGCGCCATCCGCCGGCGATAGGTCGAACTGTAAATCTGTCTGCCTTCGAATGGATTGGTCATGTAACCACCCTCGATCAAAATCGCCGGCATCCGGGCGTCGCGCAACACGGCGAAACGGGCACGCCGCACGCCCCGGTCATTCGCACCCAAATTTTGTACGAGCGATTTCTGGATTTGATACGCGAACAGCAGGCTCTCGTCCTCGTCACGATTGGCCGGAGTCGGGCCGTGATTGCTCCCCTCGCCTTGGGCGTCGGTCGAACTGGCCCCGACGGGCGTGATGCAGTACGTTTGCGGCCCTTCGACTTCGTTTTTACCGGATGGCGTCGCGTTGAAATGCAGACTCACAAACAGATCCGCGTCGCGTTGGTTCGCCAAGGCGGGCCGGTCGGATAATTCGACGTACGTGTCCCGGGTGCGCGTCAGGATGACATTGAAACCGGCCTTTTTGAGTTGATTGCGCAACTCCCCGGCCAGCGCCAGTGTGTAAACTTTTTCGTAATGCCAACTGACATGATTGCCGGTGTCCCTGCCGCCGTGGCCGGGATCGAGACAGATGGTCCGGATGGCAGACGGTTTGACATACCGCGACGGAAACAGCAGCGGGCGGATGGCCGCGTCGAGATCGAACCGCGCCACCAGCGCCACACCCTTTTGATTCGCGACGGGAAACGACAGGGCCACCTGAACGCCGTTGATTTCCACGTAATGCGAATCCACGTCAAAAACCAGGCGGGTGCCGCGGTTCGTGGCGACCAGTTCATCACCGTGCTTCAACCAGGCGCAATGCAAGCCATTCGCGCGTGCCCAGTCCCCGATGGGCACATAAACCTGGCCGTTGAAGCGGAAGGCCTCAGACCGGTGCGGCGCGGCCTGGATCAGCATCAACCCACACCCTAAAAAAAATGATGCGAGAAAAAATCTCACGATGACGCAATCTGCAAGCCAGCGTCCTCCGGCTCAAGCGAAATATGATTTTGACAAATGCTTTGCGGTCCCGTCACATTCGCGCCTCAGCGGACTCATCAACATGAAACGGATATTCTATTCAGTCCCAGGGGTCATGAGCCTGACGCTGGCTTTGCTCGCATTCGCGGTCCCGGGCGCGAAGGCAAAAACGGAGCTGGTCGTGGCGGCCGACGGCAGCGGACAGTTCACCAGCGTGCAGGCCGCCATCGATGCCGCGCCGCAAAACACCAGCCCGACCAACTGGTGCGTGATCCTGATCAAGCCCGGCGTTTATAAAGAGCTGATTTACGTCCAACGTGAAAAACATTTCGTCCGGCTGGTGGGTGAGGACCCGGAGCGGACGGTGTTGACTTATGATTTGCATGCGAACCTGCCCGGCCCGGACGGCAAGCCGATCGGCACCTTTCGCACGCCGTCAACGGTGATAGATGCGGATGATTTTATGGCCGAAAACCTGACGTTCCAGAATTCTGCCGGTCGCAAGGGTCAGGCCCTGGCCGTGCGCCTGGATGGCGACCGCATTATTTTCCGCAACTGCCGGTTTCTCGGATGGCAGGACACTATTTTCTGCGACCGGGGGCGGCAGTATTACCAGAATTGTTATATTGCCGGCGCGGTGGACTTCATTTTTGGGGGCGCCACGGAATTTTACGAGCGTTGCCATATCCATTGTCTGGGAAATGGCTACATCACCGCCGCCTCAACACCCGCGGATCATCCCTTCGGCTACGTTTTTTCGCATTGCCGGATCACGGGTGAAAATCCCGACGTGAGGACCTACCTGGGCCGGCCGTGGCGGGCGTATGCGAGCGTCACGTTCCTGAACACGGAAATGTCCGGCGTGGTTCGTCCCGCCGGCTGGGACAATTGGCGGGACCCGGCGCGTGAAAAGACGGCGCGTTATGCCGAGTTCAACAGCACCGGCCCCGGCGCAAATCCGCAGGCGCGGGTAAAATGGGCGCGTCAACTGACCGACCGTCAGGCCGCAGCCATCACGGTGGAAAAAGTCCTGGGTGGTTCCGATCATTGGAACCCCCAATCCGTGCTGGCACAACTCCCCGCCGTTCATTTTAGCTCCGATTCCACCAACCGTATCCCTGCCGCCAAACCATGAAACCAGCCGGCATTGGCAGAGTTTGGCGGGGCGAGGCTTCTGACGAGCCGTCGTCTTCCGCCGGCGCGGGATTCGACGCGCCGAACCCGGCTCGCGAGGACGCTCGCCCCACCGAAAGCAGCAAAATGTACCACTTCCGATCAGTGATTGTGATTTTTCTGACCGCGACTTTGTCCGGGAACGTGGCCCGGGCCGAACTTAAAACCAACATCGAATATGGCAGGGCGGGGAACCAGGCTTTGCTGCTCGACGCGAACGTGCCCGAGGGCACCGGGCCGTTCCCGGTCGTCATCGCCATCCACGGCGGCGGGTGGTGCACCGGCGATAAAAGTGGCAAAGGAGATTTCGCACCTGCTCTGAAGGCGTTGACCGCCAATCATTTTACCTGGTTTTCGATTGATTACCGCCTGGCCCCCACCAATCGATGGCCCGACTGTCTTGACGACGTGCAGGCTGCTATTCGCTGGGTGAAGGCCCACGCTGCCGAATACAAGGGCGACCCGGATCGCATTGCCCTGCTGGGTTATTCAGCGGGCGGGCAGCTGGCCTGCCTGGCCGCCACCCTGGCCAGGCCCGACACGCGCGTCCAGGCCGTCGTGGGCCTGGCGCCGCCGACCGATCTGGCGGCCGATGCGCAACATCGCGGCAGCCTGAAGAAATGGCCTGCCATGCGAAACCTTTTGGGCCGCGACTCCCTGGACGATGAAACCTTGAAATTGCTCCGGCAATTATCACCCATCAATCACGTCAAGCCCGGTCTCCCGCCGTTCCTGCTGATGCAAGGAGACTCGGACAAGACGGTGTTGCCGGCTTTCACGCGGAATTTTGCGGTCAAACTCAAGGAAAACCATGTGCCCTGCGACCTGTATTTTCTTAAAGGCGCCGGCCATCGCATTGCCGACTGGGAGAAATTCGATCCCGCTTACCCTGAAAAACTGACGAACTGGCTGAATCAGACGCTCGTGATCCGCTAAAGCGTTGAGGCGTTGAAGTGTTGAAGCGAAGAACGGTGAAGTACTAAATTCATTCCTTTGAAGGATCAACGACTCTGCCCATAAAGAAAATTGCGCCGCTCAAATTGTCACGAATTAGATAGATGAACGGATGGTCGGCGACAAACGCAACAGCTAACTCGGCACTCGAGACCACAACGACGGCCGTCGTCGCCGCTGCCTCGGTGCCAGTTTCATCTACACGCAGATACGCTTTGTGGATCGCCGCTTCCACGTAGAGTGACTCAGCGGTTGTAATGCCGGAGAAATCGGCGAGAACCGGGTCGAATGCATCTTTCATTCCCATGGCCTTCAGCGGCCCTTTCAGTTCAAATCCGGTTGTTTCCGTGAACCTCGGGACGGACACGACCACATTTGTCGGATCACCATCTCGACACCATCGCTCAATCTGCGACACTGTCATTTCTTCTTCTATCTCCTCCAGACTGTGACCTTTCCTTGGCAAAATAATGGTCATCGAAAGACGATTGGAAACGTAAGGCAACTGTAATGCCTCAACATTATCGTCCTGGAAGTGCCGAAATCTGCCATCCACATGCATCATCTGCACCGAAACAAAATTTGTTTGACTTACATGGAATGTCGCCTCCCTGGTCTTCTCTTTGTCAAAAGGCCTTGCCCAAAGTCCCTTGAAATAAACAGCATTAACCAGTATTAACCTTGTGTCGCGGTCGGGAAGGTAATCCGGAAGAACTTCGCGGATTTTCCCGGCAGTATGATTAGCTGCCCACTGATTGATCGTTTTGCGTGCCGCTGCCGCGATAGCCGGATTAAAGTTGGGCCAGCCCGTCAGATCAATCTGCATGAGCAGGCTTTTGTAATCATTCCGAAGCAAGTCCTGGAAGGGCTTCAACCATGGGAACCCTGTCTGCGCCCAAAGCGAGTTGGCCACAAGAAACCGGTTCCCACCTTCGTTCAGGCCCTCCCGCCCCCCGAGAAAGTTCGCATATTCAGCGTGGATGTCTGCGTCGCCACTCTTGTAATGCAGCACTTTGGCCATTTGGCGGGCGGTATTTCCTCGCGCCCCGGCGTATGTCATTGTTAGCGCTGTATCAATCGAAAACGGCGAAACGACGAGGTTCCCTTGCTCGCTCGCCAAATGACGGTAAAGGTTAATCGCAAATGCGTTATTGGCCTCCGCTATGCCAAACGTGCCGGGTGCCGCTTGTGTCAATGTCCCATGCACCGCAATAGCGGCAATCAAAAGGAATTTGGGGAAGGGTGTGGTTTTCATGGTTTAGTACGTTTTTTCCAGTGGCTGGCTAATCCGGTTTTGGCACACGGAGCGGCTTACGCAGAATGTATTTCGTATTTTCAACCCGCAACTGGATAAGCCTTTTGGCAGGCAGGAAAACCTCAATCACGGCCTCGCTCCCATGCCCTTTGCCTTCTTTCGTCCAGTACACCCAATATAAGGGGAGAAACCGCTCAGTCGTTCCATTTCCGCTGACAAAAACCGGGCGAATGTGGAGGGTGCAGTCTCTGTTCAGCGCTCCGACATCCATGGACACTGCCGTCAGCCATTGGGTCGCCAGTTGGTAGGCAGCATTCGTATCCAACCGGCTGATCGGCCACGAGTACTCGCGATACCATTTGAGCCTGTCCGCCTGCTGATTTGCGCTTTCAAGATACGAGAACTTGTTGTCAACCGAAACATAATAAGTGTAATTGGAAGTCGAGATATTCCCCACTGCTCTCGTGAGCCGCGCCATTCCGTACGAATCTATATATTTCTCGACAACGTCGGATGGGGTAATCGGTAATTTCTCGGGCAGACGCAATTCTCTGGCGACCACATTGGCTTCGTTCAACACCAGCTTGAATGCTGCGTCCTCGTACGCCAACGTGGTGAACGAGGAGCCGTGCGGGGCGGCATCCTCGCCACGGCTGTTGGCCAATCCCGCCGCGGCAGGCAACGCGCTGAAATAAAGAATGCCGAGCAAATAAATGCGCGTTCGAAGTCGCTTCACGCCCTCCTGACCGTTGTTTAACACCAGAGAGTTCATTCCGCGCTGCATAAATAGACGCTGGGCACGTACGCGTTGGCTTGTTCCATTCAATTTACATTCACTGGCGCTCTGCGCCGTATAAATAGACGCCGGGCACGTACGCCGGATCAGAGCCTCTGCGCATGAGTCCCGGGTTCCCTGCCAGTTTCAGGGGCGCCGTCTGCAGCGGGATCTGGACGATCTCTCCGTTAGACAGTTGAATAATCTCGTTACCTGGAACCGGAAGTGGCCAGTGCAGACCCGAGGTATGGTTATCTATATAATTGACGGAACAGTCCCTTATACAATAGTCCAACGTCTTGCCATTCATCCAGTCCGCAAAGAAGCGATTCAATGTTGTGCCGCAGTCCTTGGCGGTCGTCACGTCCGTGATACCATGGGTCACATCGTCCACCCAGCCGAGAAATGCCTGATCGGGGAGACCAATCACGTCAGCGGCCGGGATGTCGTCGTAAATTCCAAACGCATGCTGCCACTGCTGGTCCTTAGCAGTCGAGCAGGCATCCAGGAACACAAACCGGTACTCGTGCCTATTCTTGAATCCGTCCTGGACTGACGCGGTGTTCCCCAGCCCATTCGCAACCTCGGATGTTAAAAGGTAGGGCTGAGTTGACCCGACCGTTACGATCCGGACGCCGGAAATTAACGATTGTTGGCCGTGGCCGTAGTAGTAGAAATTCTCTACATCGTTCTGCTCAAGGTTGCTTAACAAGCCGTTATAAAAAGTGTTTCTGTCCGCAATGTATCCAGGATACGGTCCCGGAGAACAATTAACGCAAAAAAAGCGGTCGAATGTCGAGTGATAGACATCGAGTCCAAGATTTGGCATGATTAATACATCAACTACGCCGAGCATTTGGTTCCAAAATTCGCCGTTCTGCTGGAGAAGGCTTGCATTACAGTCGAACGCATAAGCAACGTCAAAATTATTTCCTGGATTGACGATATCCCAGGCATTAAGAATCTGCACCTGCCTGACCGGATCCGAGCCTAGGGTAATAGTATACTCGGCCTCCACTTTATCCCCTGTAAACTGCGTCTCATTCGAGTACTTCCCATCCCAGCTCTCCTGTATCACACCAGTTGAGGTGCTGCCGCTGAAGCTCCTAATCAGAGTCGGCGGCGTTGTCGAGGGATCATATAGATCTATGGTGTATGTGGCGTTCTGGCTTGTGGGAGTGGTTGCGTAAAGCGTCGTCCCGCTGCTCATAAATCCAGCGGTCGCCGCATAGAACTGCGCAGCCGTCGGGGAGTTAAACTGCTGC
>JAJXYT010000041.1 GCA_021780375.1 bacterium | reverse complement strand
CAGCGGCACCGGGTATCTCAAGACGGTGTGCGATTACGCGCACTTGAATCCGGTGCGGGCCAGGTTGTTGGGGCCGGAAAACTGGAAACACGACGCAAGGGAGACAGGGAAAAACTGAAGCTGGCGCTCTGCATTGGGCCGGTGAAATTCCCGTTGCGTTGCGCGGACTTCCGCCGTAAAGTCCCCTTGGCCATGAGGACATCGCCACGAAACAGGGATTTGCTGCTATGAAAAGAAAAACGGCAACCGCATCCATCAAGAAGAAGACAAGCGCCCAAGCTGAACCTCCACCTCGCGCTGCCGCTGCCGAAACTCCGCCTGAAGCAACCGCCGACAGTGACAGCCCGGCCGCCCCGGCAAAAGCCAAACGTTCGACGGTGAGAAAATTGAAACGGCGTATTGTTTCCGCGTTTGAAGCCGTTACCGCTCCCCTGAAAACCAAACGCGGCATCAAACCTGAAATTGGCGGAGCCTCCCGGCGCGAAAAAATTCAGATTCCCCCCATTTTGCTGGAAGGCGACCGGCCTTCGCCGTCTCCCATCAGTGGTCCCGGCCAGAAATACGCGCTCGGCCCCGTGCCGCCGGCGCAACAGTTTGAAACGACCGAGGCCGAATTGCCCGACAGTTACGGCACGCGCCAGTTGTTTTTGACCGCCCGCGATCCGCACTGGCTTTACGCGCACTGGGACCTGACGCGCGAGCAGCAAACGCGCTGCAACACCTGTTCCGCCGACGGCCATCTGGTTCTGCGGGTTTATGCGCACAAAATTGAAGGCCATCCGGTCAACGAAATTCACGTCCACCCTGAATCGCGTCATTGGTTTGCGCACGTTGAACGCGCGGGAGATGCCTACGCCGCCGAACTCGGCTACTACTCGCCGGTCGGCAAATGGGTGCGGGTGGCGGCGTCAGCTGCCACGGTAACGCCGCCCGACGCGGTTTCGCCGGAAGGCAGCGCTGAATTCGCGACGATTCCGTTTGAATTTCCGTTCGCCCGGTTGCTGGAAATCATCAAGGCGGCCGTGCAGGAAAATCTGCCGCTGGCCCGGGCGCTCGAAGAGCTCCGGCGGCAGGGCCATCGCGATCTGCCGCGGATGACCTTGCATTCGTCCCCGGCCTGGACGCCGGAGCAGGAACGGGCGCTGGCAAAAATCATCAATATTGACGACGTCCGCCGGGTGTGGATGGGGTCGCTCGAAATCACGGAACTCATCCGCCGCCGCCTGGCCCACGAAATCTCCTCGCTCGGCGCGTCGCGGTTCGGCATCTCCAGCCTCTCCAGTCCGTTTGGCGGTCTCGGGCAATCAAAGGGTTTTTGGTTCAACGTCAATGCGGAATTGATCATTTACGGCGCGACCGAGCCGGCGGCCAGGGTCACCCTCGGCGGTCACGAAATCAAATTGCGTCCCGATGGTTCGTTCAGTTATCGCTTTGCGCTGCCGGACGGAAAATACGATTTGCCTGCCGTCGCCGTTTCCACCGATGGCACGGAGGCCCGCGCGGCGGATCTGAAATTCAGCCGCTCGACGGAATACCTGGGCGACGTTGGCGCGCACCCGCAGGACCCGTCATTGAAAGAGCCACTGCCGGAAAACGTTTGACCTTCATGGACGCGCCCCACCGCGGAGCCTTGATGCTGGTTCGCTTTATCGCCGTCGCGTTGATCGGCCTCGGCGTGATTGAACTGAGTTTGTCCTGGATTCAAAGCTCCGCGCACCATACAGCCCTGCGAATTTTTGATTTTGTGCTTCCGGCCATTCTCGTGGCGCCGGGGGTGGCGGGTTTGTTCAAGGCCAATTCCCTGGCGGACTGGATTTCAAACAAACTGGACGAGTGACGGCAACCTTCTGACCGATTATGCAAGGCTATCTGTCCCTGGTGTTGCACGCGCACCTGCCGTTTGTGCGGCATCCCGAGCACGAAAAATTCCTGGAGGAATCCTGGCTGTTTGAAGCGATCACGGAAACCTACCTGCCGTTGCTGCAAACGCTCGAGGGCTGGCGTCGCGACGGCATGGACGCGCGGCTGACACTTTCACTCTCGCCCACCTTGTGCGCGATGCTGCTCGACCCGCTGTTGTGCGGGCGTTATGACCGGCACCTGAACAGCCTCGTCGAACTGGCGGAAAAGGAAATCCACCGCACTCACTGGGACCGCGCCTTTCGCGAACTGGCGTGGATGTATCATCACCGGTTCACTTTAACTCGCGACACCTGGCGGGGCTGCAACAACAATCTCGTCAACGCCTTCCGGAAACTTCAAGACGACGGCCGCATCGAAATCATCACCACCGCCGCCACGCATGCGTTGTTGCCACTGTTGGCCGGCCATCCGCCGTCGCTCCGCGCACAAATTCTGACGGCGCGGGACCATTACCGCAGTTGTTTTGGCCGCGACCCGGCTGGCATCTGGCTTCCGGAATGCGCCTACGTGGAAGGCGTCGAGGCATTTTTACAGGAGGCCAACATCCGCTGGTTCATTCTCGACACGCATGGCCTGCTGCACGCCCGGCCCCGCCCGCGCTACAGCACGTTCGCGCCGATTTACACGCCCAACGGCATCGCCGCGTTCGGGCGGGACTTTGATTCCTCGCGCCAGGTCTGGAGCCAGCACGAAGGTTATCCCGGCGACGCGCGTTACCGCGATTTTTACCGCGACATCGGGTTCGACCTCGATTTCGACTACGTGAAACCGCACCTGCCGTCGCCGGAAAACCGCGGGTTCACCGGCATCAAGTATTATCGGATCACCGGCGGGGCCGGGGACAAGCAGATTTATCAACGCGACCTCGCCTTGCAGGCGGCGGGGGAACACGCCCGGCATTTTCTCGATGAACGCATCAAACAGGCCCAGAGCGTCGCCGGATTTCTGGACCGCCCGCCGATGGCCGTCGCGCCCTACGACGCGGAATTATTCGGCCATTGGTGGTATGAAGGGCCGGAGTTTCTGGATTATTTCGCGCGCAAACTTTTTTACGACCAGAAGATCCTGACGCTCCTTACGCCGAGCGAATATCTGCACCGGCATCCGACCAATCAAATCGCCGCGCCCGGCGCTTCGAGCTGGGGTGAGGAGGGCTATTGGCGCGCGTGGTTGAACGAATCGAACGAATGGATTTATCCGCACCTGCAGATCGCCCAGGAACGCATGACCGGTCTGGCCAAAAGATTCCACACGGCGACCGGCCTGAAGGCGCGGGCGTTGCGGCAGGCGGTGCGTGAATTGCTGCTGGCGCAGTCCAGCGACTGGCCGTTCATTCTGCGCACCGGCACCAGTCCCGAATACGCCCGCCGCCGCGTCAAGGATCATCTGCTGCGCTTTATCGCCCTGCACGATCAACTGACTGCCACGGGTGTGGACGAAAAATGGCTGCGCGAATTGGAGTCGCGCGACAACCTTTTCCCCGCTGTGAACTGGAGTTACTGGAAATAGCGGCCGGCGCCGATTGTTGTTGGATCACGCCGCCGGCGGATTGAGATCGGGTTTGGGGGCGCTACGAACCAGTTCGGCGGCGCGATGGGCCGCTTCCGAGATCTTCTTCAAAGTCGGCGCCAGGATGGCGTCCTCCTGATGTTTAACGAACAGGCGGTCGGCGTGGCCCTGAACCACGGTGAGGAGATTGTTCAATTCATGTGCCAGGGTGAGTGAGATGTGCCGGTCGGCCTCGGTCCGGCGGTGATCCTGGCCATTTTCTTCGCCGTTTGATTGAAGCGGCGAAGCCGCTTTTTCATCCGTTGATTCAAGATACGACATAGTGTTCTGGCCAAGCACCCGGCGGGCCACATTTTGAAAATAATGTTTCCGGTTTAGGATAGCGGATTTGCGCGGCTTTACTTTACCGCGACGTCTCGAGTTTTGCCGAATGAGACAGGTTGTGCCGGGACGGGACAGGATGGGAAATGAAGAAAGAGGAAGGATGAATGAAGAAACGAACCAAGCGGAGAACGCAGCAGTCGAACCGTTTGGTGGGGCGAGGCTGCGGACGAGCCGCCTTCGCGGAGCTTCGGCGCGCGGTATCCGGCTCGCGAGGACGCTCGCCCCGCCGAAAAGTGGCAAAAGGTACCACTACCGAAAACGCTTCCAACTTGTTTCTTCCGGCTTGATTCATCATCCTGCCTTTGGCCATGAACACCGCGTCCGCCTCCCTCGGCCTGATTGCCGGCAACCGCTCGTTGCCGCTCGAATTTGCCCGGCAGGCGCGCGCCGGCGGCGTCAAACGCCTGGTGGCCGTTGCGTTTGAAAATGAGACGGACGCGGCCCTGGCTCCGCTCGTGGACGAAATCATCTGGCTCAAAGTTGGCCAGCTTTCCAGAATGATTTCCACCTTTACCGATCGCGGCATCCGGCAATGCGTTATGGTCGGCCAGATTGCCCCGAAAAACCTTTACGAATTGCGGCCCGATTTGCGGGCGTTGGGATTGCTGTTGCGCCTGAAGGAGAAAAACGCGCACACGATTTTCGGCGCCATTGCGGATGAATTGAAAAAGGACGGCGTGGAACTGATTGAAGCCACGCCGTGGCTCAAACCGCTGATGCCGCAGGCCGGCTTTCAGCTTGGCCCCGGGCTTTCCGCCGGACAAAAGGCCGACGTGGACTTCGGTTTTCGCATCGCCAAGGAAACGTCACGGCTCGAAATCGGCCAGACCGTTGTGGTGAAAAGCGGGGTGGTGCTCGCCGTCGAGGGTTTTGAAGGCACAGACCAATGCCTGGCGCGCGGCGGCAAATTGGCGGGCAAAGACGGCGGCGCGGTGGCCGTCAAGGTCACCAAACTCAATCATGACATGCGGTTTGACATTCCGTGTATGGGCGTGCAAACCCTGGAAACCTGTGCCACCTCGGGCGTGGCCGTGCTCGCGCTGGAAGCCGGCAAGACCTTGTTGCTCGAACAGGAGGCTTGCGGACAACTGGCCAAAAAAAATAAGATTTCGGTGACGGTGGTTGGTTAAATAAGTTAAATGAGTAATTTGTTGAAAAGTGACTGGTGGAACGCTCATTTAACCTGTTTAACCAGTTACCTATTTAACAAATTACTGACACATGCTCACCTCTCACGAACTCTTCGGTTTCATGTCGGCCAATTTGGCGAATGAAATTCTCAATTTCACCCACGAGTCGGACAAGCCGACTTATAAGGCCACGCTCGGCGCGGTGGCGCAGGCGCGTCATGTGCGCCCGGTCTTCCTGGAACGCCAACCGCGCGTCCAATGTCATGCGGCCATCATTTCCACCCTGTCCAAGCCGGCGCTCGAAACGGCCGCCGCCGGCCTCATCCGCGTGTGGCTGGTGAAGAAGCAGCGGCAGATGCTCGTGGATTTTCTCAACGCGCTCGGCCTGCCCAACAACGAAGGCGTGGTGGACGATTTGCCGGCGACCATGGACGACGCGAAATTGAAATCCGCCATTGATGTGTTGCTGACGAAATATCCCGGGGAAGCCGTGGCGGTTTATCTGAACGCCTTCAACGACATGAACGAGGCGAACTGGGCGAATTTGAAGACCATGCTCGAAAGCGACAAACGCCTGCAGTTGGGCGCGACCGCCTGATGGGCAGAATCGACACGCCGGCGCGGAGGCTTTTGGGCACGGATTTCATCGGTTGGCACTGACAAAAGCTGAATCTGTGCAAATCCGTGTCACCACAATTCGCGCAAGTGAACAATCCATTCAGGGCATCCATCTGGTGGCGGGCTTGGGAAGCCAATTGACGCTGGCAAATCTCCGCCGCACACTCGCTTCCACCATGTCAATGGGCTTCGACGAGGCATTCAAACGGGTAAAGCAATTGGCAACCGACTTCCGAGCCAACGAGAAATTCTACCTGTCCCCGGCCTGTCAGGAACAGGAAGCGCGCCGCGACTTCATTGATAAATTCCGGCCCGCCCTCGGCTGGAGCATGAATCACGAGACCCGGAAAAACCCATTCGAGCAGGAAGTCAACTTTGCGCATGAACTATAATGCGCTGCGCGCTGTTGAACTCCTTCGATTCGGAACACAGAATCCGAGGGCTGATTTCCATGATGGTCAAGAAAAGGCAATTCGTCACGTGGTTGAAGGTCGCGGGCGTTTGTTGGTCGTGCAAAAGACCGGGTGGGGCAAAAGTTTCGTCTATTTCATCGCCGCAAAACTGTTGCGCGAGCAAGGCGCCGGCCCGGCGCTTTTAATTTCACCACTGCTGGCGCTGATGCGGAACCAAATCGCGGCGGCGGAACGGATGGGTGTTCGCGCCGAAACCATCAACTCCGAAAATCAGGAGGAATGGAATGACGTGGAGGCGGCGTTGGCGCGTAATGAAGTGGACCTGCTGTTAATCTCGCCCGAGCGGCTGGCCAATGAACATTTTCGCGCGGAAGTGTTGGGGCCGGTCGCGGGCCGCATCTCGTTGCTGGTGGTGGACGAGGCGCATTGCATTTCGGATTGGGGACATGATTTTCGCCCGCATTACCGTTTCATCGAGCGGATGATGCGAACATTGCCGCCGAACTTGCGTCTGCTGGCCACGACCGCAACGGCGAATAACCGGGTGCTGGCGGATTTGCAGACCATTCTCGGACCCAACCTGACGGTGTCGCGCGGCGGACTAGGCCGGCCTTCCTTGCTGCTCCAGACGATGCGGATGCCGAGCCAGGCCGCCCGCATGGCCTGGCTGGCCACGCATCTGCCGGGAATCCGGGGCAGTGGCATTGTCTATACATTGACCGTACGCGATGCCGTCCAAGTCGCGGGCTGGCTGCAATCGCGGCGCATTCAAGCGGAATCCTACAGCGGCGAGACCGGCGAACGGCGCGTGGAACTGGAAAATGCCCTGCTGGAAAATCGCGTGAAAGTCCTGGTTGCCACCACCGCCTTGGGAATGGGTTTTGACAAACCGGACCTCGCCTTTGTGATTCATTACCAGACGCCCGGCTCGGTGGTTGCCTATTACCAGCAGGTGGGCCGCGCGGGCCGGCAAATTCCAGAAGCTCACGGTGTGCTGTTAAGCGGACAGGAAGAAACGGACATCAATGATTTTTTCATCGAAAGTGCTTTCCCATCGCGCGAAGAAGTGGAGTCCGTGCTGTCCGCGCTTCAGGGTGTGGCCGCCGGGCTTTCGGTCAATGAGTTTTTGAGCCGGGTGAATATCCGAAGAGGACGCATTGAAAAGGCGCTTCAACTCCTGTCTCTGGAATCGCCGGCCCCGGTCGTAAAGCAGGGCAGCAAATGGATTCTGACAGCGGCCAATCTTTCTGATGCTTTCTGGCAACGGGCGGAAAGGCTGACCGAATTGCGCCGGGTCGAACAGCGGCAGATGCAGGAGTATGTGGCGCTGACATCAGGACATATGGAATTTCTTATTCGCGCGCTGGACGGCAATCCGGGATCTGGTCACGCACCGAATATTGTTCCATTGCCCGCCACGTTTGAAGACGGGCTGGCGCGGGAAGCGGTGGCATTTTTGCGCCGCACCAGTCTGCCGCTGGAGCCGCGCAAAAAGTGGCCGTCTGGAGGTCTGCCGGGTCTCAACGTGCAAGCCAACAAATCCATCCCGCCGGAAAGAAACTATCAATCCGGCCGGGTGCTTTGCATGTGGGGCGACGCGGGTTGGGGTGCGTTAGTGCGCCAGGGAAAATCGCATGACGCACGATTCGCCGATCAATTGGTTGAAGCGTGTGCTGCCATGGTGCGAACCTGGGCGCCGCAACCGGCGCCGGTCTGGGTTGCCTGCATTCCATCACGCCGCCATCCGAACCTCGTGCCGGACTTTGCGCGTCGGCTTGCCACGGCATTGAATCTGCCATTTCATCCGGTGCTGGAGAAGAGCGACGACCGTCCGGCGCAAAAGCAAATGGAGAACAGCAGCCAGCAGGCCCGGAACGTGGATGGTTCATTGAGAATACATGGCCATGTTCCGACTGGCGCGGCCTTGCTGGTGGATGATATGGTGGATTCGAGATGGACAATGACGGTCGCCGCTTATCTCTTGCTCACAAATGGCAGCGGACCGGTCCATCCGCTGGCCCTGGCCTCAACCGCAAACACTGACGAATGATTGCGCCGCTGACATCGAATACGCAGGCCATCCTGCTGTTAACGGCCCCGCTGATCGCGGGGCGCAATGATTCGTCGGCTGAACTTCTGACTTTTGGCGAATATAACCGGCTCGCCCGCCTGCTGCGTGAGAAACAGAAGCAACCCGCCGACCTGATCGGTTCCGACGCCGGTGACGTCATTGACTTGTGCGCGAAGATGTTTGGCCGGCCACGGCTGGATGCGTTGCTGGGACGCGGTTTCCTGCTGAGTCAGGCGGTGGAACGGTGGAACGCCCGTTTCATCTGGGTGGTCAGCCGCGCCGACGCCGATTATCCGCGCCGGTTCAAGACCCGGCTGAAGGAGGATGCGCCGCCGTTGCTTTACGGTTGCGGAGATGCGGCTCTGTTGGAGAAGGGTGGATTGGCGGTAGTCGGCTCGCGGCACGTGGATGACGAGTTGATTGCCTACACGGAACGTGTCGGACAAATGGCCGCGGAAGCGCATCGCACGCTCATTTCGGGCGCCGCGCGGGGGATTGACCGCGCCGCCATGAATGGCGCTTTACAGGCCGGCGGAACGGTTGCTGGCGTAATGAGTGACAGTCTGGAGCGGGCGGCGGTGGCAGGTGATAACCGGGAATTTTTGATGGATAAACGGCTTGTTCTGGTCTCGCCTTATGACCCGGCGGCGGGTTTCAACGTTGGCCACGCCATGCAACGCAACAAATTTATCTATGCGTTGGCGGATGCGGCGCTGGTCGTGTCGGCTGACTTTCAGAAAGGCGGCACCTGGGAGGGAGCCATCGAGCAACTGGAACGTTTGCATTTTGTGCCGGTCTTTGTGCGTAATGGTGATAATGGCGGCAAAGGCAACCGCGCCCTCATCCAACGCGGCGGGCGGCCGTGGCCGGAACCTCACAACGGTGGTGATTTAATTGAGGCAATGAAAGCAGTAGCGGCGGAGGTAGCGGCCGAACCACAGCAGGAAGCGCTTTCATTCGCGCTTCATGAAAAAGCAGCTTCGTTTTACGGTGACAAACCGGTTGTGACGCCATCTGTGCCGACATCGTCATCCGGGCAAGCCGGGTCTCCGGCGACGCGGCTCCTGTCCTCGGTTCGGCAGATTCTTTTGCGGGAACTGGCCGAAGCACAAACCGAAGGCCAGGTGGCAGCACTGCTCGGAGTGTCTAAATCTCAAGCCAAGGCATGGTTGGCCCGGTTGGTTAAAGAAGGAGCCTTGAAAAAACTTTCCAAGCCGGTGCGCTTTCACGCCGCCACATCATCCGACCAGCTTCTCTGATTTCGCTAAAATTCGATGAATCGCACGCTTCAAATCCCCTCTGCGCAGGGCGACAAGGACAAGGATTTTCAGCCTTCTGACGTGACGGTGCGGTTCTGCGACCGTTACATTGACCGGCGCGGCCGCACGCACGACCAGATGGCGCAGGCGGCGCGGAGCGGCGTGCAGAACATTGCCGAGGGCAGCTAGGCCAGCGGCACGTCCAAGAAAACCGAACTCAAGCTCACGAACGTGGCGCGGGCGAGCCTGGAGGAGTTGCGGCTGGATTATGAAGATTTTTTGCGGCAGCGGGGGTTGGCGCAGTGGGCGCGGGCGGTGCATGATGAACGGCATGGACAGACTGGACAGGCTGGACGCGAACAAGCGCGGCAAAAGTCCATCGAGTCCACAGAGTCCGCTCCATGCTCTCACCGGCAAAGTCAGAGCCGATTCACATCGGCTGCTACGGTTTCCAGAGCCGGCTCGCGAGGACGCTCGCCCCACCATCGGACATCGCGTTTCGTTCATGCCTGCGAACTGCTGGTGATTTGAAATTCGAGTACACAATTTTGGGCGAAGCCCATGCCATTGCGCATTTTTTGCAAACAGAGCATCGCAAAAAAGCGCGGCATGGGACCCTATTTTTCAAAAAAAACTGCTGGCGCGCGGGTCAGGCTTTTGTATCGTAGCTTGTCTGTTCTTTTACCGACACAACAAATGGAACCTCAAGCTGACATCGCATTGATTGGATTGGCCGTCATGGGCCAGAACCTCATTTTGAACATGAACGACCACGGCTTCACCGTCGTGGCCTTTAATCGCACCGTCTCCAAGGTGGACGATTTTCTCAATAACGCCGCCAAGGGCACCAAGGTCATCGGGGCGCATTCGCTCCAGGAAATGGCCGGGCTGCTCAAAAAGCCGCGCCGGGTGATGCTCATGGTCAAGGCCGGCCAGGCGGTGGACGAATTCATCGAGCATTTGCTGCCGGTGCTGGAGCCGGGCGACATCATCATTGACGGCGGCAATTCGCTGTTTGAAGACACCAATCGCCGCACGAAATATGTCGAGAGCAAGGGGCTGCTGTACATCGGCACCGGCGTGAGCGGCGGTGAGGAAGGCGCGCGGCATGGTCCGAGCATCATGCCCGGCGGTTCGCCCGCGGCGTGGCCGCACGTGAAAAATATTTTCCAGGGCATCGCCGCCAAGGTGGACGATGGTTCTCCGTGCTGCGATTGGGTGGGCGAACAGGGCGCGGGCCATTACGTGAAGATGGTCCACAACGGCATCGAATACGGCGACATGCAGTTGATTTGCGAGGCTTACAACATTTTGAAAAACGGTCTTGGCCTGAACGCGGCCGAGATGCACGAGATTTTCAAGGAATGGAACACGGGCGAACTGGACAGCTACCTCATCGAAATCACCCGCGACATCCTGGCTTACAAGGACGCCGACGGCACGCCGCTGGTGGACAAAATCCTCGACACCGCCGGCCAGAAAGGCACCGGCAAATGGACGGTGCAGAGCAGCGCGGACCTGGGGATTCCCATCACCCTGATTGCCGAGGCGGTTTATTCCCGCTGCGTTTCCGCGTTGAAAGACGACCGGGTGAAGGCGGCGAAGAAATTGAAGGGGCCGAAGCCGCTGATGAGCGTCGCCAAAAAGGATGCGAAGAAGAAGGAATTTATCAACGAGATTCGCGACGCGCTTTACGCCTCAAAAATCGTCAGTTACGCGCAAGGTTACATGCTCATGCGCGCCGCCGCCACCGAGCACAAATGGAACCTCAACTACGGCGGCATTGCGCTGATGTGGCGCGGGGGCTGCATTATCCGCTCACGTTTCCTGGGTAAAATCAAGGAAGCCTTCGACAACAATCCAAAGCTGACGAATCTGTTGCTCGACAATTATTTTCGGGGTGAAATCAAGCGTTGCCAGAAAAGCTGGCGCAACGTGGTGGCGGCGGCGGCCAAGAAGGGCATCCCGGTGCCCGCGTTCAGCACCGCGCTGGCGTTTTACGACCAGTACCGCAACGCCGTGTTGCCGGCTAATTTGCTGCAGGCGCAACGGGATTATTTCGGCGCGCACACCTACGAACGCGTGGACAAGCCCCGCGGCGAATTCTTCCACACCAACTGGACCGGCCGCGGCGGGACTACTGCTTCCAGCACCTACAACGCCTGAGCAGTACCCGTGGACGCTTTTACTTCAGAAAAGCGTTGGACGGAGAGATTCACCCGGTGGCGGGGCCTGGCCTGGCTCGACTCAAATTGGGCCGGGCTGGCGGTGGTGGCGGTGGCATTCGTCATTGCGGCGGCGGTTTCCTGGCGCAAATGGCCGGATGTGCTGATTGACTTCGGGTTGCAACTCTATTTGCCGTGGCGGATTGACCACGGCGCCGTGTTGTATCGGGATTTGCATTATCTGTCGGGCGGGCCGCTGTCGCAGTATTTCAACGCGCTGCTGTTCAAAATCTTCGGCGTTTCCTTCAGTACGTTGATTCATGCAAACCTCGCCATCACTGCAGGGATGCTAGTCCTGATTTACCACCGGTTTCTGGCGGCAGCCGATCGCTGGACGGCCACGACGATCTGCCTGGGCATCGTGCTGGTGTTCGCCTTCAACGAATACCAGGTGGTCGGCAATTACAATTATATCGCGCCGTATTCCCACGAGCTTTTTCATGGCCTGGTCCTTTCCATTCTGGCCATCGCCTTCCTGTCCGATTGGGTCAGCAAACAAAAAACCGGTTACGCAGTTGCAGCCGGTTTTTGTTTCGGCCTGGTGTTTCTGACCAAACCGGAAATTTTTGTGGCGCTGGCCGCCGGCGTCGTCACCGCATTCATCCTGTATTACGTTACACGCGGGCGGCGGGATTTCATGTTCAGATCGGTGGTGGCGTTTCTGATGGCGGCGGTCATTCCGGTGCTGGGGTTTTTCCTCTATTTCCTGAGCGTGGAAGGCTGGCGCGCGAGTTTGTATTCCACGGCCTTCGCCTGGGCGCCGCTGTGGCTGACGCCGGTTGCCCGGAATCATTTTTATCTGTGGTGCACCGGTCTCGACACGCCCCTTTCTCATCTCCGTGAAATGGCCATCCACTTTCTTTGCGTCGCGCTTTTGGCGGCGCTTTACGCGCGATTATTCCAGCGCCAGACCGGTTTGGGAACGAAGCGGACTGCCTGGCTGGTGCTGATGATTCCGCTGCTGGTAGCTGCCGGCTGGTTCAACTGGCTCAACTGTGGCGCGTCGCTACCGCTGTTGGGCCTGGCCGCCTGCATTCTGGTTCTGAAAAATTACCGGACATTGTCGGTTGGACGGGAGATGACCTTCCCGCTTGTGTGGAGTGTGTTTGGCCTGGTATTGCTAGCGAAACTGGGATTGTTTTCCCGTGTCTGGCATTACGGATTTGCCTTGGCCATGCCCGCGGCAATCACGGCCATATTCCTGTTGTTCTGGCTCCTGCCGGTCTTGCTGGAGAAAAAATACGATGTGGATCCGCGACCGTTTCGCTTTGGGGTCTGGCTGGCGTTGATGATTGGATTTGGGGTTTTGGTTTACGATTCAGAATCGTGGTACACCACGAAAACGCTGGCGGTGGGGCAGGGCGGCGACCGCATCCTTGCCTTCGACCCGCGCCTCAATCCGGCGGGCGCGGGAGTGCAACTGGCGCTGGAGTGGATTGATAAAAACGTGCCCCGTGATGGAACGCTGGCTGTGTTGCCGGAGGGCACCACCATCAATTATCTCAGCCGCCGGGTGAATCCGACGCCCTGTCTGGATTGGACGCCGACCGTCCTGACGGCCTTTGGCCAGGCCGGCATGACGGCGGCCTTCGAGAAAAATCCGCCCGACTACATTTTCCTCGTGGAACGGGACACTTCCGAGTTTGGCGTTGGATATTTTGGGCGCTCGCCGGGCTACGGCGTCGAGTTGATGCAATGGATTGAAGAAAATTACCAGCCGGTGTATTTAATCGGCCACGAGCCGCTTCGCAACGGCCTGTTCGGCATCGAGATCTTGAAGCGGCAGGCTTCCCGCTGACGGGGAGCCTGAAAAATTTTGTTTTGCAAAATTCCGCCCGCCCACGTTGAATGGGGAAGACCGCGCTTGGTTCGATCCAGGCATTTTATGAAACCGACGGCACTTTTTTGGGCAATGGTCGTGTCACTGGCGACCCTTTCCACCTGCGCGGCCGGGACTTTCACGGGGCCGTGGGGCCTCCAGCTTTACAGTCTGCGCACCGATTCGACGACCAACCTGGGCATCTTTTCCGGGCAGGCCGACATCGGCAATGTGGCCCGGGCCGGTTCGGTCCATTTCGACCCGTCCAATGGCGACTACCTCATCACCGGCGGCGGCGAAAACATGTGGTTCACCAACGACGCGTTTCATTTCGTCTGGGTGAAGATGTCGGGCGACCTGACCCTCGCGGCGGATATCAAGTTTCCGGAAATGAAGGGGAACCCGCATCGCAAGGCCTGTCTCATCATCCGCCAGTCGCTCGCTCCGGATTCGGTGTACGCCGACGTCGCCCTGCACGGGGTCGGGTTGACCGCGCTGCAGTACCGCGAAACCGCCGGCGACACGACGCATGAAATCCAGTCGGACGTGTCCGGACCCACACGGGTGGGCCTGGAGAAACACGGTGACTATGTGACCATGTCCGTGGCCGCGGCGGGGGAGGCGCTGCATTCTGCGGGCGCCATGTACCGGATTCAATTCCAGGAGCCGTTCTATGTCGGTTTGGGCGTTTGCGCCCACGACAACCGGACCAGCGAGCGGGCGGTTTTTTCAAACGTTGAACTCAAGTCCATCCCGGCTGGAGCCGGACAACCGACAATGATTGAGAGCGCGTTGGAGACCGTTGAAGTCGCCTCCACAGACCGGCAGGTGGTATATCATACGCGGGACCACATTGAGGCGCCCAACTGGTCGCAGGACGGAAAGTATTTTCTTTTCAACAGCAAAGGGCGGATTTACCAACTGCCCGTCAAAGGCGGCACGCCGGAGCTGCTCGATACGGGCAGCCAGGCGCAATGCAACAATGACCATGGCCTTTCACCGGATGGCAAACGATTTGCGATCAGTGACCAGACCAAGGACGGCAAATCGCGCATTTATGTGCTGCCGATTTCCGGCGGCAAGCCGCGGTTGATTACAAAGTTTGCGCCCTCGTATTGGCACGGCTGGTCGCCCGACGGCAAAACGCTCGCCTATTGCGCCGAACGCAATGGGGAGTTTGATGTTTACACCACTCCTGCCGGCGGCGGGAAGGAAACGCGGTTGACCACGGCGCCGGGTCTGGATGACGGCCCGGATTATTCGCCGGACGGAAAATATATTTACTTCAATTCCGAGCGCACGGGGCTGATGCAAATCTGGCACATGAAGCCGGACGGCTCGGACCAGGAACAGGTGACGACCGACGATTACAACAACTGGTTCGCCCATCCTTCGCCGAACGGGCGCTGGATTGTTTTTCTTTCCTATGCCAGGGCGGTAAAGGGTCATCCGCCAGGCCAGGATGTGATGATCCGGCTCCTGTCGCTGGCCAATGGAAAAATCCAAATCCTGGCCAAACTGTACGGCGGGCAGGGGACCATCAACGTTCCGTCCTGGTCGCCGGACAGCCGAAGCATCGCGTTTGTCAGCTATCAAATGGTCTATCCATGAACATGGCTCCAAAAAATATCTTGCTGAATTTATCGGCGCGTTTTCAACTGCTGGCTTGATAAGCTGTTGAGCGCATACCATTTTGAAATATCAGCGACTGAATTTTCCAGGGCATGCGGAAACCAGCTTTAGAAATTCGGCGGCGGTCCGGGCAGGCGGACGTTGTTTGGGCCAGACGGCGATAATTTTACGCTCCGGCCGGGGCGGTTTCAGCGAGCGATACTCCAAAAGATCGTCATGGTCGTTCCGCGACGCCATCGCCGGGATGAGTGAAATACCCAGGCCCGCGCGCACGAGGGCCTGCACGGTTTCCAGTGGCGCGCTGCGGAAGCTGATCTGCGGCCGCAGATCGCGGCGGTCGCAAAAGCCCAGCACCTGGCCGCCCAGGCAATGGCCTTCCTTCATCACTATAAGGCGTTCGCCTTTGAGGTCCGCCGCGTTCACGGCGCGTTGGCGCGTGAGCGGGTGGCCGGGCGGCAACGCGAGCAGCAATTCCTCCGCGAACAATTCCCGCACTTCCAGACGCGGGTCATGAATCGGCTGACTGGCCAGCGCCAAATCAATCTCGTAGGCCAGCGCCAGTTTCAGCAACCGCGCCGTGGTGTCCTCCTGCACGACGACTTCCACGCCGGGATATTTTTTCGTGAACCTCGCCATTACGTCCGGGAGCAGATAAGGCGCAATCGTCGGCAGCACGCCAATTGCCACAGTGCCGCGCAAAAGGCCCTTTGCCTCGGTCGCTTCGCGCTTGGCCGCGTCCACTTCTTCCAAAATGCGCACGGCTCGCCGCAGGAACGCCTGGCCGTGTGGCGTCAATTTCGCCTGTCGCTTCATCCGGTCAAAGAGCCGCTGCCCAATTCGCCCTCCAGCTTCTGGATCTGCTGACTGAGGGACGGTTGGGAGACGTGGCAGTGCCCGGCGGCGCGCGAAAAATTCCCCGTCCGCGCCACCGCCGCCGCATACCGGAGTTGGTGCAGTTCCTATGGTAACTACAGGAAATAAATATTTCAACAATAACCAGGAATGATGTTACTCTGGGAAAATGAAGTGACAATCGAACGATAGAATGTACTATAACTGACCAACCAAGAAAGCATATGTCAACCGAAGCCAAATGTCCCTTCCACCATACCGTCGGCGGCACCACCAACCAGGACTGGTGGCCGAACCAGTTGAAGCTCGAACTCCTGCGCCAGCATTCCTCCAAGTCCAACCCCATGGGCCAGGACTTCAACTACGCGAAAGAGTTCAAGAGCCTCGACCTGGCGGCCGTGAAGAAAGATCTCGCCGCGCTGATGACCAACTCGCAGGACTGGTGGCCGGCGGACTTCGGCCACTACGGCCCTTTGTTCATTCGCATGGCGTGGCACAGCGCCGGCACTTACCGCACGGGTGATGGCCGCGGCGGCGGCGGCCGGGGCCAGCAGCGCTTCGCGCCGGTCAACAGTTGGCCGGACAACGTCAGCCTGGACAAGGCGCGGCGTTTGCTCTGGCCGATCAAGCAGAAGTACGGCCGGAAGATTTCGTGGGGTGACTTGATGATCCTCGCCGGGAACGTTGCGCTTGAAACCATGGGCTTCAAAACGTTCGGTTTCGGCGGCGGTCGCGAGGATGTCTGGGAGCCGGATCAGGACGTCTATTGGGGCGCCGAGAAAGCCTGGCTGGCTGACAAACGCTACTCCGGCGACCGGGATCTGGAGAATCCGCTCGCGGCCGTGCAGATGGGACTGATCTACGTCAACCCGGAAGGTCCGAACGGCAAACCTGATCCGATGGCCGCGGCGAAAGATATTCGCGAAACCTTTGCTCGCATGGCGATGAATGACGAGGAAACGGTGGCGCTCATCGCCGGCGGCCATACCTTTGGCAAGACCCACGGCGCCGGTCCCGCTTCCCATGTGGGGCCCGAGCCGGAAGCGGCCGGCCTTGAGGAGCAAGGCCTGGGTTGGAGGAGCAGCTTCGGCACCGGCAAAGGCGGTGACGCGATCACCAGCGGCTTGGAAGTCACCTGGACCCAGACGCCGACGAAGTGGAGCAATTACTTTTTCGAAAATCTGTTCAACTACGAGTGGGAACTGACCAAAAGCCCGGCTGGCGCGCATCAGTGGGTGGCAAAAGGGGCTGCCGCGGATGTTCCCGATGCCCACGACCCGTCGAAGAAGCGTCTGCCCACCATGCTGACCACGGACCTCTCGTTGCGCTTCGATCCGGCTTACGAAAAAATCTCGCGGCGCTTCATGGCGAATCCCGATCAGTTCGCCGACGCCTTTGCCCGGGCGTGGTTCAAGCTGACCCACCGCGACATGGGCCCGCGCGCGCGCTATCTCGGCCCGGAAGTTCCGGCCCAGGAACTCATCTGGCAGGACCCCATCCCCGCAGTGAATCACCCGTTGATCGCCGCGCAGGACATCGCCTCGCTGAAGGGCAAAATCATGGCGTCCGGCCGGTCTGTCTCGGACCTGGTTTCGACTGCCTGGGCGTCGGCGTCCACTTTTCGTGGTTCCGACAAACGCGGCGGTGCGGACGGCGCCCGCATTCGCCTGGCTCCGCAGAAGGATTGGGAAGTGAACCAGCCTGCCCGACTGGCGAAGGTGCTCAAGACCCTGGAAGACATCCAGAACGCGTTCAACAGCGTCCAGTCCGGCGGCAAAAAGGTCTCGCTGGCCGACCTGATTGTATTGGCCGGTTGCGCCGGTGTCGAGCAAGCGGCGAAAAAGGCTGGTCACCAGGTCACGGTTCCGTTCACCCCGGGACGCATGGACGCCTCGCCGGAGCAGACCGACGTCGAATCCTTCGCCGTGCTCGAACCCATCGCGGACGGCTTCCGCAACTATCTCAAGAGCAAATACACCTTGTCGGCCGAAGCACTCCTGGTTGACAAGGCGCAGTTGCTGACTCTGACGGCGCCGGAAATGACGGTGCTCATGGGTGGCATGCGCGTCTTGAGGGCAAACTTCGGAGGAGCGCAGCACGGTGTCTTCACCAAGCGATCGGAGGCGCTGACCAACGACTTCTTCGTGAACGTGCTCGACATGGGCACGGAGTGGAAGCCGGTCTCGACCGACGCCGACGTGTTTGAAGGCCGCGATCGCAAGACAGGCGCCGTGAAATGGACCGGCACGCGTGTGGACCTGGTCTTCGGCGCAAACTCCCAACTCCGCGCTTTGGCGGAAGTGTACGGAAGCTCGGACGCGCAGGAGAAATTTGTTCACGACTTTGTCGCGGCTTGGAACAAGGTGATGAACCTTGATCGCTTCGACCTCGCGTAACCACCGATCTTTCGCAGATTGAGCCATCTCAAATTTAAGAATCCAGCGGACAAAGGCATGGCCGCTGCTAAAATGCACGGTAATGGCCACGCCAAACTTTCTTCACGAACAGCCGGACGGCGTGTTGCTGTCCATAAAGCTCCAGCCGCGCGCGTCTGCCAATGAAATCGTCCCATACGGCGTAACAGGCGATGAGTTGCGAATCCGGGTTTCGGCGCCACCCGTGGACGCCGCCGCCAATGACGCCTTGATCCGGCTGCTGGCCGAACGGCTGGATTGCGCGCGCGGTCGCGTCGAATTGGTGCGCGGCCACAAATCACGCCACAAGGTCATCCAACTTCACGGTTTCAGGCCGGAGGAAGTCCTGAAGCGACTTGGACTGGCGCCGGCAGTCTCGTAAAAACGGGTGCGGGTTGCCCGGTACCGATTATTTCCAGGTTTTCGCTTGTCCCATTTGGGGACAAAGACTGTGAAAAAGCGATCCCCGGGATCATGATGGCGTATCGGGAGAAAAAAGGCACTCAAACTGCTGGCGTTAACCCGCCCGAACAGCCTCAACGGAACTCGGCCCTAAATAATTTATATGAAGGCGATTCGACCTGATAATATGCCGGCGTCCCCTGCCAATCCGGGTCCAAAGAACGGATGTGCGATGGAGGTTTTGAACGGGCAACCGGTTATTGGGGCCGCCCGGCGTCTCGAGCGGGAAAATGCGCGGCTGGTCGAAGAAAACGCGCAATTGATCCGCGAACGGGACTCGCTCAAGGCCTTGCTGGCCAATCTTCCCGGGCAGGCCGCCACCGGGGGCAAAGGTCTGGAGGGAACGATGCCAGACACCCATCGGCTGTTGGAGGCCATTCTGGACAACATCCCCGACAGAATTTATTTCAAAGACACTCAATCCCGGTTCATCAAACTCAGCAAATCCCTCGCCCATCGCCTGGGTGTGCAAAATCCGGCTTCGGCCCTCGGCAAAACAGACTTCGATTTTATCCCTTCGGAAAGCGCCACGGAATACCATCAGGATGAGCAACGGGTCATGCAGACCGGCGAGCCCCTGATCAACAAGATGGAGAGGCAAATCCTGCCGAACGGCGAAATCGGCTGGACCTCCACCACCAAAATGCCGCTGTGCGACCAGGCGGGCAAGGTCGTCGGCCTGGTGGGTATCAACCGCGACATTACCGAGCAGAAACGTGCGGAAGAGGCGCTGCGTCAAGCGAATGGCGAGCTGGAGAAACGGGTCGCCGAACGCACCGCCGAAATTTCGCGTGAACGGCTTTTGTTACGCACCTTGATTGATAACCTGCCCGACTATGTCTATATCAAAGGCCCGCAAGGCCGGTTTGTCCTGGCCAATCTGGCCGTGGCACGCCAGATGGGATTTTCTTCCACCGATGAGATTATCGGGAAAACCGATTTCGACCTGTTCCCGCCGGAACTGGCGGCGCGATATCGTGCCGAGGAAGCGGAGATGGTCCGGTCGGGCAAAGGGCTGTTTGATCACGAAGGGCCGACCGTGGATGCCAGCAAGCGGAGGAAAAACCGGTGGGTTTCAACCACCAAGGTGATTCTGCGTGATTCCCGCGGCCAAGTGACGGGGTTCATTGGCGTGGGCCGGGACATCACGGAACGCAAACGGATGGAGGAAGTGCTCGCCCAGGAACGATCCTTGATGCGAACCTTGATTAACAACCTGCCGGACAGCATCTACGCCAAGGATTCCGCCGGCCGCAAGATCCTCGCCAATCCGGCGGACCTGAAAAACCTTCGTTGCCAGACCGAAGCCGAGGCCATCGGCAAAACCGATTTTGACCTTTTCCCAAAGGAAATCGCCCAAAAGTTCCACGCAGACGACCTGAAGGTGATTCAAGGTCAACCGGTCATCAATCGCGAGGAGTATTTCCTTGACGCGGAAGGCAAAAAACAATGGCTGCTGACCAGTAAACTGCCGCTGCGTGATCAAAACGAACGGATTATCGGACTGGTGGGCATTGGCCGGGACATCACCAAACAGAAGCAAGCGACGGAGGCCCTGAAACAAAGCGAGGAGCGGTTGCGTCAAGTCATACGGAGCACGCGTTGCATCCTGAATTACGGCGAAGTGGAAGCGCCGGAAGGATGGCGCGAGCGGGTCAGGAATGAACTGACGATCTTCCGCTGGGACTTCCCGGTGTTGAATGAGGAGGCGGCCCAGGAGGTGCTTCCGCTCGACGTGCCGCCGGGCAGGACCTACCAGCAAGTCTGGAGCGAGAGTCGCAATCCGGACGATTTCAATGAGATGCACCGGGTGACCCGGGACGCCTTCCTGCAGGACAAGCCGTTTTATCGCAACGAATTTCGGTGCGCCGACAAGCACGGGGTCGAACACTGGATGCAGGAATTCATCACCATCCACAAGCTGACCGAAAACCGCTGGCAGATTTTCGGCATCAACACCGATATTACCGACTTGAAAAAAAGCGAGAATGCCCTGCGGGTGAGCGAAGGGAAATTGCGCCGGTTTACGACCCAGCTTGAACGCAGCAATCGCGAGCTGCAGGATTTTGCCTATGTGGCGTCACACGATTTGCAGGAACCGTTGCGAAAAATCGCGGTTTTTGGCGAGCGGCTCAAGGACCAGGAAGGCGGGAAACTGGACACGCCATCGCGTGATTATCTGGAACGGATGCAGAAGGCGGCTTCACGCATGCAGACGCTGATCAACGATTTGCTGACTTTTTCGCGCGTCACCACCAAGGCCCGGCCGTTCACCCAGGTGGATCTGGCACAGGTGGCCCGTGAGGTCATCAATGATCTGGAGGGGCGAATCGAACTGGTCGAGGGCCGGGTCGAAGTGGGAACCCTTCCGCTGATTGATGCGGAAGCGCTTCAGATGCGCCAGTTGATTCAAAATTTGATCGGCAACGCCCTCAAGTTCCGCCGTCCCGACGTGCCGCCCGTGGTAAAAGTAGGCGCGCAAATCATTACCGGCCCTTCGCCGGAGGGAGGCACGACGCTGGCCAGGAGACTTTGCCGATTGACGGTCAGTGACAACGGCATCGGTTTTGATGAAAAGTATCTGGACCGGATTTTCAACGTATTTCAACGGTTGCACTCGCGTAATGAGTATGAAGGCACGGGCATGGGACTCGCCATCGCGCGGAAAATTGTGCTGTTTCATCACGGCGAAATCACCGCCCAAAGCAAACCGGGCGAGGGCGCCGCATTCATTGTGACGCTGCCGGTGACCCATCCCCAGGAACCACCGAACCCAGGAGAAAACCATGAGTAAAGAAGGAAAAATGATTACGATTCTATTGGCCGACGACGACCCGGATGATCGCCAGTTGACGCGCGACGCGTTCGCGCAAAACCGCCTGGCCAATGAACTGCACTGCGTCGAAGACGGGGAGGAATTATTGGATTACCTGCACCGCCGGGGTCGCTACGAGAATTTAGATGGCAAGCCATTGCCGGGCCTGATCCTGCTCGACTTGAACATGCCGCGCAAAGACGGGCGCGAGGCCCTCAAGGAAATGAAGGCGGACCCCGTTCTGCGCCGGATCCCCATCGTCGTGCTCACCACGTCCAAGGCGGAGGAGGACATCCTGCGGAGTTACGACCTGGGCGTGAATTCCTACGTGACCAAACCCGTCACCTTCAAATCATTGGTCGAGTTGATCAAAGTTCTCGGTCAATACTGGTTTGAAGTCGTCGAACTGCCCCACGACTAGGAAACGCCCGCGTATGCCGGACGCCACCGTCAGAGTCCTGCTGGTTGATGACGATGAGGATGATTATGTCATCACTCGCAATCTGATTTCCGAAATCAGGGATCGCCGGTATCAGTTGGAGTGGGTGGATAATTATGAAGCCGCCCTGGCCGCCGTGCATCGTCACGAACACAACATCTGCCTGCTGGACTATCGTCTGAGTGGCCGGACGGGGCTTGAGTTGTTGCGGGAATCCAAATCCCTCAATGACCGGTTGCCAATCATTTTGCTGACCGGCCAGGGTGATCACGAAATTGACATCGAATCCATGGAGGCCGGCGCCGCCGACTATCTGATCAAGGGCCAGCTGGATTCCGACAAACTGGAGCGCGCCATCCGGTATGCCATCCAGGGCCAGCAGGCCAAGGAACGCCTGCGCCGGGAGCGCGATCTGATCGGCCGCATCATGGAAACCAGCCCCGTGGGCATTGTGGTTGCCGACCAACTGGGAAAAATCACCTTTGCCAATCTGCAGGCGGAAAAGATTCTCGGCCTGACCCGGGACGCCATTACCCGGAATTCCTGCAGTGTCCTGGACTGGCGTCTGACCGATTCGGAGGGCAATCCGCTGTCCGGACCGGCATCGTCCTTGAAACAAATCCTCGATTCGGCACAGCCGGTCCACGACGTCTGTTATGCGGTGAACGCCGGTGCCCGCGCGGAGGCGGATGCTTCCCGCCGGGATCGCGCCCTGCTTTCCGTGAATGCGGCGCCGCTGTTTGACGCCGGCGGCAGGATCGACGGCATGGTGGTTACGGTTGAAGACATTACCGCGAAGCTCGCGCTCGAGGCGCAGTTGCGGCAATCCCAGAAAATGGAATCCATCGGCCAGTTGGCCGCCGGGGTGGCGCATGATATCAATAATATTCTGACCATCATCCAGGGGCACGCCGGGCTGTTGCTCAACGCGGCGCCCTTGGATGCGGATTCGGTGAAATCCCTGAAGCAGATTTCCGCCGCCTCGGAACGCGCGGCGGGATTCATCCAGCATCTGCTCATGTTCAGCCGCAAGCAGGTCTATCGGACCAAGATCCTGGATTTGAACGCCGTGCTGCACAATTTGGAATACATGCTGCCGCGAATGCTCGGCGAGCATATCACGCTGGAGGTCCACTGCAGCCCCGACTTGCCGCGGATTGCCGCCGACATCGCCATGGTGGAACAGATTGTGATGAATCTGGTGGTCAATGCGCGGGATGCCATGCCCAAGGGCGGCAAACTCCTCCTCGAGACATCCACCGTTGAAATCGACTCCCTCTATGTAAGACTGCGTCCCGAAGCTCATGCGGGCCGGTTCACCTGTTTATCCGTCGCCGACACCGGGTGCGGCATGGAGCGCAGCGTGTTGCAGCGGATTTTTGAACCATTTTTTACCACCAAGGAGGTAGGGAAGGGAACCGGGCTCGGGCTGGCCACCGTTTACGGCATCGTTAAACAACATCGCGGCTGGATCGAAGTCCAGAGCAAGGTCGGTCTGGGCACCACTTTCAAAGTGTTTTTCCCCGTCGCCGGTGAAACCAGCCAACTTTCGACCGGGCCGGCTCCGGAATCCGAGACCGTTAAAGGCGGCCGGGAAACCATTCTTCTGGTTGAGGATGAAAAGGAGTTGTTGGAACTGATGCGGGAGGTTCTCCAACAATATCAATATCGTATTTTGACCGCTTCTTCCGGTACGGAAGCGTTGCTGGTTTGGGACGAGCACCATGGCCGGATTGATTTGCTCATGACCGACATGATTATGCCCGGTGGCATGACGGGAGATGAACTGGCGGCCGAATTGAAACGCCGGAGGCCTGACCTGAAAATCATCTACGCCAGCGGATACACTTCGGCCTTTGTAGGCCGGGATTTCGGCCGGGATGCCATCACCTTTCTGGCCAAGCCTTATCAGCCATTGCAGGTGGCGCAGTTGATTCGGGAAACACTGGATGCCTCCTCCAAAAGTCCATCAGCATCGGGCCAGGTTCATGCGGATACCGTGCCGGCTTAAACCGGGCAACCGGGGTGGCGCAAATCAGAATGCCATCGCCGGTCGGACATGGCTTCCGGAAATCCCCGCCGCCCGTCCCGCAATTTCGGGATAAAACCGTGAAAAGCCGGCTGCTTTTTGTGCTGGCCGGCCCTGCAGGCGGTGGTAGCATCCCGAGACAGCCTTCTATGAAGAATCTAATCATCACCCTTCTGGCAATCGCCACCCTTGCGCTCGGTGCCTGGTGTTTGCATCAGCAAAACCAATTCAAAAACCAGTCGGCTCAACTCGCGCAAACCGAAACTCAACTGGCCGCCACCAAAGCGGAGCTGCAACAGCAAAGCGAAGCCATCGAGCACGCCAAATTTGCCGCGGCGAATGAGAAGATTTTACAGCAGGTGTTGGCTGAAACCGAGGCGGGCGCGGCGGAACAATCGAAAAAGGCCGCCCACCTCGAGCAGTCGCTGGCGGCGGCCAAAACCAACAACCCCATGCAGGGTATGGCCGCGGTGTTCAAGGACCCGAAGATGCGAGAGATGATCAAGTCGCAGCAAAAAGCCGTCCTGGGGCCGATGCTGGACAAGCAGTACGCCGCCTTGTTTCAGCAACTCAACCTGACGCCGGAACAAACCGCTGCGCTGAAGGATTTGCTTGAAAAGAAAATGTTCGCCGGCACCGATGCCGGGTTCTCCATGCTGGATGACACCCTGGACGCCGCCCAACGAGCCGACCTGGCGAAGCAGGTCAAGAGCCAGACCGATGGCATTGAAAATCAAATCAAGCAACTTCTCGGTGATCAAAATTATCAGACGTTGCAAACCTATCAACAAACGCTTCCCGACCGGACGGCCGTCAGCCAGTTCAGCGATCAACTGGCCGGAAGCGCGACCGCGTTGACCTCGGATCAGCAACAGCAGTTGCTTCAGGCGATGGGCGATGTGCGCGCCAACTTCAAATGGACGGCCGCCTTGAACAACCCCGGCACCGCCGCCAGTGGCGATTACGCCGCAATATTCACCGAGGATAATATCAACCAATTCGCGCAGCAGCAGGAACAATTCGACCAGCAGGTTTTTACGCGCGCTCAATCGATTTTGACTCCGGACCAATTTACGGCGTTTCAAGGGTACCAAAAGGCGCAGCGCGACCTGCAGATCGCCGGAATGAAAATGGCCGCGCAGATGTTCGCGCCGAAAGCTCAGTGAATGGCAATTCTCTCCGCCAGTTCCTCCGCCGGATAGGTCCAGATTTCCGCGAGCGTCGGATGATAATGCGGCATCACCGCCAGTTCCTGAACGGTCATACGTTTGGCCATGGCCGCAACTATCTCGTGAATGAGTTCGCCGCCAACCGGCCCGACACAGGCGCCACCGAGAATTTCGCCGGACTTCGGATCTGCCAGCAATTTTACGAACCCGTCCTTGGCCTCCATGATGAGTGATTTCCCGTGGTCGTTGAACGGATAACTTGCCGCCAGAAACGGAATGCCGCGCGCTTCAGCTTCCTTTTCCGTCAACCCGACACACGCGACCTGCGGTTCGGTGAACACAACGGAAATCAACAACCGGCAGTCCATACGCGCGGAATTCGGATTGGCAATATTCCGTGCGGCGATTTCACCCTGCTGCACGGCGATATGAACGATTTCATGCGGCCCGGTGCAATCGCCTCCCGTGTAAATGTGCGGCGCGCTCGTTTGCATGAATTCATTGGCGATGATTCGGCTGCCCTCGGTCTTTACGCCGGCCTTTGCCAAATTCAGCGAAGCCGTATTCGGCACGCGGCCCAGCGCGAATAAAATTTCCTCCGCCGTAACGGAAACCGTTTTGCCTCCGTGCTCGAACGAAACAGACTTCAATTTCCCTTTGCGCTTCGCGTCCATCAGCTTCGTGCCGGTAAATACCCTGATGCCTTCACGCCGGAAAACCTTTTCGACTTCCGCCGCCGCGTCGGCGTCGAATTCCTTCAAGATGTGTTCGCTGCGCTGGATCAGCGTGACCTTGACGCCGAACCGCGCGAAGAATTGCGCGAATTCGCAAGCGGTCGGCCCGCCGCCGAGTACGATGAGCGATTTCGGCAGCCTTTTCAAAACCAGCGCGTCATCGCTGGTGATAAATCCCGCCTCGTTGAGCTGCGGCAGCGGCGACGGTGCCACGGTGGAGCCGGTGGCAATGACGAAGTTTGTTGACCGGAGAGTAGCAGCCGACGTCAGTCGGCTCTGTACAATTTTCGATTTTGAAGACTGAGCGGACTTATGTCCGCTGCTACAAAGAGATTTCAATGCTACCGTGTGTCCATCCACAAATTTCGCGTGGGCGCGGATGAATTCGAACTTTCCGGCATTGAGTTGCTTCACGCGATAATCGGCAAAATCCTTGATCAGCGTGTTTTTTCGCGCCATCACCTTTTTGAAATCGAAGCCGACCTTTCCGGCACGGAGGCCCCACGGCTCGGGGTGGCTCGCCAGATGCATCACTTCGGCGGCGTAAAGCAGCGCCTTGGTCGGCATGCAGCCGCGCAATATGCACAATCCCCCCACCTCCTCGCCGCCTTCAATGACGACGGTTTTCAAACCCGTGCCTGCCGCCGTTCGGGCGGCCGCATAACCGGCGCTGCCGCCGCCCAGAACCGCGACATCAAAATCATATGGCTCAGCCATGACGCGAGCATGGCCGATCGGCGTGGCGCTGACAAGCGGCCTCGCGCAACCTTCGGCTCACGTCGTGAAGCTGACCACGTTCGGCTGCACCAGCCTTTCAAAGTCCTCGTAGGCCAGCTTGATGATTTCCTCGTGCGAACCGGCGTTGAAGGCAATCTCCCGGTTTTGTGCCAGGGTATCGGCCACGAACACGTCCATCCCGTAAAGATTGCCAAACGGTGGCATCGCCCCGATTTCGCAACCGGGGAAACGGTTCTTAAACTTGTCCTCCGGGACGAACCGCACCTGGTCCGAGCCGGTGACATCGTGCAAGTCTGGCAGTATGATTTTCCGGTTGGCCGGCAGCACCGCCATTGCCATCGCACCGTCCAGCTCGACGATGACCACCTTGGCCATGCTCCCGCCGGGCACGTGCGCCGAGACCGCCACCTCCTGCGCCGTGTAGGCTTTTGAATGTGTGATGCTCACATACTTCACATGATGCTCGTCCAGGAACTCCTTCACTTGTTTCACCGGCATAAGATTCCTTTCGTTGAATTTAATGCAACCTACGCCTGCCCGCCGTAGAATCAAGCCGCCGCCCGTTCAACGGCGGGCGTTCCCCGCCGGCGAGAGATTGACAGCCCTGCGCTGAAATTTATGATGGACGCATGAGTGACCTCATTTATCCGCGCAGCCCGCGTGAAACCATGGACGGCTGGATGTATCTGCCGCGTTACATTGACAAAATCCGCCTGCACCTGGCAGGCAAACTCCACGCCGATTATCAGGAGAATTTCGGCAAAGGTTTCGACGGCACGTGGCTCAAATACGCCGGAGTCACGCACGAGCAGATGATGGCGGTGGTGAGAAAATCCATCACCGACGGCCAGGTCTGCGACTGGGTGCGCCAGAACGTGAAAAAATCTGCGGCGGAAAAGTCGGCCCACGCCCGGGACATCCTGAGCCGCCCGCTGCCGGGCGATGAAGCCGCCCTGGCGCGATTGAAAATGCGCAAGGAACAATGCGGCGGTTCGCACCGCGACGACGTGAAAACTTTCGTGGACGTGATTGACCTGGACGAGAAGCGGATTTAGCCGCCTGTTCGACGGCCGGTTTCTGCGGGAGCAAAATAAATCGGATCTCTTCACTGGGTCTCTGGAAGAGGGAACCCGCTCATTTCCGACCCGGAATGATACGCGTGCTCCCGGGATTTTTCTGAAAAATCCCGCAGGCTGGAAAGCATTTGAGCACGCCTGAAGGCGATCCTCAAGGTTTCTGTTCGAGTCGGTAAAATTGCGCTGTGGCGCCGATGGTGTTCGTGACCACGCATTGCAGATTCATGACCGGGGGAGAAGTCGTCGCAGGATTCCAACCGCCGGATGCCCCCAACGCTGACGTTGTTGCCAACGCCCAATTTGGCAAAGCGGGCCAGGAAATCACGGCGTTGGTCCCGCTGACGCCAATCGTCAGGGTCGGCACTGAGGAGGCGCCAAAGTTGTTCTGATCCGGTCGCACCCACACTAATTCGATGCCATTGGCATTCGGGTTCAGATTTTTTGCGTACTGCTGTGCCGTGGAATTATTCCAATGATCGGCCACGCCCGCGCCGGCATTGGCCGCGTTGCTGAGGTAGTTTATCCCGCCACTCTGGCCGCACTCTGGTTAATGCCGCGTATCTTTCCTGTCTTCGGACAGCGTTTGAACAGATTGCGAGAAAAGATGCTGAACCGGTCGCCTCGTTGGGCGAAGGGGTTGATTCTGGTAATGAGTTTGGAAAGCATAAGATACCGAATACAGAATGACTCCTTCTTAATCGAAGGGGATTGATAAGGCCATCCGTTTCTTGGAGATTGCCGACACTTTTTTGCCGCTGGCCGAACATCCCTTCGGGACGATCAACCCCGACACCGGATGTCGGGATCAAACGGTTCTTCGGGTACGCTTGGTTCGGCTCGTTTTCAGTATTTTTCAGTATTTCAGCGGAGGTCCGAGTAGCTCCATCCCATGCTCTTCCCACACACTTCTCGGGAGTTGCTGACCGGCAGATACTCCTTTTCCAAATAGGCTCAGCTGGCGAAAGAAATCTTCCATGCGGCCGGCGGGCTGAAAAAGAACAAGCATCTGCCCTTCACCGTCGCTCGTCATCGCGAATGTGTGCGGGATTCTGCGCGGGGCAAAAGCTGAGTCGCCCGGCACCAGTCTGAGTCTGTGCAAATCCGACAAACCCTATGGTCAGCGTAATCATGAGCCATCGCCGTGTCCTCTGGTGAAGCAAGGCTGCCGCTTCGTTTATTCAAACTGAATTTTAACCCACCCAATAACTCGCCCCTTGGACCGCTTTTGTCCCAGGACACCCGCCTTGCTCAGGTTTCATAAGGAATCCGCCTTTTGCCATCGAACAGCCGCACTTCTGGCTTGCCTGAAGTGCGTGTTTCGTGTCTAACCACACGCCAGCCTGACGGAGTGGCTGCGGTCCCTTCCGGGTTGAGTGGAAACATTTCACGAACATGCTGAACTATTTTCAAATCCTGATTTTAGCCTTGATTCAGGGCGCGTGCGAATTGCTGCCGGTGTCGAGCTCGGCCCACGTCATCGTCGCGGAAAAACTCATGGGGCTCAATCCCTCGAATCCTGAAATGACGATGCTGCTGGTCATGTTGCACACCGGCACGATGTTTGCAGTCATCGTTTATTTCTGGGGGGGCTGGAGGCGCGATTATTTTTCCGCGCCCGGAAAACTCCGGTGGTTTGCGGTCCAGATCATCGTGGCAACCTTTTGCACGGGTATCGTGGGGATCGGCTTGATGGAGGTCATCGAAAAAATCTTCATGCGCAACATCCCGCACGCGCAAATCGAGGATTTATTCTCCAACCTGCCGCTGATTGCCGGGGGGCTGGCTGCCGTGGGGGTGTTGATTATTTATGCCGGGCTGCGCGGGAATCGGGGGCCTGACCATGAGGAAATCCAATCAAAGCAGTCATGCTGGATCGGCCTTGTCCAAGGCATTTGCCTGCCGTTCCGCGGTTTTTCGCGTTCCGGTTCGACCATTTCCACCGGCCTGCTGTGTGGCCTTCCAAAACAGAAGCTGGAGGAATTCAGTTTTGCCCTGGCCGTGGTTTTGACACCGCCC
>JAJXYT010000110.1 GCA_021780375.1 bacterium | reverse complement strand
CATGATCAGACCCCTCACCGGATTGCTGCCGGTCTGTGCGGTTTGCAAGCGAATCCGGGACCACCAACGCGGCTGGCAGCCCATGGAGGCTTGTCTCCAGACCCACTCCGATGTCGCGCTGACGCATGAGCTTTGTCCTGAATGCGAAACGAAGATTTCACCGGTCCTGCTCAACCGCGGTCAGGTTTACGCCGAATTCGTGTCGGGCGCGTGAATTTTGTAGCAGCCGACGTGAGGAGGCTCTGACGGACTTTACGACGTTGCATTTGCGATTTACGAATGCTCTCACAATTCCCGCGTGACACGAACCGGAATTCTTCCTGTTCGCCGGCTGAAAGCTTGTCCGGGAGGTCGGGCCGGCAGATCGCCGCCGACCCGGTAAATGACCGGCAGGCGCGCATACCACTCCCGGCGGTGCCGCCGAATCAGGGTGGCGAGCCAGTGGCGGGTGAACGCCCAGAGATAATCCCGACCGGTGTTGGCGCGACCGTGGAGGGACTGGCGGAAACGCGGGTTGTGCGCATAAATCACATTGGCGCGGACAGCCAGTCGCCTGATCCATTCCGTCGGCAAGGATTCGTTCAACCACGCACTGGCCTCGGCCCAGACGCTCATGGCCACGGCGCGCGGCATGATGGGCGTGTCCGTCTCGATGCGCGGATGACATTTCCGTTCGCGAACACGCGGCGCCGTGGCGGTCGGGGCCGCTGGATAATCCAAGTCGTATATCATTCCCATAATGCCCGCATACTAGCCCGGCCGGGCGGACAACGGCTGTCCAACCCGGAATTATTTTTCACAACCTTCCACAATTTTGATTTCGTCGGCGGTGAGGCCGTAGAGTTGATAGACCAGCCGGTCAATCTCCGCGTCGGCGGCGGCGATCTGGCGTTCCAGCGCGGTCTGTTCCTGCGGCGTGCGCGCGGCGGCCAACTGCCGGTGCAACTCCAGCATCTGCTCCACCAGCTTTACCATCCGGTCGTGCGCGGCCTTGTCCGAGCGAGTTGAATCGTGATGCGGCATGGGTAATCGCTCGACATGCCCAGAGAAAAGGCGGAACCGCCAGAGCCCACCCCGCAATGCGTTGCTTAATCCTCGGATCACAAACCAAAGCAGTTTTGAATTAAGCAATCCGAGGAGAAACTTGGAATCTGACCCAATGAAATAAACAGTGTTGCTAAAGTAAGCACCCGACTCGTCGAGGCTAAATTTCGGATAGCGGGACATATCGGGATAAATAATCTTCGTGCCATCAAAATGTTTTCGAAACGCTTCTTGAGATTGCTGCAACTCGAACCACTCTTGCTGGGTCGCACGGCCGCTTAATTCCTTCCTGAATTGTGAAAGATGGTTGAGCACCGCCGGGTAAGCGCGCATGTCGATTCCCCGAGGCGTATAAATCAAAAACTGGCCTTCGCCTTCTGCCCGGTATCGTTCCAAATGTCTGCCGCCAAGATACGGCTTGATGATTTCAGTTGAAGCTTTGTTCTTCGCAATAATCTTGCGGCGGGTCGCCCCATCAATGATGAACGCTTCATTCAATCCAGTTTTTATTCCCATATTTACAGGCCCATAAACCTCCCGCAAAGACGGGAAATCTTGCAGAAGTCGATCACGCAGGTGACGCGGAGCTTCATCTTCAAATGTCCATTCGCTTTTACCAAACCGGCTCGCCGCGATTTTTGTAATATTTAGGAATCCAGTTTGGGCCGAGTAAGGCTCTGAATCTTGAAGAACAAAATCGACAGTAGCGAGATTGCCCCTTGAATCCCGCCGGCTTAAAATCGTGATGATGGGATAAACTGTGGCTCCCTTGAATGGTAGAAAATCACCAAACTCAACAAGCGTTTCGATTCTGAATCGCGAAGATATGAATTCACGGAGCGCTGCGCCAGATTCAGACCTGGTGAACGTGTTACTCAAGATGAATCCCACGCGGCCATCGCATCGAACCAAGTGTTTAGCAGCTTCAACGAAATAAAAGAAGATGTCTGCTCGCTCGGCGTGTGTCAGATACCTTGACTGCAAATAGCCTTTTAATTCCTTGAAAGTTTCCATCCGAATGTAAGGCGGATTGCCAATCACCGCGTCGAAGCCGCCTTCCCATTCCGGCTCAAAGGGCGCGGGAAGTGGCGCGGCCTTTTCACCTTTCATTTGCTTGTGGCTGAAGCCGCCGTGCAGCGGCACGCCGGGCACGGTGTAGTCCAGTTCGCCCACGGTGGCGGCTTCGCGCAATTCGCCCGAATTAGTTTGAGCCGACTCACGTCGGCTGCTACGGAAAATCTCCGGAAATTCCGCGTGCCAGTCGAAGACATTGATGCGGTATTTTTCGTCGTCGGTCAGCAGCGGGAGTTCGGCCTGCCGGTAAAAATCCGGGCCGATGAAATGGCGTCCTCGCTGATGACGTCCTTGTACTGCTCGGCATAGCCTTCCTTGTTGGCTACGTCCCAACCGAGCACTTTGAAAAAGGGATCAAGAAATTCGAGGCGAAGCTGGGCTTCGTTGTAACTGCCGGATTTGTAAGCGTCGAGTTGCTGGTCGAACCGGGCGATAAGTTCAATGATTTCCCGAGGCGCGGGCATGGCGCGACGTTAGCAACAAACCGGCTGACCGCGCAAGAAATCGAAAAGCGCAAAAGGCGGCTCATCGCCAAAGCCAGCCAGCGTTTCCCGGTTGTGAGTCTCGTCACCTCAGTTCCACATCCGCCATCGTATCCGGATTCAGATTTTCGAGCTCAAACGAAGCTGAATGCAAGGTGAACAGGTTTCGCGGGTTTCCTGGCCAGCCGGTCGAGAGAGGCCAGCCCTTCCTCCAAACCGAGGGCCGTTCCCACCCCTGCCAACGTCAACCCCAATTCTTACGGTTTGGCTGGACCAAACAAAACCGCTTTGATTCGAGATTCAGGCTTACAAATTTGTAATCCGGCAGACAGCTTCCCGTCATCTTGAACCGCTCTAAATTTAAAAAAACAAAATTCAACCAAACAAAACAAATGAATATTATCTTTAATTCGTCCCGCCTCCGACTGGCCGCCTTCGGCCTGGCGGGCGCCGCCGTGGTGGCCGGCGCCGCCTTCGCCTTGGCCCAGTCGTCACCAAGCGCCGTCAAACCGGCGGACTTGAAGGTGCCTTTGCAGGAAACCTCGGTGCCGCGGGATGGCCTGCCGCGAGGCAGCTTCGCGCCGATTGTGGAAAAGGTCGCGCCGGCGGTGGTGAAAATCGAAACGACGACCACCCTCAAGACCACCGGGATGGAACAGTTCCCCGGTTTCAACGATCCGTTCTGGCAACAGTTTTTCGGCAATCAGTTTGGCCGGGTTATCCCGCCCCACGCCATCGGCCCGCAAGTTGAACACGGCCTCGGTTCCGGCGTCATCGTCACCAGGGACGGCTATATCCTCACCAACAATCACGTCGTGGACGGCGCCCGGGAGGTGAAGGTCACGCTGCCGGACGGGCGGGAATTTACCGCCAAGGTCGTCGGGCGCGACCCGAAAACCGACATCGCGGTTGTAAAAATTAACGCCGACCATCTGCCGGTCGTCCCCATGGCCGATAGCAGAAACGTGAAGGTCGGCGATGTCGTGCTGGCGATCGGGAATCCCTTTGGTGTCGGCCAGACGGTCACCGAAGGCATTGTGAGCGCCAAGAACCGCAGCGGTATGGGCATTGAACACTATGAGGATTTCATCCAGACCGATGCGGCCATCAACCCGGGCAATTCCGGCGGCGCGCTGGTGGACATTGACGGCCGTTTGATCGGCGTCAACACCGCCATCATGACCCGTTCCGGGGGCAGCCAGGGCGTCGGCTTTGCCATTCCTTCGGACCTCGCCCGAAATGTGATGGAAAGTTTGATCAAATACGGCCACGTGACCCGCGGTTATCTGGGCGTTATGATTCAAAATGTCACGCCGGCGCTGGCGCCGGAGTTTGACCTCAAAAACGACCAGGGCGCACTCGTCAGCGAGGTTGAGCCGAAGGGGCCCGCCCACGCGGCCGGGTTCGAAAACGGTGACGTGATTATGAAGTTTAACGGCCGGAACGTGACCGACAGCGAGAGCCTGCAACTCGAAGTCGCGGCGACCAAACCCGGCTCGAAAGTGCCGGTGGAAATCATGCGTGATGGAAATGTAAAGACCCTCGAAGTCACCATCAAACCCCTGCCGGGCACGAAACAACTGGCCGCAGCCGGCTCACAAAACAACCCTGACACCGGCACGCTCAATGGCGTGACCGTCAGCGACCTGGACCCGCAGGCCCGCCAACAATACCATATACCGAAGCATCTCACCGGGGCCTTGATCACGCAGGTTGATCCCACCTCGGCTTCGGCACAAGCCGGCCTTCAGCCGGGCGACGTGATTGAATCCATCAACCGGCATCCGGTGAAAGATGCCGACGAGGCCGTGCAGTTGACCGAACACCCGAAGAGCAAACAGACGCTCGTCCGGGTTTGGAACGATGGCGGGAGTCATTACGTGGTAGTGGACGAACACGATAAATTGGGTTGATTCCAGTCCCCGAATTCAAAAGCCCTCCCGCACTGGCACGGGCCGGTGCGGGAGGGTTCCTGTCCGTCAGGTCCCGGGCCACGGCGGGAATGCCGGACTTGGTCCCGGCCGCCGGCGATTCAACATTGTAACCTTTCAATCCGCCCGCCATCATGTGTGAAAACGTGCGCATCCTGGTTGTTGAAGATGACGAGAAAATCGCCTCGTTCATCGTCAAGGGCTTGAAACAAAACGGCTATGCCGTGGATCACAGCCCGGACGGCGAGCAGGCGTTTGCCCTGGCCAAGACCGTTGCTTACGACGCGGCGGTGGTGGACCTGATGCTGCCCAAACTTGACGGGTTAAAACTCATCGAGCAGCTCCGCGCCGGCGGCGTCCGCACGCCGGTGCTCATTCTGAGCGCCAAGGCTTCCGTGGACGACCGCGTGCAGGGTTTGCAGGCCGGCGGCGACGATTATCTGACCAAACCGTTTGCCTTCTCCGAACTGCTGGCGCGCGTTCAGGCGCTCATCCGGCGGGCGACGCAAACCGTCGAGCCGACCCGCCTGACGGCCGGTGATCTGACCCTGGATTTGCTCAGGCGCGAGGTGCGGCGCGGGGGCCAACTGATCGAATTGCCGCCGCGCGAGTTTGCGTTGCTGGAATATTTGATGCGCCATCCCCACCGGGTCGTGACCAAAACCATGATCCTGGAGCATATTTTTGATTTCAGTTTTGACCCGCAAACCAACGTCGTGGACGTGCTCGTGCACCGGTTGCGCAGCAAGGCCGATCCCGACAAGCAGATGATCCATACTCTCCGCGGAGTGGGCTATGTCCTTCGACCTGCTTAAAACGGCGCGCCGGAACATCGGCATCCGGCTCGCTCTCTGGTATGCGTTTGTGTTTGCGCTCAGCAGCATCGCGTTGCTGATGGTCGCTTACTACCTGCTGGCGGCGGACGTCGGCCGCAAAGACCGGGAGGTGCTGGAAGCGCGGTTGCAGGAGTATGCGGCCGTCTATAACACCGGCGGATTGCCGGCGCTCCGCAGTGCCATGCAACACGAAACCGGCGACCCCAAGGCCTTTTTCGTCCGCCTGGTCAACCCGTGGAACGAAGCTGCCATCATTAATATTCCCGCGGATTGGATCGCCTTCCGGGACATTCCCGGCCGCCTGGCCGGCGATCGCCGGCGGGTCGGCTTCATCCGCATACCTAAAGACGCCGAAAAGGATTTTCTCATCGCCTCGATGATCCTGCCGGACAACTCGCTGTTGCAGGTCGGGCGCAGCACGGACAGTCGCGCTGCGTTGCTGCTGCCGTTGCGCCAGGATTTCATCGTTTTCGGCAGCGCGACGATTCTTCTGGGTTTCCTGGCCGGCGCCTTTTTCGCCCATCGCGCCATGCGGCCCATCCGCCAGGTGGTCGCCACCGCCCGCTCCATCATTCAGACCGGACGCCTCGACGCGCGCGTGCCGGTGCGCAAGTCGAATGATGAACTGGATGAGATGGTCCGCCTGTTCAACAACCTGCTCGATAAAAACCAGGCGTTGATCCGCGCGATGCGGGAATCCCTCGACAACGTGGCGCACGACCTGCGCACGCCGTTGACCCGTCTGCGCGGCACGGCGGAACTGGCGCTCCAGCCCCAAACCGCGCCGGACGCCGTACAGGAGGCGCTGGCCGATTGCGTCGAGGAATCCGAACGCGTGCTGAACATGCTCAACACGCTTTTGGACATCACCGAGGCCGAGGCCGGCATGATGAAACTTCAACGCGAGCCGGTTGACCTTTGCGGGATGGTCCGTGAGGTCGTCGAACTTTACGAATACGTCGCGGACGAGCGGAAGGTGGCGGTGCGGACGGAGCTGCCGGCCGTCTGCGAGACGCCGGTGGATCGCAACCGGATGCGCCAGGTATTCGCCAACCTGCTCGACAATGCGCTCAAATACACTCCGGAAAATGGCCGCGTCACGATTTCGGTCAGCGAGGAACCGGCCTGGGCCGTGGTGCAGTTCCGCGACACCGGCATCGGCATTCCTCCGGCAGAACAGGGGAAAATCTGGACGCGTCTTTATCGCGGCGACAAGAGCCGGTCCGAGCGCGGTCTGGGCCTGGGGTTAAGCCTCGTCAAGGCCGTGGTGGAAATGCATCAGGGAAAGATCACGGTGGTGAGCGCCGCCGGCCAGGGTTCCGAGTTCACGGTCAGGCTGCCGAAGCCGGGCTGAATCACCGGCCCGGTCTTGAACGGATGGCGGGCGGAGGTTCAATCGGCGTTTTGACTCTGACCGGCATTTTTATTTTTAGCCTGTTCCTGGAGCCATTCCAACGCGCGCAACAATTGTTTATCGTCCGAGGATTGCAGTTCCCTCGCCGTCAGGCCCCGTTCGGCGGCGGGTATCAGCGGGCTGGCGTCCGGTGGCAGCGCCACTTTAATCTGGGGAGGGATTCCTTTGTGCCAGAAGGAATGCCCGTCCGGCGTGAGCCATTCCTGGATCGCCAGCATGAGCGCCGAGCCGCCGAGGAGCGGGAACTCGTTCAGCACCGTGCCGGTGCCAAAGGTGGTTTCGCCAATCAGTTCGGCCCGATGCGCGTCGTGGAGCGCGCCCGCGACAATCTCCGAGGCGCTGGCCGAGCCGCCATTAATCAACACCACCATGGGAATATTGGTTGCCAGACCGCCGGGCTTGGCCGGTACCGGGGTGATCTTTCCCCGGGCGTCCCTGACGAGCAGCACGTTCCCGCCGGCCAGGAACTCACTGGCCGCGGCCACCGCCTCGTCCAGCACACCGCCGGGATTGTCTCGCAAATCCAAAATCAACCCCTGCAATCGTTGCTGCCGGATTTCGCGCAAAGCGCCGTTCAAATCCTTGACCACGCCGTCGTCAAAACTGGCGATGCGGACATCGGCGATGTCCGTTCCCGGCAGTTGCTGCCAGGTGACATTGTCAATTTTGATCGCCGCCCGAACGATGGTGACATTGCGGAGGCGATGACTTTGCGGGTTCAAAACCGCCAACACGACCGGGGTGCCGACCGGTCCGGTAATCCGCGCGACCACCTGGCTCAATGGCAGTCCGGCAATCTCCCGGCCGTCAACACTCATGATGATGTCTCCGCTGCGCAAACCGGCGCGTTGCGCGGGCGAGTTGTCCAGGGGCGCGACGACCACCACCAGCCGGTTCTTCATTTGAATTTGCACCCCGATGCCTTTGAGCTGCCCGCTCTCGGCCGCGTGCAGTTGCTTGACCATTTCCGGACTTAGAAAAACGCTGTGCCCGGTATCGCCCAAAGCGTCCACCATCCCGCTGATCGCGCCGTAGGTAAGGGCTTTCGGTTTCACCGCCGCCCGGTCCACGTAATACCGCTGAATGGTGTTCCACGCCTGCGCCATGAGCCGGAAATCGGAAATGGCGTCGGACGGCATAAAAACCAGCAACACCCATCGGTCGAAGATCACCCCCATCCCCATCCCCAGCACCAGGCACAGCAGCAGCAGAAAGGCCGGACGCGGTATTCGGGCGGACAGACCGGACAACTTGTCATCATTTTTATTGTTCATAGAACGACCTGAGTCTTCGACCGGCGCCGGCAGGCGCGCCGTTTGCCATTCTGCTCAATAACGCCCTGCCACCGGCCATCGGTGCGTCATAGCCATTCCCGGACTGAAGCCGCCGGTCAACTTTACCCGGACGGGCTGTGAGCGCCGATGGCTTCGCATCCTGAATGCGGCACCGGCCCGATGATGAGCAACCGCAGCAGAAATGTAAAGTGACCCGGCGCCTCGCTCGAATTGATATTGGAATCGAAAGAACATTAATGACTCAATCATCAATGGAATCGCCGAAGCTGTTTGACCGGTCCGGAATCCAATTCGACTGTCCCTCAGACTGTTGGCCATGACCCGTCCGGTCCCGTTTCACTTCGCACCGGCAGGCGCGGCGGGACCGGTCAACGCGCGAGCCACCGCCGCCGCCATCAATCCGGCCCCGGTGGCATTGGGATGCACCGTGTCGGGAAACAATTCCTTCCGGCCGCTCAACGCCGTGTACAGGTCAATCACCGCAACCTTCGATTCTTTCGCTGCCTGCCGAATCATGGGAATCATTTCGACGCGGATGGTTTTGTCATTGATCCCCCAGCGGCCCGGATAATCCGGCGTCGGCAGGCAGATGAAAATCCTTGCCTGGGGATTGGCCTGGCGGAAGGCGGCAATCATCTCCTCGTAGTCATGGACGAAATTGGTTTTGTACTGCCAGTTATTGACGGCCTTGTCCGCCTCCAGGCTGCCGGCGCCGGGATGCTTGCTGTCATTCGCGCCGAAATCAATGACGACCACGTCCGGTTTGAATGCCAGCGCCCGGGCGTAAGCCGCCTGTTTTACATAGGGCCGGTCTCCCTGATCCAGCAGGGTGGTGCCGTTAACGCCAAAATTGCGCACCTCCCAGTTTGTCCCCAACCGGTCGGCCAGTTGCGCCGGATAGGAATTGGATTGGCGACTGGAAATGCCATAGCCCCAGGTGATGCTGTCTCCCACGCAGGCGACGCGGACCGGCGCGGCGAGGGTGCTGGCCAGCGAAGCCAGGGCGAGCAACCCGGCCAGACTGATTTGATGGATGATTTTGGAAAGCTTCATATCGCAGTCATGTGATTGCTTAAAAACTGGTTCATCCCCATCCGTTTGCCAAGGCTGATTTCACTTCATGGCCTCAAAGAGATGAAGGGGTTGAAATTTCAGCTTTGATTTCCCGGCACAGCTTGCCCACTCTTGTCCCACGCAATTGAAAGCTCAAACAGCGTCACCAGCGAGTCACCGCGCCGTGGCGTGGATGTTGAGGCAAACCGGAACCGATCGAAGATGAACCAAGCCCATTCCGTTCGCGTTGGACTGTTTGGCATCGGGCTGGAAACGTATTGGCCGCAATTTCCGGGCCTGCGGCGGCGGTTGACCGGCCATCAAAAACAGATCGGCGGCCGCTTGCGCGAGTTTGGCGCCGGTCTGGTGGACGCCGGGATGGTGGACAATCCGGCCAAGGCCCGCGCCGCAGCCTCATTGTTCTGCCGCGAGGAAGTGGATTTGATCTTCCTCTACATTTCAACTTATGCGCTTTCGTCAACAGTTTTACCGGTGGCGCAAAACACGAAAGCGCCGGTGGTCGTCCTGAATCTGCAGCCCGTCGCACAATTGGATTACAAAAAGTTCAATGCCCTCGGCGACCGTGGATTGATGACCGGGGTGTGGCTGGAACATTGTCAGGCGTGCGCCGCGCCGGAGATCGCCTGCGTCTTTAACCGCGCCGGAATTCCCTGTCATCTCGTCACCGGCCATCTGCAGGATGCGGCGGCGTGGCAGCAAATTCAGGATTGGGTGGACGCCGCGCGAGTGGCGGCCCGCATGCGCGTGAATCGCGTGGGTGTGCTTGGCCATTATTATGGCGGGATGCTGGACGTTTATACCGACCTGACCCGGCAGTCGGCGGTGTTCGGCAATCATTTTGAACTGCTGGAAATGTGCGAGCTGCGCCAATTGCGCCAGGCCGTGTCGCCACGACAGGTCGCGGGAAAAATCGCGCAATTTCGCCGTGAGTTTGAGGTTTCGCCCGCATGTGAACGGAAGGAACTCGTTCGGGCCGCGAAAACCGCCTGCGCTTTGGACGCGCTCGTGAAACATCACGATCTGGGTTCGCTGGCGTATTATTACGAGGGCGAAGCCGGCGGCCCGTACCGCGACATCGCCACGTCCGTCATCGCCGGCAGCACGCTGTTGACGGGCCGCCACGTTCCGGTGGCCGGCGAATGTGAAGTCAAAAACGTTCAAGCCATGAAAATCACGGACTTGTTCGGCGCCGGCGGTTCGTTCAGTGAATTCTATCTCGCCGATTTCAAGGACGACGTCGTGTACCTCGGCCATGACGGCCCGGCGCACTTTGCGATTGCCGAAGGCCGGGTCAGGCTCGTTCCCTTGCCCCTCTACCATGGCAAACCCGGCAAGGGGCTTTCAATTCAAATGACCGTCAAACACGGGCCGGTGACGCTGCTGAGCGTGGTGCAAGACCGCGAAGGCAACCTTTCCTTGCTTGTCGCTGAAGGCAAATCCGTGCCCGGCCCGATTCTGGAAATCGGCAACACCAACAGCCGGTATCAGTTTGGCCTCGGCGCGGCCCGGTTCATCAGCGAATGGTCGAACGCCGGCCCGGCCCACCACTGCGCAATCGGGACAGGACACCTCGCCCGCAAGTTAATCAAGCTCGGCGCCTTGCTTGGCATCAAAGTCAAATCTGTTGGCGAATAAAGCATGGACGCCGCCGGGCTTTATCCGATAATGGATTCAACTGGCAGACCGGATGCGGGCCTGCGAATGCGGCCCGTCGAGCGGACCATTTTATGAAAACATCCACCCCCGCGCTTGGCGTTATCATTGGCAATCGCGATTTCTTTCCCGACCAGCTCGTCACCGCAGCACGGAACGACATCGCCGGTCTTTTTCAGCAACGTGGCATCAAGCCCATCTGGGTTTCGCCGGAGGAAACCAAGCTCGGCGGCATCGAAACGCACGCCGACGCGCGTCGGTGCGCCAGCTTGTTCAAACGCCACCGCGATGAGATCGACGGCGTGCTCGTGGTGCTGCCGAATTTCGGGGACGAAAAGGGCGTCGCCGATACGCTCAAATTGTCCGGTTTGAACGTGCCGGTGCTGGTCCAGGGTTATCCCGATGACCTGAATAAACTCGACGTGGCGCGCCGGCGCGATGCTTACTGCGGAAAAATTTCCGTGTGCAACAACCTCGTTCAGGCCGGCATCAGGTTTTCCGTCACCCACAAACACGTCGTGCGACCCACGGATGATTCGTTCATCGCGGATCTCGACAAGTTCCTGGCGGTCTGCCGCGTGGTGAACGGCTTGCGCGGATTGCGGTTGGGCGCCGTCGGGGCGCGCCCCGGCGCCTTCAATACCGTCCGTTACAGCGAAAAAATCCTCGAACGCCACGGCATCAGCGTCACCACGGTGGACCTGTCGGAAATTCTGGGCAAAGCGGAAAAGTTAAATGCCGGCGACCCGGCGGTGGTCGCCAAGCTTGACGAAATCAAATCCTATGCGCCGAGCCAGGGTGTTCCGGAAAAGCCGCTCGTGCAAATGGCCAGGATGGGCGTGGTGCTGAATGATTGGATGACCGCCAACGCCCTCGACGCGACCGCGATTCAGTGCTGGACCTCGGTGCAGCAGAATTACGGCTGCAACACCTGCACGCTGATGAGCATGATGAGCGAGCGGTTTATGCCCAGCGCCTGCGAAGTGGACGTGACCGGCGCCCTCACGATGTATGCCATGCAGTTGGCCGGCCACACGCCGGCCGCCCTGGTGGATTGGAACAACAATTACGCGGACGATGATGACAAGTGCGTCCTTTTCCATTGCGGGAATTGGGCAAAAACGTTCCTGCCGGACATCAAAATCGCGACCGCACCGATCCTGGGTACAATCGTCGGCGAAAAAAATACTTACGGCGCCCTCGCGGGCCGCACCCTGGCCGGCCCGCTCACGTTTGGCCGGATCACCACGGCGGATGCCGAGGGAAAAATCCGCGCTTATGTCGGCGAAGGCGAACTGACCAATGACCCGCTCGAGACGTTCGGCACGCGCGCGGTCGCCCGGGTGCCGAAATTGCAGAAGCTGATGCGCTACGTCTGCCGGCAAGGCTTCGAGCACCATGTCGTGATGACCCAATCCAAGTCCGCGGCGGTTCTGGCCGAGGCGTTCGGGAATTATCTCGGCTGGGAAGTGTATGAGCATGAGCGCTAGATCCGAAACGCGCATGACCGACCACGAACTCGAACTCAAATCCATTCAGCTCCGGCGCAGTTTGCTCCGGCATATTTATCAGGCCGGGGCGGGCCACACGGGCGGCAGCCTTTCCTGCGTGGACATCCTGAACGTCCTCTACCACCGCATCCTGCGCGTTTCACCGGAGACCTTCGGCGACCCGCACCGCGACCGGTATATCCAGAGCAAGGGCCATTCGGTCGAGGCGCTTTATGCCGTGCTCGCCGATCGCGGCTTTTTCCCGGAATCGGAATTGGCAACGCTCTGCCGCTACCAGTCACGTTTTGTCGGTCATCCGACGCGCCAGGTCCCGGGCATTGAGATGAACACCGGCGCGCTGGGCCACGGTTTGTCCATTTCGGTCGGGATGGCCCTGGCCGCGAAGCTGGACGCCGCGCCGGACCGCGTGTTTACACTCCTCGGCGATGGCGAGCTGGCCGAAGGCTCGAACTGGGAAGCCGCCATGGCGGCCGCGCATTACGATCTCGACAATCTGACGGCCATTATTGACCACAACACGCTCCAGATCACCGGCCGCACGCGTGAGGTGTGCAGTAACGAACCATTGGACGGGAAATTTCGGGCCTTCGGCTGGGCAGTTCGCATTGTGAACGGCCATAATTTCGCCGAACTCACCGAAGCATTGAGCCAACCGGCTGAAACCGGCAAACCGACGTGTGTCATTGCCAACACCGTCAAAGGCCGGGGCGTGAGTTTCATGGAAGACGCGGTCAAATGGCATCACGGTGTCCCGAGCGACGCGGATTTCGAACGCGCCTTGAAGGAATTGGCAGCGGCCGAGAACCGGCTGAGGGGGATGGCGGCATGAGCGCGCCCGCCCCTTCCCTGTTTTCACCCGCGGCAAAGGCCATGGCGGAAAAACTCGGCTTGAAAATGGGCCGGGCCAACCTCGACGAATTCGCCGCCACGTTGCTCGAGCTGGCGAAAGCCAACCGCAATCTTGTGGCCGTCACCAGTGACTCGCGCGGTTCGGCCAAACTGGGTCCGTTTGGCGAGGCGCTGCCCCGGCAATTGATTGAAGTTGGCATTGCCGAACAAAATCTCGTCGGCATTACCGCCGGCCTGGCCGCCGCGGGCAAGAAGGCCTTTGGAGTTTCACCGGCGTGTTTCCTGACGGCCCGCTCGCTGGAACAGATCAAGAACGACGTTTGCTACTCGGACGTTCCGGCGGTGCTCGTCGGCATCAGCGCCGGCGTCAGTTACGGCGCGCTGGGCAGCACGCATCATTCCCTGCACGACCTGGCGGCGTTGCGGGCCATTCACAATATCTCCCTCATCGTGCCGGCGGATAATTTTGAAACCCGCGAAGCCATCCGTGCCGCCGCGCAAAGCGAGCAACCGGTGTACCTCCGGTTCGGCAAGGCCGCGATGTATGGCCTGCACAAACCGGAAACCCGGTATGAGGTCGGCAAAGCGATCACGTTGCGCGACGGCGGAGACGTGGCGTTCATCGGCACCGGCGAGACGGTGGTGCATTGCCTGCTCGCCGCGGTGAAACTGGCGGAACAGGGATTGCACAGCCGCGTTTTGAGCCTGCACACCGTCAAACCGCTCGATACCGGGGCGGTGCTTCGTGCCGGACGCGAATGTCGCGCCCTCGTAACGGTCGAGGAACACAGTGTCCACGGCGGTCTGGGCGAAGGCTGCGCCGCCGTGTTGCTGCAGGCCGGGGTGTCCGTGCCCTTCCGCATCGTGGGCATTCCCGACGAGGATACCGTGACGGGCGCGCCGGCGGATATTTTCCGGCACTACGGCATTTCGATGGAAGGCCTGGCAGAGAAAGCGATGCATCTGGTGAAGGGGAAATGAGCCTGGTACTTGCTATTGACCAAAGCACCTCCGCCACCAAGGCGGTGCTGTTCGATGCGCAAGGCGCGGTGCGGGATCGGGCGTCACGGGAACACCGGCAAATCTATCCGCGGCCCGGCTGGGTCGAACACGACGCCGAAGAAATCTGGCAGAATGTTTTGGCGGTGGTCCGGGAAATCACCGGCCGGCATCGTGACCGGCTGGCGCAACTTGCCGGGGTGAGCATTACCAACCAGCGCGAAACTATCCTGGTATTCGACCGCGCCACCGGCAGACCGCTGCACCACGCCCTTGTCTGGCTTTGCCGTCGTGGCGAACCCATTTGCCAAAATCTCCGCGACCAGGGACTCGAAGGGATGGTTCGTGGGAAAACCGGGTTGAAAATTGACACCTATTTCTCGGCGTCCAAAATCAAGCGGCTGGTCCGGGAAAAACCGGAAATCGCCGCAAAACTCGAGAACGGCGAGGCCGTCGTGGGAACCATGGATGCCTACCTGGTGCACCGGCTGACGGGTGGGAAAGTCTTCGCCACCGATTCTACCAACGCCAGCCGGACCCTGTTGTTCGATATTAACCGGCTGTGCTGGGATGAGCAGTTGTGTGAACTCTTCGACGTGCCATTGAACGCGCTGCCGGAAGTTCGCGAAAGCGCGGCTCACTTTGGCGAGACCGACCTGGATGGCCTCCTGCCCCGCCGGGTGCCCCTTTGCGGCGTCATGGGCGATTCGCAGGCTTCGCTATTCGCTCAACGCTGTTACCAGCCGGGCATGGTCAAGGCGACCTTCGGCACCGGCACGTCCGTGCTGCTGAACATCGGCGATCAATTCAGCCTGTCGGAGGGCGGCGCGGTCTCGGCGCTGGCCTGGGTCTGGCGCGGGCAACCAACTTATGCTTTCGAAGGCATCATCAATTTCTCCGCCGCCACAATCTCCTGGTTGAAAAACCAGCTGGGCCTGATTCAAAGCTCGTCCGAGGTGGCGCAACTGGCCACCGCCGTGCCGGACACCGGCGGCGTGTACCTGGTGCCGGCCTTTGCGGGGTTAAGCGCGCCGTATTGGAAACCGGAGGCGCGCGCCGCCATCATCGGCATGACCGCCCACACGCGCCGGGAACATATCGCCCGCGCCGCCGAAGAGGCGATTGCCTATCAAATCCGCGACGTGCTGCAAATGATGCGTGCGGACGCGCAGATCAAGCTGCAGAACCTGTGCGCTGATGGCGGGCCGACGCGCGACCATTTTCTTATGCAATTCACGGCGGACCTGGCGGAACTCGATTTGACCGTTTCGGAAGTCCCGGAAGCTTCCGCCTGGGGCGCGGCGATGAACGGCTTGTTGGGGTTGGGAGTCTGCCATTCACTGGAAGAGCTGGCGGCGTTGCCGCGTGAAGTGCGGACGTACCGGCCACAGATGGATCCCGCCCGGGCCAAACGGCTCCACGACGGCTGGCTCGCGGCGGTAAGGCGGATACTGTAGCTGTAGCGCGCCGCACTGGATTCCTGTGCGCCTTGGCGTTTTTTGCAAATGAATTGCCAGTTTTTATATCTCCCATCTTTCAGATGTCCTTGTTTTGGATTCATTCACAGGCAATTATGACGCATGACCCTAAGGCGTTTGCCCGGCTTATTGCCGTTTTTTTTGCTGTTGTTGCTGGCTGCGGTTGGCCATGCCAGAGGTGAAAAGATCCTGCCGCCGGTATTGTGGTTCGGGCAACCCGCCGCGCAATGGACCGAGGCTCTGCCCATCGGGAATGGCCGGATGGGAGCGATGGTTTTTGGCGGAGTCCCGGATGAACGCATCCAGTTCAACGAGGACACTCTCTGGAAGGGGCACCCGCATGATTACGTCCGCGCCGGGGCTCATGACCATCTGGCTGAAATCCGCCGGCTTTTGTTCGAGGGCAAGACCCAAGAGGTCGCGGACATTGTCCGGAAATACTTTCTCAGCGATCCGGTGCGGCAAAAAGCCTATCAGCCCTTCGGCGATTTGCATTTCCATTTCCGCGGCTACACCAAGGTCACCGGCTATCGTCGTGAATTGGACCTCGATTCCGCCATCGCCCGGGTCAGGTACCGCGCCGACGGAGTCAGTTACCAACGTGACGCCTTTGCCAGCTACCCGGATCAGGTCATTGTTCTGCGGTTCACCGCCGACAAACCCGGCCACATCAGCTTCAGGCTCAAGATGGACAGTCCGCAAACCCATTCCCGGACCCGGGCCATTTCACCGGACACACTCGCGTTGACCGGGCAGGTTGAAACCGGCGGACTGCGCTTCGAATCACAGGTGCGCGTGGCCGCGGACGGCGGCCAAATCAGCACCAACGGAAATACCCTCGTCGTCAGCCACGCCGATTCCGCCACGGTGCTTTTGGCGGCAGCCACCAGCTTCAGGAATTTTCAAGACATCAGCGCAGACCCCGACGCACGATGCGTAAAGGACCTGGCCAGGCTCGACCATCGAAGCTATGAATCACTTCTGGCCGGTCATCTCGCCGATTATCGCCATCTTTTCCAGCGGGTAACTTTCAACCTCGGCCACACCGACCGCGCCAAATTGCCGACGGACCAGCGTCTGACGTCGGTGAAGACTTACGGCCTGGAGGGCGACCCGGCACTGGCGGCGCTGTATTTTCAATACGGCCGTTATCTGCTCATTGCCAGCAGCCGGCCGGGCGGGCAGCCGGCCAATCTGCAAGGGCTTTGGAACGAGGACCTCAATCCGCCGTGGGAGTCCAAGTGGACGCTCAACATCAATTGCGAAATGAATTACTGGCCTGCCGAACTCGCCAACCTGAGCGAATGCGCCGGACCGCTCTTTGACCTGATTGACGATCTGGTCATCAGCGGCGGTCGCACCGCCCGCGAGCAATACGGCTGCGGCGGCTGGGTGGTGCATCACAACACCGACCTTTGGCGCGGCACGGCGCCCATCAACAACATTGACGGCGTCTGGCCGACCGGCGGCGCGTGGCTGTGTTATCATCTGTGGGAACATTATCTCTTCACTGGCGACAAAACATTCCTCGCGCGTGCCTACCCGGACATGAAATCGGCGTCGCAATTTTTTGTGGATGACCTGATCAAGGACCCCAAAACCGGCTGGTGGGTTACTTCCCCGTCTTATTCGCCCGAACAAGGAACCCTGTGTTATGGCCCGACGATGGACAACCAGCTCATCCGCGCCTTGTTTAACAGCACCATCGCCGCTGCGCACATTTTAGGAACGGACAAGGCATTTTCGGCGAAGCTGGCCGCAGTGCGTGATCAACTGCCGCCCAATCAAGTCGGCAAATACGGCCAGTTGCAGGAGTGGATCGATGACATTGACAAACCGGACAACAACCATCGCCACATGTCGCCGTTGTGGGCGTTGTATCCGGGGGCGGACATCTCGCCCGCGGATCCAAAAATCTGGAACGCCGCCAAACTTCTGCTCAAATGGCGCGGCGACGGCAGCACCGGCTGGAGTTATGCGTGGCGCATCCCCCTTTGGGCCCGGGTCGGTAATGGTGAGTTCGCCTGGCGACAACTGAACCTGCTGTTCCAACGTCGAACCCTGCCCAATCTTTTTGACCTGTGCGGACCGTTTCAAATTGACGGCAACTTTGGCGCCACCGCCGGCATGATTGAGATGCTATTGCAGAGCCAATGGACGGAAAGGCGCGAGGGGCGCCCGGTGCGCATCGTCCAACTGCTGCCCGCGTTGCCGACCGAATGGCCCTCCGGCTCGATTTCCGGCATCTGCGCCCGCGACGGATTCGTGGTGGATCTGGCCTGGGACAACGGCCAGCTGACCCGCGCGGTTATTCACTCGAAACTTGGCCGACCCTGCCTGTTGCGCTACGGCGGACGTGAAATCAAACTCCAGACCGAGGCCGGCAAAACCTATGCGTTCGACGGGCAATTAAAACCAATCGCTCCATGAATCGCCGCCAGTTTTTCAAAACCACTGCCGCCGCGGCCGCGACGGGATGGTTTTCCTCCAGGGCCTGGTCGCCAGCCGCCGAAGCCGCCAAAGGCACAGCGCCCGACCACGCTCCGGTAACGCCCGTCATTCCCGATTACCGCTACAAAATCGGCGTCTGCGACTGGATGATGCTCAAACGCCAGAAACCCGGCGCATTTCCGCTGGCCAGGGAAATCGGCGCCGACGGGGTTGAAGTGGACATGGGCAGCCTGGGCAAGCGTGAGACCTTCGAAAACCACCTGACCGATCCCCGGTTACGCCGACAGTTTCTGGACACCGCGCGCCGGCTCGGCCTCGAAATCTGCTCGCTGGCCATGTCCGGTTTTTACGCCCAATCCTTCGTGGAGCGCCCCACCGTGCCGCGGATGGTCCAGGATTGCATTGAGACGATGACCGCCCTGAACGTGAAGGTCGCGTTCCTGCCGCTGGGCGTGCCGTGCGACCTGGTCAAGCACCCCGAACTGCGCCCGGCGGTCATCGCACGGCTCAAAACCATTGCCTCCCCGGCCGAAGCGGCCGGCGTCGTTATCGGCATCGAAACCGCGTTGGACGCTGCCGGAGAGGTGAAGTTGCTGGAGGAAACCGGCTCGTCCGCGATCCGCAGTTATTTCAACTTCGCCAACGCGATTCAGAACCGGCGCGACCTGATTGCCGAACTGCGCACGCTCGGCCCTGACCGCATCTGCCAGATCCATGGCACGGACCGGGACGGCGTCTGGCTCCAGGACGATCCCGGGATTGACCTGGCCAGGGTGAAAGAAACGCTCGATGCGATGGGCTGGCGCGGCTGGCTGGTCATCGAACGCTCGCGCAACGCCAGGGATCCACATGATGTGAAAGGGAACTTCGGCGCCAATACCGCGTACCTGAAATCCATCTTCCAGCCGAAATAATTCCATGACTGAGCATAACCCGGCGCGCGGCCCAGGCGGAAAACTTTGGTTTCTGCCGGCATTGTGGCTGGCTCTGGCCGCCGCGCCGGTTTGTGCTCAGACAAGACTATCCCCCCCGGAATACACCCGATGGCAAAGCCCGGTCACCGGGAAAGCCCTTGAGTTAACGATCCTCAAACCAGCAGGATTTCAGAGCAACCAGCCTTTGCCGATGATCATCTACCCTGAAAATCTGGCCGTCCCGCGCATCGGTACGGACAGTGACCGGGCGATTATTCGTGATTTCCGCACCCGGGGATATCTCGTCGCAGTTCTGGATTACGCCCGGAATCCGCGCGCTCGCGTGCCGTTTCTCAACCGCGACCTGTATCAGTTGCGCGATGATTTGTTTCGCGGCCGGTTCCTGTCCCGATTCACAATTGATCCGGCGCACATCTTCATCGTCCCCTCCGGCAGCCGCTTGTTGCGCGGCGTGGTGTTCTACCGTGACCCGGCCCGGACGCTGGGGATGGACATCATTTATCCGTCGCATCCGGCAAAACCGGTCGGCGCCGTCATCGAATTTTCCTGCGACAATGAGAACCGCATGGGCAACGCCTCGCTGGCCATTTGCAGCGATACGATTCTCGACGCCGAAGCCACGGAGGGCTTTGCTGTCGCCATGGCGGATCATCCGGTGGCGCCGCCGTACCAGGGACTCGATCCGATGCCTGACTGCGCCTGGAAGATCAAATCCGCGGTCCGTACCCTGCGGGTGGAAGGCGCCCGGCTGGGAATGAACGGAAACATCGCCGTCGCCGGTTTTTCGCGCGGCAGCGGGATGGCGCTGATGCTCGTCACCACCGAAGCCATGAAGGAGTTCGAGGGCCACGGTGAAAACCAGGGGGCCAGCAGCGCTGTACAGGGCGCCGTCATCCTGTCGGGACGTTTCACCTATCTCGACCTGTTGCCCACGGACCACATGCTGCCGCGTTACGCCAGGGCCTGGGGCGACCGGGCGGCACATCGCGAGGCCTGGCGCCGGGAGGGCGCGCTGGATTATCTTGACCACACCACCCTTCCGCTTTTTTTGACCATCAATTGCGCCGAAGGCGCCGACGCGCTTCACCAGATGACCGTGTTGCGCCAACGGCTCGCGGAATTCGGCAATGATGAAATCTTCATGCAGGATCCCCAGCCGCGCGGCCACAAAGTTCCATTGGATCCCGACCTCCTGGACGCCCTGAACCGTTATCTGAAACAGCGGTTGAACTGACGCGGCGGCTTTTTTGCCTACCCTTTCAAATGCTGCCGGAATTGCGTCGGCGACATGCCGGTATGGCGGCGGAAGAAATGGCTGAAATAAAACTCACTCGAAAAACTCAATTGCGCCGCCACGTCCTTGACCGACAAACGTTTGTCCGCCAGTAAAAGGCGCGCCTGGTCCAGCCGTGCCTTCTGGATGTGTTGATGGATGGTTCCCTGTTCATCGTGCTGGAACAGCGCGCGCAGTCCGGAGTAACTGACCTTGCCGATGAAGGCGAGTTCTTTCGCCTTCCAGTCGCGCAGCGGGTTGGCCGAGATGGCATTGAGGACGCGCACCACCGGCGGAGACAGTTCCGCCTGCGGTGAAGCCAGCAATTCCCGCGACATGAGCAACCGTCCCAGCATTTCAGTAATCCGCAGGTGAACCTGCCACTCCCAGCCGGTGGGACGGCGGCGGGCGAGCCGGACTAATTCACTCTGCATCCGGGTAACCACCCGAAAATCGTCCACCGGAAATTCGGGGTTTTCCTCGCCGTGGAATTCTTCATGCCAGAACTCCAGACCCGGCCCGCCAAAACGAAAGCCGGTGATGGTCAAATGCCGCCCCGGCGCCGGGATGTAGGTGCGCGGCCTGGCCATGTCCACCAGCCAGACCTTTCTGCCGCGGTTCAGCTCAAACCGGCTCGAACGGTATTCCAGTTCCCCCGCCCCGGATTGCACCCAGAACAAATGAGCTCCGGGTTTTTCGAATCGTTCATGGTGATCCGGCTGCAGCATGCGGCGGGAACCGATGGAAAAAAGGTGCCACAACAACCGCCGGGCGACGGGTGTCGGGTCTACAAAAACAAGGTTGTCCGATGAGCCGGATAACGCGGGCACAAGCTCATTTTTACCAGACTCACCATTGTCATGTCCACCTTGCAGGCCAAACATAAGTTCCCGGTTTGATGGTTAACAGGGTGGATTCACTGCCGCCAATCGCCAGCACCGCCACCCCGGGCGCGAGTTCCCGCTGAACCGCCAGCCGCGCCCAACCCATACAGCCCACCAATTCCGCCGCGGTGGCCCCGCCTTCGGCAAATACCCTGGCAATCCGGACCTGCCGCAATACCGACTCGGCAATCCGGACCACGAAGTGCGACAGCCGCCGGGCAATGGCCGCATTGCGCACCAGGGGCAAGCCTACATTCAAGATGACCCGCGGATACGCATCAAATGCCGCCATGACCCGGCGGGTAATGGCTTCCGCGGCGGCCTCCGAAAGTTCCGCGCCCCACATCATTTCCTGCGGCAACGAAAACACCGGCGTTCCGTCCTGTCGCGCCCCGTTTACAAATTTGCGGGCTGATTCCGTGGACGTGCCGCAGACAAACAACTCGCGCCCCGGCACCACTTGCGGCAGCCGGACCTTCCCCCTCGGCAGCGGAAGATGTTCCGCGTCCAGCAAGGCGCTGAAAAATTCCGACCCGCCCGCCGCCAATATCCCCGCTTCGCGATGCGTCGCCCAATCCTGCACCTCCGCTGACGTGGCCGCCTCGGCGACGACGATGGTGTTGTCCGACAGCGCGCGGTCGCCGTTGGACACGCGGATTAAAAATTTCTCCGGCAGCTTCAGCAATCGCAATACCTGTGAGGTATGCCGGGGATATTCCGGGTCATGCGCAAACTCCGTCCGGTGAATCAATTTGCCGCGCACCACGTACTGGCCATCGCGGATGACCCGGCCCAGGGAGGGATTGGCCGGCAACAGCAGGGCGCGGTTTAACTGCAGCTGGGTCATAACCGCCTCCACTTCGGCCGTCACCTGCCCCCGCAGGACGGAATCCACTTTCTTGTAAATCCATTGCGCTCCCGCCGCGCGCAACAGTCTGGCCGCCGTGGCGGCGCGTTTCCCCGCCTCGTCAGGTTTGCAGGACCGTGAATCGGTGTCCACGCAAACCACCTCGGCCCGGCCGCTCGGTTGGCCGCGCCGGACAATCTCCGCGCCCAACCCGTGGCGCAGACCCACGGCCCCGATTTCGGCAGCGCCGGTCAGATCGTCTGCAATTACGCCAATCATTTTAAATTGCGATTTTCAAGTTGCGGTTTGCGCGACGGCCGCCATTCCGCGCGTCATGGGCCGGTGGCCCATCGCCGGCTCGATTCCGTGCCAAATCGGCCGCCACCCGAATGGCCGAAAACAAACTGCCCGGGTCGGCCTTTCCCTGCCAGGCGATGTCAAAGGCCGTGCCGTGGTCCACCGAGGTCCGGAGGATCGGCAAACCGAGGGTGAGGTTCACTCCCGTGTCAAAGGCCAGCATCTTGAACGGGATGTGGCCCTGGTCATGATACAACGTGACGATGGCATCATATTTCCCACGCCAAACCTTGCTGAAGGCCGCGTCCGGGACGAGCGGTCCGGTCGCGTCAATACCCCGCTCCCGGGCCTGCGCCACCGCCGGCGCGACAAACTTTTCCTCCTCCCGATTGCCAAACAGTCCGTGTTCGCCCGCGTGCGGATTCAAGCCGCAGACGCCCAGGCGCGGCGCGCGCCGCCGCATCCGGCGCATGGCTTCCGCCGTCAGTTCGATCACGTCCAGGAGGCGCCGGGTGGAGAGCTGATGGGGGACGTCGGCATAACCGATATGGGTGGTGGCCATGCTCACCGTCAACTCTTCCGAGTAAAGCATCATGCAGCTGCGTTTCGACTTTGTGAGCGCGGTAAAAATTTCCGTATGGCCGGGGAATGGCACTCCGGCCAGATTCAAAGATTCCTTGTGGATCGGCGCGGTCACGATCCCGTCAATGAGGCCGGCCCGGGCGGCTCGAATCGCATTCTGGATATAAACAAAACCGGCCCGCCCGCAGACCGCGGAAATTTCTCCCGGTACGACTTCCGCCGCGTCCATCGCCGCGCAATCCACAATGAGCGGCCGGGTGAGGCGGGGGAGGCTGGCCAGTTCGGAGATTGAAATAATCCGGCATTTTGCGAACGGGATGCCGGCGGTCTGACTCACCCGCTCCAAAACCGCCGCATCACCAAACAACACCGGCGCGCTGTGTTTCAGCACCGCAGGTTCGCGCAGGGCGCGCAGGCAGAGTTCCGGTCCGATACCCGCCGGATCGCCCGACGTCAAACCGAGGACAGGTTTGGTGCTCATGTTTGTCCGTTCAACAAATGCAGCCGGTCCATTTCGTTCCGGAGTTTTTCCAGTTGCGATTCCGTCATTGGCTTCAACGGCGGCAAAACGTGCGGCGCGCATAGTCCGCGCAGGTGCAGCGCGCCTTTCAAGACGGAAAGCGATTCGTTCAGGGTCCGGCCATTCTGATAAAGCGCGGCCACGGCGCTCATCCGCGAAGCCGCCGCTCCGGCTGCGGACCAATCGCCGTTTCGAGCGGCGTCACAAAGGTTTCGGCACACGTCGGGAATCAGATTGCCGACGCTGGGAACGATTCCATCCGCTCCGAGCCGCAGACCGCTCTCCATCAGGGCGCCAACGCCGACGAACACCGAGAAATCCCGTTTGCCGCCAAAACGCCGGAGCAGTTCCTCCAGCCGCCGGGGGTCATTCTCCGAATCCTTGATGCCGGCGAACCGTGGATGTCCCGCCAGTTTTTCAACCACGTCCAGGGGAATGGAGATTTTCGTCGTCATCGGCATGTTGTAGAGCAGCAAGGGCCCGTCCAACCCGTCCAAAAGTGTCCGGAACCATGGCAGCAATCCCTCCGCGGGTATCGCCACCGGCGGGCGCGACACGACCGCATCCACCCCGGCGCGGAAATAGTCATTGCCCGCCGCAATTTGCCCGGGATGCGCGTCGCCGATGCCGGCAAAAACCCTGGCCCGGCCGTTCACGCGGGCAGCCGTCCGTTCCACAAATTGCTGCCGATAGGCCTGGGGAATGGCCGCACCTTCGCCGGTCGTACCCATGACAAAAATTCCGTCCACCCCGCCGGTCAGCAGGGAGTCCACCAACCGGTCCACGGCTGTCTCATCCAGCCGGCGATCTTCCGTCACCGGGGTAATCATCGGCACCACCACGCCACCATGTTTCGGTCCAGTTTTCATTCAATAAGCTGATTCATAAATCCCGACCGCATCCGCCTCCGTCAACGGGCGCAGGTTATTGTTTAACAGACGCGTCACCTGCATCGCGGTTTTGGCCAGCGCGGGAATCGCGGCCCGCGGGACGCCCAATTCGGAAAGTTTTTGCGGCACCCCGCAACGGCGCGAAAGGGTGTTCAGGAATTCCACGCCGTGCTCAGCCGTGGACAAATTCGAGCCGTTGCCGGCGATTCCCAGGGCCCGGGAAATTTCCGCGTAACGTTGCGGCGCGGCGGAAAAATTAAAACGCAGAACGTGCGGCAGCAAAACGGCGTTGGAAACGCCGTGCGCGACATGGAATCGCCCGCCCAGCGGATAGGAAAGCGCGTGCACGGCCGCCGTGTTCACCGGGCCGAGAGACAACCCGCCGTATAGACTGCCCAGCGCCAGCGCGGCGCGGGCTTCAATATCGCCGCCAGCGCGGACGGCGCGGAGCAGGTTGGCGGAAATCAGTTTCACTCCCTGCAACGCGCAGGTATCCACGACCGGATGCGCAAATTTATTGGCATACGCTTCAATGCAATGGGTGAGCGCGTCGAACCCCGTGGCCGCAGTGATGCCTGGCGGCACGGAAAGCGTGAGCAGCGGATCAACGAACGCGGCATCCGGAACGAGATGCGGGCTGACGACGCCTTTTTTCAGCCTCTCCGCCTCATCGAGCAAAATGGCGTTGGGCGAGACTTCCGCGCCCGTTCCGGCGGTGGTGGGCAGGCAGACCAACGGCCATTCGCGGCCTTTCAGTAAATCGATTCCAAACACTTCCGCCGCGGCTTGCTTCCCGCCGGCGAGGGCCGCCGTCAGCTTGGCCACGTCAATGACACTGCCGCCGCCGATGCCCAGCACGCTGTCCACCTTCTCCGTACGCGCAAATTGCCGGACCGTCTCGAACAGGGAAAGGGTCGGCTCCCGATCCACCGCCGGGGCCGCCACGACCGCGAGGCCGGATTTTTTCAACGCGCCCATCACCGCCTCGAGCAACGGCAACACCGGCGAACCGGTCACCAGCAAGACCCGGCGGCAACCGCGTTGCGCCAAAAAGCCGGCGCATTGCGGCGCACAGCCGTTGCCGAAGACGAGGCGCGGAGGTTGAAGCAGGGTGATGATGTTCATGGATTTGATTCCAGGATGGCCGAAGAATCCAACTGTCCCGCGCGCAGCCTGCTTCGTTTTTCAAGCCAGCCCCACAACGTTAATTCGCGCAGGGCCGGTTCCGGCGGTGGAAAGAGGAAGCTGGCCAGGTATCCCACGGCGAGCAACACGACATGGCCAATGACACCAATCATGACGCCGGGGAGCGGAAAATGGTAATGGCCCTCCTTGCCCTGGGTGAGCGTGGCCCAGCCGGTAAAAACCAGACAGGCAATAATGCCAAACCATACGCCACGCGCGTTGGCCCGGGTTGAAAAAAAGGCCAGAAAGAACAACCCGAACAATCCGCCGGACAGGATGGCCGTGGCGGTGAAATAGAGCGACAGGGCATGACCGGCGTAGCCGGCCAACACCATCGCAATCACGGTGGTCAACAGGCCGGCTCCGATGACGATGCCCTTCCCCACCTGCAAACGCCGCGCATCAGTCGCCGCCGGCTCGAACCGCCGGTAAATATCCTCCGTCCCAATCACCGCCAGGCAATTGAGCGTGGAGGAGATGGTGGACATGGCCGCAGCGAAGAGCGACGCCATGAACAGCCCCGCCAGTCCGGCCGGGATGTGCGTCGAAAGAAAGTAAGGAAAAATCTGGTCGGATTTGGTGATGTAACCGGGAAATTTTTCGCCCGTCAGGTGGTAAAATGACCACAGCAGCGATCCGATGAGCATGAACAACGTCCAGACCGGCACACACAGCAGTCCACCCAGGAGCGTGCCCTTGACGGCCTGGCGGTTGGTGGCGGTCACCAGATACCTTTGGACCACGGTTTGGTCGGCGGTGTATTGCTGCAGGAACCAGAACAACCCGTAGAGCGTCATCACCCAAAACCCTTTCTGCGTGAAATCAAAATTCAGCGAGCCGAGGCCGAACTTGCCCGCCTGCCATGCGGTGTGGAACGCCGCCGCCGGCCCGCCCGGCGGCAGAAACAGCAGGAAGCCCAGACAGATGATGATGCCGAAAACCTTGACGAACCCCTGAATGACGTCCGTCCAAATCACCGCCTCCAACCCGCCGCAAAACGTGTAGAAGACGGTCACCACGCCCATGATGGCGGTGACCCAATAGATGTTCCAGCCGGTCATGCTGTTGACGGTCAACGCGACGAGGTAAAAGACAAAGGCCAGTTTTGAGAAATGGCCGCAGGCAAACGCCACCGCACTGAACATCCGCGTCCGGCCGCCGAACCGTTTGCCAAAATACTCATAGGCGCTCATGCCCACGACGCGCCGGTAAAACGGGATGATGAGAAAAACGGCGAGCAGCAGAACGGGCATCACCATCAGGCCCGGCACCAGCTCATTCCAGTTGCCGGCGTAAGCAGCGCCGGGATAGGCGATGAAAGTAACGCTGCTGATGACCGTCGCATAAAGCGAAATCCCCATCGCCCAACCCGGAATGGAACGTTGGGCGACAAAATAACGCTCCGTCGAAGTCTGCCGCCGGGCGAACCGCAGGCCGATAAACGCCATCGCCGCCATGTAAATGACGATGACGACCAAATCGAGCCAGCGGAGCGTCTCCATGAATTGGTTCAGGGTTCAGGGTTGTGCCGGCGGCAAAGGCCGGGTTCCAGCGTAAATTCCGTTGTCAAAATAACCGGCAAACACCGGCTGACCGCCTTCAGCCCATTGATATACCGGGCCGTTCGCGACCAGACCGAAGAAACTTCGGTCCAAATCGCGCGCCCGGGGTCGGGTCTTCCAGGTGGATTCAATTTTCTTCCGGCCATCCGGCCAGTAATGAATCCAGACGCTCGTGTGCCTTCCGAGGTTATGCTCCCAACTCCAAAGTTTTGTGCCGTCCGGCGCCCAAAAAGTTTCCGTCCCCGTCTTCAGGCCGTTGCGATAAGCGACCACGTGTTCCTGGCGTCCGTCCGGATAATAATCCGTCTCCGGACCATCGAGCAGATAACGACCATGCGGACAAATCCGCGCACTCCATTGGGAACGCACCTTTCCATCCGCATAAGATTCGGAAAAATGTTTGATGACGCCGCCTGAACTTTCCGGCGGCAGGTCGCCCGCGTCGGAAAAAATCCAGGCTTCATTTAATTCGTAATCCAGACATGGCTGCGTCTCGGTCGTCAAAATATGGATCACGCCGTCGGGCGCCTGTCGTGCGACGACGTAGCCGACCGTGCCGTGTTTCCGAAATGAATGGTTGGGCAACTGCACGGGCAACGGCTTGATGTGCCAGGACGCGCCGTTGTTGGTTGAAATCGCCACGAAAGGTCCGTCGCCATATTTCCAGCCCGGCGGCGGCGGTTTGTCCGCCTTCTGCAACCAGGCGTCGCTCACGAAAAGCAAATGCCCGTCGGCAAGCCGTATCATGCTGGGCCGTTGCCCGCTGCCCAGTGGCGGGAACGGCGACGGTTTGCTTTGGCTCCAACTCTCGCCCCAGTTCGTCGAAAGATTTTGTGGTGACCAGCCCTCCACATTCGAATTTTTTCCGCCGATGGAAAGCAAATCACCCTGGCCGTCCAAAGGCGCGATCACCGAGTGCCGCCCGCCGGTGCGTCCGGCCATTTGCTGCCAGCGAACTCCCTCATCGGTGCTGCGCCACAAAAAACTGGTCGCCTTGTCACCGTCCATCGCGAAATAAATCGCACCGTCGGGCGCGCGGAACGCACTGGTGATGGGTTGGGGCGTAAAGTCAACCGCTGGTTCAGTGAGCAGCGGCAGCGAGAGTGTCCACGTCGCGCCGTTGTCGGTGGACGTCGCGATTTTAAATGGAATCCACGGTGACATGCCCCGGCCGCCGCCGAAAAACCAGATTTTACGTCCGTCGCGCCAGAGCAGGCCCGATTGGTCATTGGCATTCCGGGTATCGAGAAACAGTTCGGGCAGATCCCATTCCTCGGCGCCGTAACGCAACCGCGCCTGAACAAACGTGGTGGTGGTGGCGCTCTCGCTTTCGCCCGGCGGTGTGCTGAACCAAACCGCCAGGGCGTCACCGTTGGGCAGAATCTCGAAGCCGGGAGAGTGATTGTGCGTAAAAACCGCCGGATCCATTCCCGTGAGCGCCGCGACATTGCTCGTGGCGTTCTCCGGCGGAATGGGCAGCGCGAAACGCACGGTAAAATACGGAATTTTCGGGTCCGGCCCCAGCAAGGCCGGGGCCGCGTCCTGTTTTACGGCCGATTGGCAGAAAGGCAGTAGCGCGTGCTCCGGGGTCAGACACAAGGCAATCTTATTTGTCCCGTCGAAGACGGCGTCGTTTGTGGCCAGAGTGAATCCCGCGGCCCGAACCGTCAGTGGTTCCGCGGCCGAACAGGCCGGCGCCCATACGACGAGGCAAAAACCTGCCGTCAGCGCTGACACAATTGTGCCGCACATTTCAGATGACAAAATCCTGCCCCGGTTCATACTCGCCAGCGGTCTAAAAACTTACCTTTAACTGGCTCCGCGTGTCATCCGAAAAGCGCCAAATAACTTGCTATAATTGATTACTTGCTGCAAAAAAACCGCCGAGCCAGACCGGCAAAACTTCGGGCATGGCCGCCGTGGCATCTATGATTGCAAAAGTTTGCGCCCTCGGTATTGGTGCGGGCGTTTCGCCCGGGAATGTCTGAAGCGGCCTGTCGTCAAAAGCCCGGGCCGACGCCGGTGTCGGTGCTTCTGCAGAGCGCTTAAGGGCTCAGACTGTGAATGACCGCCGTGGCGGTGCTCAGGCCGTCCGACTGCGCTCGAACCGTGATTTTTCCCGGTTCGCCGGCTTGCCCGCGGATGATCGCCAGACAAAGTCCGTTGAAGGCGTTTCGCTCTTTTGACTGGAAAGATACGTGGCTGGTCGGATCGCCGTTGCCGGTGGCGACAATTTCACCCGGCCCTTTGATGCTGAATCGGATGGGATTGCCCGCCTGCGGCACCATCAATCCGTTCTTGTCTTCGATGGTCAACGTAACAAACGACAAATCGTTTCCATCGGCGTGGATGATGGGGCGGTCAGCCTGCAACGACAGTTTGACCGCCGGGCCGGTGGTCTTCACGACATCGGCTGCCCACTTTTTGCCGTTCCGATAGGCGATGACTTTGAGCGTGCCCGGCTCGTAAGCGACACCATTCCACCTCAGACGGTATTGATAGGGCCCTTTTTGCTTCCGGCCCAGCGATTGGCCGTTCAGAAACAGCTCGGCGGCGTCACCGGAAGTATAAACCTCCACGGGTGTGATTTTGCCGGCGCGCTCCGGCCAGTTCCAATCCTGAGGGACGAGGTGCGCCATCGGAAAGTCCGGCCGCCAGCGTGATTGATAAAGATAGAACCGGTCCTTCTTGAAGCCGCAGAGGTCGAAGATGCCGAAATAGGAACTGCGCGACGGCACCTCGATTTTCCCGCCGGCCCGGAGCACCGCGTCCCATTTGGCCTGGATCGCGGGATCGGTGAAAACCAGCCGGTTCGTGGTGTCGTGGTCGTACGGTGTCGGCTCGCCAAGGTAATCAAAACCGCTCCAGACAAATTCCCCGGCCACGAACGGATTCTGATCCTGGGCCTTGAATTCCTCGTCCGGCACATAACCCCACGGCGGTG